>JBBKWR010000457.1:0-2778 GCA_037969055.1 Flavobacteriaceae bacterium | reverse complement strand
ATGAAGGTGTAACAATACCGTTCCCACAACGCGATGTACACATATATCAACATGGTCCGTTTGAACATACCACCATTAAAAACACAAAGGAGGAATGGGGAATGGGACACGATTAAGGCTTGGGGTGATATTTTTAATACTCAATGCCTCATTATATTGTAGCGCCCAAACGCCTGATATCTTTAGGGCCGAATATATGTTGATGCCTAAAAATGCGTCTGAGGCCCAATTATCGCGCATCAAATTAGTGGCCAACCTTCCGATTAAAGTAAAAGACTCCAATGCCATTATAATTGGGGGCGAATATAACCGACTTGTCTACGATCTTCCCTTGAACAATCCATTTATGGAACAAGGACCCAAGAAATTTCATGTGGTAGATTTCAATATGGCCTATGTGTACAAATACAATAGTGATTGGAGGTTTGTTGGGGTCCTAACGCCACGTTTGTCATCTACCTTAATCAATGGCCCAGAGAATGGTGATTTCTCCGTAAACGCGACGATCGGAGCTTTAAAGGATAGACAAAATATCGATAAACCCATGCGTTTGGTATTAGGGATAGCCTATAATTCAACTGTGGCCTTGCGCATACCCTTGCCAATAATATATTACGAGAAACGATTCCATCCCAATTGGACCTATGTGGTAGGTGCGCCCAAATCAGGGATGAAATATCATTATTTGGATAGACATACCTTTCAGACCGAGTTTATTTTAGATGGTTATTACGTAAACCTGCAAAATACCCTTGTATTACCGGATACAGGATTTGCATCCACAATATCTTCATCCGCTGCGCTGGTCACCCTAGGATATCAATACAATATTACTAAGGTAATGGGACTATATGCTTATATTGGGCATACCTTGTTTCAAAAGGGCGTTTTAAGGGATAACGAGCGAAATGATGTATTTATATTAAACGATAACAGCAGTCTTTATTTTAGGACAGGATTTAGAATTGGGCTATAAAAAGTAAACTATGTCAAGAATTTTAGTAATTGAAGATGAAGCCGCCATCAGAAGGGTATTGGTCAAAATCCTTTCGGAAGAGAACGAAAGCTATAAGGTTGAGGAAGCTGAAGACGGACTTAAAGGCCTAGAAATAATTAAGAACAGCGATTTTGATCTGGTCCTCTGCGACATAAAAATGCCAAAAATGGATGGCGTTGAAGTGTTGGAGGCGGCGAGAAAGATAAAACCAGAAATCCCCTTCATTATGATTTCCGGACACGGCGATCTTGATACCGCGGTAAATACGATGCGCGCAGGTGCCTTTGACTATATCTCCAAACCGCCTGACTTGAACCGATTGCTAACCACCGTACGCAATGCGCTCGACCGAAAGGAACTGGTTGTTGAAAATATCATTCTTAAGAAAAAGGTTAGTAAGAATTATGAAATGATCGGTGAGAGCCCAGGAATTAGTGGGATCAAGGATATAATAGAAAAGGTGGCACCCACAGATGCGAGGGTACTGATCACTGGTTCGAATGGAACGGGCAAGGAACTTGTCGCACATTGGATACACGAAAAAAGTCATCGCAATAGCGGCCCATTTATAGAGGTCAACTGTGCGGCTATCCCGTCCGAATTAATCGAGAGCGAATTGTTCGGACACGTTAAAGGGGCCTTCACATCGGCAGTAAAAGATCGTGCAGGTAAATTTGAGGCGGCCAATAATGGAACTATCTTTTTGGACGAAATTGGAGATATGAGCCTCTCTGCCCAGGCCAAAGTTTTAAGGGCGTTGCAAGAAAGTAAAATTTCAAGGGTTGGCAGTGATAAAGACATCAAAGTCGATGTGCGCATAATTGCCGCCACAAATAAGAACCTACAAAGTGAGATTGAGGCAGGCAAGTTCAGGGAAGATCTTTATCACAGATTAGCAGTCATTTTAATTAAGGTTCCATCGCTAAATGAACGAAGAAGCGATATTCCCCTTTTGATTGAACATTTTACCCAAAAGATTACCACTGAACAAGGCATTGCCCCCAAATCGTTCTCCGCGGGTGCCATCAAAATGTTGCAAGCCTATGATTGGACCGGCAATATTAGGGAACTGCGCAACGTAGTGGAAAGGCTCATCATTCTGGGCAACAAGGAAGTAACTGAAACGGATGTAAAATTATTTGCTAGCAAGTAGGGGTACCCAATTCAAGATTTCCATATCAAAATAGACCTTTATCATCACAGGGCCATTTCGTAGCACCTGATGATTATTTGGAATTAAAAGGGGGACAAGTACCAAGCCGCGCCAGCGCTTTTGAGGTAATCTCCTTGGTTTTGAGATTATAATATTTTTTTCCTTCGGATAATGACGCTTTTAACAGCTCCTTTTCGCAATTGCTGTAAATACGTTCCGCAAAGGCCCGTGCCTCATTACAGTCTACGGTTTCAATCACCTTGTCGAGTGAAGCGCGATACTTTTCTAAAGTAGTGTCGATGAGTTCCTCAAGGAGTTCTTTTTCTGTTTTTTGTGAGGATAGGACAATACTATGATTATCCCCAGTATTCATGGCAAGCAAATCTTTTACGGGATTTTCAACATGAAGATCATGTTTCTCTATAGCCTCAAGACTTGAAAGCATGGTTTCCAGTGCCTTGTTCAATGATTTTTTGGCATCACCCAATGTTGTTGCCTTGACGGCACGCTTCATCTGATAGGTACTCTCTTCTAAACCTATCGATGCATATTCGCATCCACAAGTTTCAAGTTGTTTGTTGGACTTATCCATGCCACCCAGGGCCTTATAGGTGTAGTATCTGACCAA
>JBBKWR010000456.1:0-25114 GCA_037969055.1 Flavobacteriaceae bacterium | reverse complement strand
GATCATAAAGGAGGTAGTGGTTGGTTGTTCTTTCTAAGATACTGAATTAACCAACACGCCTAGTAACAAGATAAATTTTGGGGAATGAACAGACCACCCCATTATATACCATAACCGATGTTTTAGAAGTAGGAGGGCAATTGCCTTTGTTTGTAGAATACTTTTTAAAGTTGAAGCTTAACCAGATGCAACTTTAATAAATAGTTGTCTATTTGAGGCAGAGGGTCCCGTAAATTGTTCCTTTCACGAAACCACTCCATTTTGCATATTCACAATAAATTATGAATGCAGAACAGGAAATAATCTGCCGTTTGAACGGCACATAAATTTTGTTATGCCCCGATTCAATATTTGATTGTTAAAGGAAGTTGGCTGAATTTTTTAACATTCCTATTCTTAACATGGTCAAATTCAAGTGTCATGCGGTAGTGTTCGGCGTACTCAAAAACAATATCCGGTTCATCTTCAAAAAAGTCGGTAAACTTGTTTTGATAATTCTTCTCCGGAATCCCAAAGTTGACCTTCGTTAATCTACTGATGCCTACTTTGTGGCTTATGGGATCCTTCGCAAAATTCTGTCGGTCCGCCATCGGCAAACGACAGATCCAGGGCAGGTAAGGATTCTCCATATTCGTGACGATATAAAATGCCTGTCCCTCTGCTAGGTAAACAGGACTATATTTTAAGGAGCCCTTAAACAATTCATCCGTGTCGGAAGAATAAGCCAGGCACAGACCGAACGGGGAACATCCATTTATTTTGTAGTTCGCCCGTTCCCATAATCCCGTTGGTGCGGTGGATTCGCCCCGTACCTCAGTTTCATCACTTACCCATACTATTTCGAGGAAAAAATTTTCAAAATAGAATTTTCGGTTTCTTGTGCCCTGGCCTGGATGGATGCGATTACTGCCCTCAGTAAATCCGAATTTTACCAGTTCGTCCGCTTCCCGGCCGTGGTTCTGAGAGAAGATGATAATGTGGTCGAGTTCCATTTTGTGGCTTTAATATAGCACATAGCGTTGAATATCGACATGTTTTTCAACCGGAATAATTATCGCTTATCCCAAGTGGTTTTACCTCGGTTTATCATATTTCCATTCCCATACTTCCCCGTCTTCGGGGTCGTTGACCGTGCCCAACAATGCAAAATTGTTCTTTTCAAGAACTCTGGTCGAGTAATTTTTTTCCGGTAAGGTCCTGGCCGTGATTATGACCGAGGGATCCGTCTTTAAGGCCAGTTCTACCAGCATTTTGCATACACTGGTACCTATACCATTTTTTCTGAACCTTTCCATTGTGCCGTACGCAATTTCTACCTTTCCGTTTACAGGTTTCCCCTTAAAGGCAGCGGCAGCTACCAGTTGCTTGCCGTCCCGTCCGACACATAGTGGCTGATCCACGGTGGGTTGAACCCTACTTTTTTATAGAAATCCAAGGTCATGTAAATAGTATCCTTGCAGTCAGGATTATTGACAAACTCTTGATTTTCTTCAATGGTTTCTTTAATAGGTATCAATACAATGATATCTTTGTAAAAATCAAATTATAGATTGATTACTATTTGCGATCGCCTCGGCCTCAATTTCAATCAAAAACCGCTCTTCGGCCAGGGCCACCACGCCAATAAGTGATAAGGCGGGTAAATGATCTTCGGGAAAAACCCTAAGCAATTCCTCCTGAATTACAGCGGCTTGTCCATACCGATAATTCACTACATAAATCACCAACTTGACCACATCCTGAGCTATTGCTCCTCCACTCGTCAAGGCCGTTTGCAGGTTGGCCAATGCCTGGCGGGTTTGCTCCTGAAAACTGCCGTTACCTGTTAATTGCTTGTCGCTGCCCACACCCACTTGCCCTGAAATATAAATAAATTTTAACCCATGGTGTTCTATCACAATCACTTGGGTGAACATGCCGCTCCAATCGGGTAAGGGTTCTGGGTTTATGTATTGCTTCTGCATGGTGTTTTTTTTTGCTTTCCCATAAAGTTTACCCATTCAACCCATATTTATCAACTATGGCCTGGCGTTCGTTTTTGAACCATGTAACCCCAAATTTTTTATCAAGCACTTCAATTCTCTTTGCAATTTCAGGACTCGTAGGGTTTAATTTATTTTTTACCATGTCCGGGATTATTTTATGGAAAAGATCTTCGAGATAATCCTCAAAATTTTGGTTAAAAAAGAAATCTATAAATCGTAAGGGCCTTTCGGAAGCGTTCCAAAAAGAATGAATAATCCCATGGGGTCGGAAGTTCCAGCCGCCAGCCTCCACTTCATATATTTCTTTCCCGATCATTACGGTAGCGGTTCCTTCAAGTACATACATTAGCTCGTCCAGTTGCTTGTGCTTATGGGGAGCCGGGCCCATTTGTTTTGGCGAAAGGGATACCTCTACATTGGAAATTTGTTTGCCGGTTTGTTTAGAATGGATGATGGTCCGGATGTCCACATTGCCCGGCCCTGGCTTTAGAGGGTCGGTCGGCGGAATATAAAAAGGTTGTCCCTTGGCTTTTTCCTTTGCATCCTGTGCAGAAGCAAAGGCGGGTAGATTAAGCAGCGTAAATCCTCCCAATAATCCTGCTGAAAGAAAATTTCTTCGTTCCATGGTGTTTTATTTAGATGATAAAAGATGATACTAACAAGTCAAAATTAGCAACATTTATCCATGGTAAAATGGTAAAAAAGTGACATTCTTTTAGTTTTTATCGAAAAGCCCAAAGCTACGTTCAGGTGATTTTTTTTCAAGTTCATATAAGGAAGGAGGTGTAAGGCTGGTAAATTCCTGAAAATCCTTGACCATATGTTGGTAGTCATAATAGTTGCATGCAAGCGCAATGTACAACCAATCATATTCAGAGGAACTGTTCTTCATTCGGTAGGCCTTATCAAAACGGATGATACGCTCGAATTTTTTTGCACTTATTCCCATTCGCTCTTCAAATTTTCTGATAAACTGTCTCTTGCTTAAACAGGATTGATCGGCAAGCCAATCGAGCGACGCATCATTTTTACTGTTCAAAATATATTCCGGCACCTTATCAATGGGATGTAGATACTTTTCAATTTTTTTTATTTGGTCCACTAAATACGCTTCGATTACCGATATCATTTGCGAAAGGTCATCCAGTTCGTTCAATCTTTGGGAAACTGAACGCACATCGTTTCCCCAAATATCTTCCGCATCCAAAAATTTGTTGGTCAATTCACCTACCGGAAGTTTTAGCAAATGATACAGCGTAGCGGGCTGTAGTACGACCCTTATGGCCAGAAAATCGTTCCCTCCATAACGATAGAGCGGAACGGTATATATTCCATTAATGGCACATCGGGGATAGGTATGTATCGCGGTTGAATTTAAATAGCTGAACTTCTGGTTATCCCTGACATAGAAAGTAATGCAATGTTCCGGCCTGGGAGTATGAAATTTGACAGGTGGCGTTACCGCTTTGTCAAATATAAACCGAAATACCTGATGCTTGCGTACATAGGGTCGCAATTGTTCGCAGGGTGATAGGTCTTTAAGTAGTACCGGTATCATGCTGAAATAATATTATTTTTCAGATAGATAGTAATCTACTCATTATAAGTAATAAACATTCTATAGTGATCTCAGTTTATTTTTATAAGGTTTGGCAATTACAGCTTTTTTTCTTTAAATCGTCCATAGTTTGATTCTCATTAAATGATGTATTGTTTGTGGTTTGGGCCAAGGGTAACGTTACCAAAAGAATGGTCATCATCAAAAAGAAAAAATTGTTTCATTACTGAGGTTTTTATTTTAATTGATGCCTTAATCCAGTTTCTTTCCGGAAAAATTTCCGTCTGCAGTCTTAATGTTAAAACTGGTTACTTTGCCTTTATCATCCTTTAGGAACCCAAGAAGGCCATTGGCACCGGTTATATAAAAACTTTCATTCGTCTCTACATTCATTTTAATATTCTTGCCACCCATTTCGCTATAAAGTGAATTGCCTTTTCGAGTGATAACCAATCCTTGTTCAAAATGACCGGTACAAACTCAAGTCTAATTTAGAAAATAAGCAGATATGTAGTATACTGCCGAATCGAGAATTTCTCAGTATGGAAAAATCATTTTATGGCTACTTTTTGAAAAGCCATCAGTCCCATAAAACGGCCGTTTAACGGGACTACTTTATAAAATCACAAGGCTTATTCCCAGGGTGTCCCATTCGTGGTCTCTTTTAGTAGTTTCGTTAATTTACCTTTTATGGAACTCATTTTATATTAAAAATCTAGATTTAATTCCGGAATCAAATTCGCAGCCTCCTTCATTTTTTCATCAATGATTTTCGTGTAAATTTCCGTGGTTCGTATTTCACGATGCCCCAAGCGTTTTGATACCGTGTAAATATCGGCTCCGTTTTCAAGTAGTAATACGGCGTTAGTATGCCTTGCGCTATGAAATGTAATATGTTTTGTAATCCCCGCCTTCATGCACCATCTTAGAATTTCTGTGTTGTAGACTGCACCATATTTTAGTCCTTTGAAAACTCGGTCGCTTTCATTAGCCCTTTTCCCTAAAAGGTTTCTTGATTGCTCAGAAACATATAAGTATTCAAGCCCGTCTGTTTTCTTTTGCCTAAATATAATTCGTGAACCCGTATCTTCATCCCGTACCTCAGACCATCGTAACTTATCTATATCGCTCCATCGCAATCCTGTTAGGCAGCTAAATATGAACGCCTTTTTTAATACAGGATATTTGCATTTCGCCTGTGTTAATGCTTGTAATTCGGAATAGGTTAGATATTCCCTTGTTGATTCGCCCTGCTCAAAACCTTTAACCGACCGTAATACATTTTCTTCCAGATAGTTTTCTGTATAAGCTTCTCGCAAGGCAGCTTTAAATTTGTTGAAATAGGTATATTTTGAATTTTGGGATAGGGGAGTACCACTCTTGGTTTTGGCTTTGGTGTTCAGATATCGCTTAAATCCTTTGACAAAATCGGTATCAATATCCTTTAGTTGTTTATGGGCAGGACAATATTTTTCGATATGTTTTAGTGCAGCATCCCAATTCCCATAGTTTGCCTTGGTTTCAAAGCGGTCTTCTTTTAGTTGCTCATAATAGTCTAAAAAAGTTACCTCGCCCTTCTTATCGTTCTTGATTTTGTATTTCCCTTGGATGTATTCAGCCTTTCTTATCGCTAATATATTTTCGGCTAATTGAAGAATTTCTTTGTTTTTTCTCTTTTCCTCTGCATTTTTCGGATTATCAAAAACATATTGCTTTAAGTATTCAAATTTTCTAAGGTGCTTTTTGACCCCGTTTTTATCAATGCGATACCCATTATAGAATTCAAGAAATAAACTAGACTTTCCGTTTTTTAATTTTTTCTGCTTTAGATTGATTTTCATAACAACGAGCTTTGAGGTGTAATTTTTACACCTTTTTAATAAAAATTATTTGTGAGGTGTAAAAAAGGTGTAATAAATGTATGAAAATAGGAGATTAAGAGAAAGAGAAAATAAAAATACTTTTCAACAACTCATTGATTTACAACCATATGAAACCATATAAGACCATATGGAACCAAATAAAATACTTATTTATTTTCCGATGCAAAAATTGGCAAAGATATTGCCCAATAGATCATCTGAGGTGATTTCTCCCGTAATTTCTCCCAAATGGTACAAAGCCTGCTTGATATCTATGGCTAGTAAGTCCCCTGAAACGTTATTTTCTATGCCTTGCCTAACCCTATAAACTTCCTCTAAGGCCTTTGAAAGTGCATTGTAGTGCCTAGTATTGGTCACAATCGTTTCATTATTGCTAAGCGCCCCTGTATCGAAAAAAGTTAAAAGTCTTTTTTTGAGGTCCTCCACCCCAAAACCGGTTTTCGCCGAAATAAGATGGATCTGTGCCCTATCAAAGTCTTTTTGGACTTGGATGAACTCCGTTTTAATCTGTTTGTCTACAACATCCACTTTATTGATGACAATGATCAATGGTTTATCTGGATATTTACTTTTAATGCTTTCTAATTCCCCAGTTAAATTTGAAGCCTCGGCCTGGAGCATTTTCGCATCCAATAAGAACATAATGACCGCGGCCTGCCCAATTTTTTCAAAAGTCCGCCGAATGCCCATTCCCTCCACAATATCGGTTGTTTCCCGAATTCCTGCCGTGTCGATAAAACGGAACCCGATTCCCCCGATGTTCACTTCATCTTCAATGGAATCCCTTGTAGTGCCCGGAATCTCGGAAACTATCGCCCTTTCTTCGTTCAAGAACGCTTTCAATAAGGTTGATTTACCCACATTTGGTTCGCCGACAATCGCCACGGGTATTCCATTTTTAATCACGTTGCCCAGCGCAAAAGAATCTATTAAACCCTTTAGAAGCGACTGAATTTTTACAAGTAGTTCCTTGAACTGTGTGCGATCTGCAAATTCGACGTCCTCTTCTGAAAAATCGAGCTCCAGCTCAATTAGGGAGGCAAAATCAAGGAGTTCAGCCCGCAGTTTTTTGATTTCATTGCTAAATCCACCCCGCATCTGCTGCAAGGCGACCTGATGGCTTGCCTCATTATCTGAAGCGATCAAATCTGCTACCGCTTCGGCCTGACTAAGATCTATTTTTGCATTTAAGAAAGCCCTTAAGGTAAATTCTCCCGCATCTGCGGTTCGACAACCATTTCTCAGAAATAACTGTATGATCTGCTGTATGATATAGGGGGAACCGTGGCATGAAATTTCTACCACATCCTCGCCTGTGTAAGAATGGGGTCCTTTAAAAATGGAAACCAGTACTTCGTCAATGAGTCGCCCACCCTCCAAAATATGGCCCAAATGTACCGTATGACTTTTCTGCTTATTCAAATCTTTCCCCCGAACAGACCTAAAAAAAGGAGCTGTGATGGAAATGGCACCCTTTCCTGAAATACGCACGACCGCGATAGCTCCTGAACCTGAGGGAGTTGCCATGGCAATTATGGTATCATTTGTTAGCATCCTTATTTTTTTGATTTCAAAATTAGGCAATTTGAAACTACTATGCATTCCATATTTATGACTTGCCAATGTCTAAAGGATTATTCAATGTTTTGAACACAAAAATGCCTGGGTAAATTTTAATGTTTGATTGCGATGAGCTCACTTGATGTGCCCTTGTATTACCAAAGAATTCCAGTCCGTGTATCCTCTAAATTTAATATCTTAGCGTAAGAAAAAGTACCCCTATCAGAGGTTAAAATAAGGTACGTTGCAGGTAAAATAATAATATAAAAAAATGAAAAAAATAATATTGACCCTATTCGTTATTTTGGTTTCCAACATTGTGTTAAACGCACAGGTCATGGAACAATCCAATGATTCGCTAGCCATAGCCCAGCAACATCTTGCAAAACAGGAGCAGGAATTTAAAGAAGCCAAAAAGGCTCAGAAGGAAATGGATAAATTGGAAAAAGAAAGAAAGAAAGCCGAAAAAGAACAAAAAAAGGCCGAAAAGGAAGCTAAGCAGCGTGAAAAGCTGGCCAATTCAATAAGCTCTAAAAGAAAATCCATCGATAAATCAGAAGCCAAGCTTATTAAAATGCAGAACAAAATGGAGAAAGATAGAAGTAGGGGTAAGCTATCCCCGGTCGATGAATCAAAGCTAAATCAGAAAATAGGGAAGCTTAAGGTCGATATCTTAAAGGATAAAGATAAGTTGGCCAAATTAGAACGCAAGCAATAACGTATCAGGCGAATATTGGCATCTCCAAATTTGTAACATTTTTGAGGCATGTACGTCTTATATACGTAACCCATTAAAAATATCCAAAAATGGAAATCATCAATCAAAAATCAGCACTGCGTACCGATAATAATTTATTGGTCATTTCCCATCTTTGTCAATTGTTGACCTATGTCACTGGGTTTGGTGGACTAATCGTACCCTTGGTGATTTGGTTAACATCAAAGGATTCCGTGTCGGGAATGGACGAGCACGGTAAAGCCATCGTAAATTTTCAGCTAAGTATGCTATTATTTACAATTTTAAGTATCCCGGCCATTCTTTTATTCGGCCTGGGAATCTTGACTTTGATATTTATTGGTATTATAGCCTTTGTATTACCTATCGTAAACGCGATCAAAGCCAGCCATGGGGAAGCGCCTGGTTATATCATGAGTATACGGTTTATACAATAGGGAAGAAATAGCGCTAAAGCAGACCGTTCGAATGGTTATTCGAACGGTTTTTTGCGTTTTATTTTTTAGATCAATTGTTCAGCATCACGGGCATCACAAGCATCGTTACGGTTTCACCCTCATCCAATCCATCAATGGGTGTCAGGATGCCAGCCCTATTGGGGAGGCTCATTTCCAAGGAGACTTCATCCGAACTCAGATTGTTCAGCATTTCAGTTAGGAAGCGCGAATTGAACCCGATTTGCATATCGTCGCCCTGATAAGAGCATGTCAATCGTTCTTCTGCCTTATTGCTATAGTCAATATCCTCTGCTGAAATATTCAGCTCGGCACCAGCTATTTTAAGCCTTATTTGATGGGTGGTTTTGTTCGAGAAGATTGAAACACGCCTAACAGAGCTTAAAAACTGATTTCTTGATATGGTTAATTTATTTGGATTTTCTTTAGGAATAACCGCCTCATAGTTAGGATACTTACCATCTATCAAGCGGCATATCAATTCAGTTTCTTCAAAACTAAACTTGGCATTACTATCGTTATACTCGATTTTCACCTCTGATTCGCTCCCGGCAAGAATGCCTTTCAATAACGTCAAAGGCTTTTTAGGCATGATAAATTCCGCCACTTGGGAGGCACTTACATCAGACCGCATGTATTTAACCAACTTATGGGCATCGGTGGCTACAAAGGTTAGATTTTCAGGAGAGAATTGGAAAAATACACCACTCATCACAGGGCGGAGGTCATCGTTTCCAGCAGCGAAAATCGTCTTGTTGATCGCCGTAGCAAGAATATCACCCAGAATAGTAGTTTTGCTAGGATTTGCAAGTTCAACGGCTTTGGGAAATTCAGCTCCATCTGCATAGGCCAGTGCATACTTACCATGATTTGAGCTTATCTCGACGGTATTGTTGTCCTCGACGACAAAAGTCAAGGGCTGTTCCGGAAAAGTTTTTAATGTTTCCAATAATAATCTAGCAGGAACGGCTATGGTGCCCTCATTATCGGAATCAACCTTTAACACGGAACTCATCGTTGTTTCAAGATCAGAAGCGGATACGGTGAGCTTTTTTTTCTTTAAATCGAATAAAAAATTATCCAATATGGGCAAGGTGTTACTATTATTGATAACACCCCCCAAGACCTGTAATTGTTTAAGAAGATAGGTGCTGGATACTATAAATTTCATGGGTTGATCGTTTTAGCTAATGCTGAAGTATTTAATTTCAAAATTGAACCCGAATATCGACAGAAATTACCAAATCCGAAGTCAAACAAAGATATTTTAATTGTACTTTTTACCGAAACAAACTTATTAACATCTAAGTGCCATATTTGCGTTTCCTGAAATAATTGAACCCCCAGCCCAAAATAAGCGTCAAGAGCACTGGGAGACCGACATTTATAAGCTGCCACTTGGTTTTTTGTTCGCTAATTTTGGTCGCATCCAAGAAAGGGATGGCTACTTTTTTATTGCGAATGTTTATAAGTCCACTATCATCCAACAAATAATTGAAGGCATTTATCAGAAATTCCTTGTTGCCATAGTAATTACTTGTCCATTTATCATAACCCAGTTCCAGAGGCCTCCCATTGCGAAGCTGGTTTTTGATCACATCGCCATCTGCCACGACCAGCATCTTATTGGCAACCCCTTTTTCAAGATTCTCCGTTAGATTTAAGGGCTTAATTCGATTCGCGTAGGCAGAGGTGAATTCGCCCTCGATGAGAACGGCCAGAGGCTGATTTCCATTGCTGAAGCGTTCTTTTTGCGGTGGGGTATTGATAAGATCCAAACTAATTGGCATTGGGGTAGCATCGACCCTCGATAATGGGGAACTTTGAAAGACCACCGTTTTTTTATAGGTATTGGGCAGCGTATCTATAGAACTGGCGAACTGGAACCGGGTCGCTTCCAAGTTGTTATTGATGGGGTGATCATTTTTGGAAAATACCATGGGATTATATAACCATGGTACTGGGTCGTATTGCGAACTGTTCCCCTCTCCCGTAGCCAATACAATTTGGGTAAAGTACATGTCATTGACCAGATTCGGATTAATGCGAATGCCATATTTAAAAAAGAGATCTTGAAGGTTGAGGTCATTGGGCAAGGCAATGGCTGCCCCCTTCTCATTAAAAAGGCTGTCCAGTTCCATCTGAGCCCCATCGACGAGCCATACGGCCTTCCCACCATTCACAATATATTGGTCCAAGATGTATTTTTCAGCGTCGCTAAATGGCACTGTAGGTTTGGCTATCAGGGCAAGGTCAAATGCCTTCAACTGGTCGAATACTTTTTGGGGATTGTTGGCAACTGAGTCAAGTGTAATGGCCCCAATATTATAATAATCCCTGATCGTGCTTAAGAAATCTGCCAAATAAATATCCCCCAGTTCGCCATTGCCCTTGAGGACGGCAACACTCTTCTTTTCCTTGATCGCGATTTTGGTAAAGGCATCCGCAAAGGCATATTCCAAGTGCTGAACAGAATTGTTAACACGATCTTCAGTAGTGGCGCCTGGCTTGTTTTTCATCAGCGGGACCTTTATGGTTTTGTCGTTAAAGTTGACCATGGCCCATGGAAAGATAATTTCTTGGGATACCTTTCCGTTGTCCTCTGCGGTGACCCGTGTCGGGGTCAATCCCAGACTTTGTAGTTCGGTAATGGCACCTTCAATTTGTGCAACACCCTCTAGGGGATCTACAAAACTGAATTTAATGTCCGAATTAATGGCGGCGAAGGATTCCAACATTTGGCGTGTTTCCGTTTTTAACCTGATAAACTCCGGGGGAAGGTTGCCTTCTAACAAAACATCGACAATAACAGGACTTGTGAAATCAGAAACGGCATCGATTGATGGTCGGGATAATGTAAATCTATGGTCTTCGGTAAGGTCTAGTCGAATATGGAATAGGCCGGCAAGCAAATTGATCAAGATCAATCCAAAAAGCAATTTAGCAATGGTAAGCAAGTTCTTCTTCATTATCGATCTGTATTGTTTAGTTTTAAGACCGTTAGAAAGAGGAAAAAGCAGGTGATGGAAATAAAGTAAATCAAATCCCTAGTATCCAAGACGCCCCTTCCAATACTTTCAAAATGGAACTTCATCCCGAGACTGCGTACAATGACTGTCGTTTCCCCATCAGTTAACATTGATGATATCCCTTCAAATCCATAATACAATAAAAAACATAGAATACTTCCAGCGATGAAAGCGGCGATCTGGCTTTCTGTCAGGGTAGAAGTAAATAGTCCAATTGCGGTATAACATCCAATCAAAAAAAAGGTCCCAAAATAGGAACCCCAAACCAAACCAATATCTAAGTTGCCGACCGTTGAACCCAATTGCGAGATGCTATAAACATAGAGAAATGTGGGGAGTAGTGCCATCAATGCCAAGACAAATGTACCCAAGAATTTGCCCAATACTGTTTGCCAAATCGAAATGGGTTTAATGAATAAAAGTTCTAAAGTGCCCAGTTTTTTCTCTTCTGAAAAACTTTTCATTGTAATGGCCGGAATCAAAAACAAAAACACCCAGGGAGCCAATAAGAAAAAGTTGCCCAAATCCGCAAATCCATTATCCAAAATATTGAACGATCCTTTAAATACCCATAGAAATAGGCCGTTGAGCACCAAGAACAATCCAATGACCAAATAGCCTACGGGAGAGGCAAAGAACGACAGTATTTCTCGTTTAAAAATAGCGAGCATCATTAACTGGTTTGGTATTTTTGATGAAATTTTGGGAGGTTTAAGACCATCAGGTTCCTCAATAACATAGCTTTTTAATTAATCTGACGGGCCTATTTTTGTACGGATGACATACAATAAGCCTCTATTTAATCCTAATACCTTCGGTGGTGAATGAAAATGCCTGATTACCTACTCCGCCCAACATTACGGCTTGGAAGATCGGTCGCATTGGCTTACTTGCATACCAATCTATTATAAAGTTTGCTCCGGCACCTCCGGAATCATCCTTTTCCTCGATTACATAATCAATTGTCTCTAAGGGCTTCAAATATATCGATTGTACAAGATATTTTCTCACCAACATGCCGCCTGTATCATAATAGTCAACCCGGCTTAAAAAAAGGGTGTCCGC
Source organism: Flavobacteriaceae bacterium (assembly GCA_037969055.1). Classification (GTDB taxonomy): domain Bacteria; phylum Bacteroidota; class Bacteroidia; order Flavobacteriales; family Flavobacteriaceae; genus Pelagihabitans. Next base: position 12,843 of record JBBKWR010000456.1, on the reverse strand, counting down.
TTCGCTAGTATTACGGATGCTCAAGGTGGCTGTCAAATAAACTTTGGTATCCTTGGTTCGATTGTAAATATCGGAATAGATGGGCACATAAATTGTTTGATTAATATCTCCTGGAGTAATATCGGTTTTGTTCACCGATATTTGATGATTATCAAGTACTTGTTCCGCTTCCTTATTTGGATTAGAGTCTGCACATGAAAATATGGATAAAAAAGATGTGATCATTAAAATCCTTAATATAGTTACCATATCTATAAGATTTAATACCCGACGCAATGCCTTACTTTAAAATATTATTAATTTCACAAATGTACGATGCCTAAATTATAAAAATGTTGACCATGGACACCTATCTTGACCCTTCTTATTGCTTATAAAAAATTAATGGTAATCGTGTCCCTATAGTCCAACCCCAATAGGGTAGAGGCCCCACCGACCGTGTTCAGGTCGCTTTTATAAATGGCCAACTCGATATAGTTTGCCGAGTTAAAGAGCGCCAACAAATCCCCTGCGCCCCTCCGATTGCTTTTTTCCATTTCAAAATTGATGATATCGCTATAGCGTTGATGGATTTTCGTAATCTTGGTGGTACGCGCATTTATTTCAAAATCCTTTCCTTTTCTGTAAGCGTCAAAAAAGTTTTTATGGATATTGGTCACCACATTCCCATAATTATCGATATAAATAACGCTTCCTACGATTTTTTTCCCGTTGTCGGTAACACTAGGCGCAAATGCTTTCAATTCGGTCAATTCATCGAATGCCTTGCCGACGACTTCCAAAGTACCGCCCCTGGCCAAATGACAGGCTACCTTAACAAATACGTCCATAGTGGGGAACGAACCATCTACAGGATTTGGAATGTCAATTTTAACCACTTTCTCGGGATTGATTTCCGAAGTAATCAACCCTATAACCCCCGTATTGGCAGTTATGAAAAAATGCCCATCTACCAAGATGGCAATATGTTGGTTTTCGGGGGTAGGCTCGGCATCAATACCCACAATATGAATGGTTCCGTCTGGAAAACTCTTGTAGCTATTTTTGAGGATGTACGCGCATTCGTGAATGTTAAACGGACTAATATTATGCGATATATCAACAATTTTAGCGTCGGCCAATTCTTTGTAAATACTACCTTTTAATGCGCCTACAAAATGGTCCCTAAGTCCAAAATCTGTGGTTAAAGTGATGATTGCCATGCAGCAATGTTGATATGTTTTTAAGTGGGCAAACTGATTTTTTACTTAAGTTTGTTGAGCAAAATTAAACAAAAAAATAGCCTTGCGAAATTTATCTTTAAAGCCTCAACTCTAAAAATATCCATATTCTTTGAACGAACTAATCCTAGAACTTACCGAAATCAGCCCAAGAGATTTTTTTGGGCAACAGAACGAGAATATTGACCTGTTAAAAAAATACTTTCCCAAATTAAAGATTGTGGCCCGTGGCAGTAAGATCATGGTCTATGGCGATGAAGATATGCTGGAGGAATTTGATCGGCGTTTCGATATGCTCACAGCACATTTTATCAAGTACAACAGGTTGGACGAGAATGCCATCGAACGCGTATTGACCAGCAATTTGGCAACGGATATCAAAGCTTCGGAGCACAGTGGCGAGACTTTGGTGCACGGCGTGAACGGCAAGTTGATCAAGGCACAAACAGAAAACCAACGGAAATTGGTAGATGCTGCTAATACGAATGATATGGTCTTTGCCATAGGCCCAGCAGGGACGGGAAAAACCTACACAGGCGTTGCACTGGCGGTCAAAGCGTTGAAGGAGAAACAAGTAAAACGAATTATTCTAACCAGACCTGCGGTCGAAGCTGGGGAAAATCTGGGTTTTTTACCTGGGGACCTTAAAGAAAAACTAGATCCCTACATGCAACCATTATACGATGCCTTGCGCGATATGATCCCAGGGGAAAAATTGGTCCAGTTGATCGAAAATGGAACCATCCAAATTGCCCCCTTGGCCTTTATGAGGGGCCGAACTTTAGATCATGCATTTGTGATCTTAGATGAAGCCCAAAACACGACCCACGCCCAAATGAAAATGTTTCTGACGCGTATGGGGAAGGATGCCAAATTCATGATTACAGGAGACCCAGGTCAGATAGACCTCCCAAGACGGGTCATCTCAGGACTCAAGGAGGCGTTATTGATATTAAAAAATATCGACGGTATTGAAATTATTTATTTGGATGATAAGGATGTTATCCGGCATAAGTTGGTTAAAAAAGTAATAGATGCCTATAAAAATATTGAGCATCAAAATTAATTAGTTGTATGGGCAATACGATTATAGATACCAATTTTAACTTTCCAGGTCAAAAAAGCGTCTACAAAGGAAAAGTCAGGGAAGTTTATGCATTGAAGGATGACATTTTGGTCATGGTGGCCACCGATAGGCTTTCAGCATTTGATGTGGTGATGCCTAAAGGTATTCCTTATAAAGGCCAGATTTTGAACCAGATTGCCACAAAAATGATGGCAGCCACCCAAGACCTCGTACCCAATTGGCTATTGGCGACCCCAGATCCAAATGTTGCCGTAGGGCACGCCTGTGAACCCTTCAAGGTAGAGATGGTGATACGTGGTTATCTGTCGGGGCATGCCGCTAGGGAATACAAGGCTGGCAAACGACTTATTTGCGGGGTGATCATGCCAGAAGGGATGAAAGAGAACGACCGTTTTCCGTCCCCGATTATAACACCGGCTACAAAAGCTGAAAAAGGAGATCACGACGAAGATATTTCCAAGGAAAATATAATTAAAAGGGGTATCGTCTCGAAAGTTGACTATGAAATTTTAGAGAAATATACGCACTTGTTATATCAAAAAGGAACTGAAATAGCAGCTGATAGGGGTTTAATTTTGGTGGACACCAAATATGAATTTGGAAAGACCCGCGATGGTAAAATAGTACTTATTGACGAGATCCACACCCCGGATTCGTCTAGATATTTCTATGCTGATGGCTACCAAGAGCTGCAGAATAGGGGGGAAGCCCAAAAGCAACTCTCGAAAGAGTTTGTACGCCAATGGTTGATCAGCAATGGTTTCCAAGGTCTTGAGGGGCAAACTGTCCCAAAAATGAGCGACGACTACATTGAGACCGTTTCTGACAGATACATTGAACTTTATGAGAACATAACAAGGGAAACCTTCGTAAAGGCAGATATCTCAAACATCCAAGAGAGAATCGAACGTAATGTGCTTGCTTTCCTTAAAAAAAATTGATTTAAAGGAACATCGTTATGATGCAAATCACCTTTTTTTTTGATTTTCAAAGTAACGAATGGGGTTATAAAATGATGTACCCTATCCCAACTTCTCCTTAAAAAAATCGATGGTGCGCTGCCAGGCCAGCTCAGCGGCCTCCCGATCATAACGGGGTGTGGTGTCATTGTGAAATCCATGGTTTACGTTAGGGTAAGTATAGGCCATATATTTTTTACCATATTTTTTTAAGGCGGCTTCATACGCGGGCCATCCCGCATTCACCCGTTCATCCAGGCCTGCATACTGAAGGAGTAAGGGGGCCTTTATTTTATCGATATCCTCGGTGGGCTGTCCCCCATAGAAAGGGACTGCTGCGGACAGGCCGGGAATCTTTACCGCCATCATATTGGAAATCCATCCCCCGAAACAGAAGCCAACTACACCCACTTTTCCTGTGCATTCAGGATTTTTATGGAGGAATTCGTAACCGGCAATAAAATCTTCCAGCATTTCATTACGGTCGCGCTTGCCCTGTAGTTCCCTGCCATCATCATCGTTCCCGGGATACCCGCCCAAAGGAGTAAGCGCATCTGGGGCTAAGGAAATAAATCCTGCAAGGGCCGCCCTTCGCCCAACGTCCTCGATATGGGGGTTCAGGCCCCGGTTTTCGTGTACGACCACAATGCCGGGCAACTTTCCCTTGGTATCGGCCGGTTTGCAGAGCAGGGCTTTTATTTCCCCGCCCCCTTTCGGAGACTTATAGGTGATGTATTCAGTTTTCAAACGGGTATCATCCTGTTTAACTTGGATTTTTTTCACGTAGTCCGGCGAGATAAAACTGAGCAACGAGCCCACGGTAAGCCCTCCGACCGCATAGGTCGACAGCTTGTCAAGAAACAGCCTTCGATTGACCCTATTGTGCGCATAATCATCGTACAGGTCAAATACTTCCTGCTTGATGTCTTCTTTTCTCAATTTTTTCATTTTCTACAGTATTAAAATCTATAATAAGCAAGAGGAAAGTCCTTAAATTAATGAAATTATACCAATTTGTCTGTTCAAACGCAGTCGAAATTTTAGATATTTTTAGTTCAGATGTTGTTAATAGTATGCTGTGCGTCCTAAAACCTGAATCGATCCAAGTACCATGAATCTATTTTAAATCTAACTTTTCTTGATGGCCAAGCTATTTTTTAATTTTTCTTATGAATCAGCAATATTATAACCAGTAACAATTTGTTTTTCAAATGGAAAGGACTCGAATGATTCCCAAAAGAAAACCCAAGAGGCGACCCTTGGGTTAACTTAATTTTAATGTAGCGAGAGGGGGGCACGATCCCCCGACCTCCGGGTTATGAATCCGACGCTCTAACCAGCTGAGCTACCTCGCCATAACTTGTTTGCAGTTAAAAAATTCCCGGCTATTAATCCGATGCTCCCTGCCCGAAAGTGCCTTTCGGTACTGGCGGGTAACCAACTGAGCTACCTCGCCATAGGTTTTTAAAACGGCTGCAAATATAAAGTTTAATTTTTTGCCCGTCAACATTAGCCTCCCAAAAAAATATTATAATGGTTTTATTTTTTAATCATATATAAATCTATATATTGCCCGTATAATAATAGATTGAACTGCATGCATGATAAAGTAAAATTTGAAATAGAATTTGTTATACAGTCGTCGCCCCAATTATTGTACCAATACCTGTCCACGCCATCCGGTCTTTCGGAATGGTTTGCAGATAATGTGAATTCTAGGGGTGAAATGTTCAGTTTTATATGGGATGGTTCTGAAGAAGAAGCCAAATTGCTCAAACGAAAGAGCGACGAGTTCGTTAAATTTTCGTGGGAAGAAAACGACGATGATACCTATTTTGAAATGAGGATAATCGTTGACGAGATTACCTCTGATGTTTCCTTGTTCATTACCGATTTTGCCGAAGAGGATGAAATGGAGGAATTAAAAATGCTCTGGGCAAATCAAGTAGCGAGCCTAAAACAGGTATTGGGCTCAAAGTAAAGATTCTCTTTTATTAAACTTATATTTGGCCTTGATCATATCAAGGCTTTTTTTATGGTAGATTTTAATGGGACAATTGTTGCGCCCAATGAGTTGTATTTGAACCACTTTAATCGGGGACTGAGGTATGGCGATGTCTTGTCTGATACCATAAGGGTGGTCAACGGATCACTCATCTTTTGGGAAGAACATTATTTTAGGCTAATGGCCTCAATGCGCATACTTCGCATGGAAATACCAATGCATTTTACTTTGGAAGTCTTGGAATCTACTTTCCATAACCTACTTGCGGCCAACCATTTAAGAGAAGCGTCCGCCAATTTACGTTTCACGATATTTCGAAAGGATGGGGGAACCTTTATGCCACAAAGCAACCATATTTCCTACATTATCGAGGCCGATGCACTGGACGCTCCCGAATATAAAATTAAGGATGGGGTTTATGAGGTTGAATTGTTCAAGGATCATTATGTGAACGCCGACATGTTATCTAACTTGAATACGAACAATAGGCTCATCAACGTGTTGGGAAGTATCTATGCCAAGGAAAATGGATACGACAGCTGCTTGCTCCTAAACGCGGCCAAACAAGTAGTCGAGGCATTGGAAGGTAACCTCTTTTTGGCACAAGGTAAATCTATTAAGACCCCTTCCCTAAAAGAGGGTTGTACCAACGGAATTGTCCGAAAAAAAATAATGGAAATCATCGACGGGTCAAATGATTACGACCTTATGGAAGGAGCAATTTCGCCTTTTGAATTACAGAAGGCCGATGAATTATTTATTACCAATACTATTATTGGTATTTTACCGGTTACAAAATATCGACAGAAAAGGTTTGAATCGGCCGTCTCCAATGACTTATTGGGCAAGCTGAACGCTTTGATCCAAGCGTAGAAAAACTAGTTGTTAATTTAAACTCGGATTTTCTGGGGAATTTGACCACAAAAGGTAGTTGCCACCCAACTCTACCATTTTTTCTTTCCAAAAGGCGTTTGGTGATTTTTGTATGATGGCACTTTCGTACTCGTTTGAAACCACGATCCAAGATTTTGATGACAGCTCCTGATCGAGCTGCAAGGAAGACCACCCGGAGTATCCTAAAAAGAACCGGATATCATCTTCAGAAATCATTTTTTGGTTGATCAAGTCTATGGTTCTTTCAAAGTCGCCGCCCCAATAAATTCCATCGGAAATTTCAATGCTGTTCTCAATCAAATCTGGCACTTTATGAATAAAATAAAGATTATCCTGTTCAACCGGACCGCCATTGTATACCTGAAAAGGGATTTCAATTTCGGTAACCAAGTCGTTGATCTTGTATTCCAAGGGTTTGTTCAAGATAAATCCTACTGAGCCTTCTTCATTATGCTCGGCCAAAAGCACGACCGATCGATTGAACGAAACATCCCCTGTGAGGGTTGGTTCGGCAATCAACAGTTTACCTTTATTCGGCTTTAGATCGACCATTATTGCTTGCTTGTAATATCTAAAATAGTACAATTACCCTTAATATCAATATTTGTCCAAAAAAAAAGCATCCCGATTTTCCGGGATGCTTTCATACAACTTAATATAGAACTAGTTTACCGCTTTGGCCAAATCGGCACCTGCTTTAAACTTTACAACTTTTTTAGCTGCAATTTGGATAGTTTTTCCAGTAGATGGATTTCTACCTTCTCTTGCATTTCTTTTAGATACGGACCATGATCCGAAACCTACCAATGATACACGGTTTCCTTTTTTAAGAGATTTCTGTACGTTCCCCAAAAAAGACTCCAATGATTTTTTAGCCGCAGCTTTGGTGATGCCAGCATCAGCTGCCATCGCATCGATTAATTCTGTTTTGTTCATAATGACATTAAATTAATTGTTGTTAAAATTTTAATCGTTGGACAAATTTATACGGATTTGTCTTGAACGCAAGTAAAATAAGGGGAAATCAGCGTTTTTGTTGATAACTAGAGGGGTTTGTTGATAAAGTAAGTGTTTTTTTACGGTTCTCGCAGCCCAACAGTAATAGGGGGTTACGCCATTTTGGCATTTTTTTCCAATTTAAGGCCGTTAAGAACCTCCTTGGCCAGCATCTTTCGTTTCCCCGGTAACTGAATTTCCAATAGGTGCAGGTAACCTCCATTTACGGCTATCTTGATGCCATGCTTATCAGCAACGATGTGACCAAGCGGATAATTGTGGGAGTCCTTTTCCTTATCGCTGCGGTATATTTTTAAGAAAACCGACTCCGAGCCATTCACCAAATGTGTGCATGCGACAGGGTAGGGACTTAAACCTCGAATGAGGTTATGAATTTGATCCATAGTTTCGTTCCAATTTACCTCGCAAGTTTCACTATAAATTTTAGGGGCTTCTTTCAATTGCTTTGAAATAGGTTGTTCTTTTGTTTCAACCTTATCGTTTTCAATCAATTTAAGAGTATCTATTACCAAAGCTGCCCCCAAATCCATGAGCCGATCGTGCAGGGTGCCCGCGGTATCGTTTTCGTCAATTGCAATTTCCTTTTGTAAAATGATCTGGCCTGTGTCAATTTTTTCATCTATAAAAAAAGTTGTCACTCCCGTTAGGGTCTCTCCGTTTATAATGGCCCAATTAATAGGAGCCGCTCCGCGATAATCGGGGAGCAGCGATGCATGTAAGTTGAAGGTGCCATATTCTGGGAGTGCCCATACCGATCGTGGTAGCATCCGAAATGCCACCACAATCTGAAGATTACCGCCCAAAGACTGCAATGCCGCCAAGAATACGGGATCCTTGAGATTGTTTGGCTGCAAAATGGGGAGACGATTCTCAATGGCAAAATCTTTTACTGCCGAGGTATTTACTTTCCTTCCCCTACCGGAAGGACGATCGGGGGCGGTAATAACACCCACCACCACATAACCTTTAAGCAGCAATGCCGAAAGTGTAGCAACCGCAAAATTGGGTGTTCCCATAAAAACAATCCTTAAATCCCTCATATTATTTCATATTCGTTTTTGGTGTTAATGCGGATCAGTCGCTCTTCCAAGAGGCTTTGGATGGCCAATAATATGATATTTTCCTCATAATCCATTGATGCAATTAAGGACCTGGAATCGCGGCTTTTAAGTCCAAGTGATTTCAATATTTGATGGGAAATGACACCCTTTATATCCTTTTGTGAGAAGTTATTTATAACACAGACATCGCATTTACCACAGTTTTTGACATTTTCTTCCCCAAAATGACTTAAAAGTTGCCGTGCTCTACAAATTTTATCATTATTGATGTAGGCCAAGATATGCGCTACATTGTCTTCCTTTATTTTATGCCTTGCCCTCACATCTTTAGCAAAACGATTGATGGTGATATCATCTTCCCTTGGAACCAAAAATGTTAGGGAAAGATCACTTTCATTGGCTTGGAATTCTATAATTCCGTCTTTATGGAGCCGTTTTAGAATTTGGAACACTTTAGATTCGGGGCATGCGGCTTTTTTGCCAATTAAAAAAGTATCGATTTTCGTTTCAAAGTCAAAGACGCCGCCATAGGTTCGGAGCAGTGTTTGTACCACTATGACCACTTCCCGATTTTTTTCCAAATAATCGAAGAGCGTTTGTTTCCCGGCCACTACTTGTATCGTCGTCTTTTGGGTAAAGGATTCCTCCAGAGCTATGACTGAATTTTGATCAAGTATACGCAACGCATTAAATGTCAGTATCGAATTTAACTGGTATGCATCGCAAAAAGCGTTAAAATTGAATTGGAATGAGGTATCGTTTCCTTCCCCATAGGCTACTTGGAAATAATTGCTGAGTTTGTTATAAACTTTTTTAATATATGCCGTATCGGGAAGTACATTCAAAAACTGATTTCTAAGCTGATTTTCATCTGTTTTATTGGTGAGGATTACCGCCTTGGCATCCTGCCCGTTCCTACCGGCTCGACCTGCTTCTTGAAAATAGTTTTCGATGCAGTCCGGAATTTGGTAATGCACCACGAGTTCTACGTCCGGTTTGTCGATTCCCATCCCAAAAGCGTTAGTAGCTACCATGACCTTTGTCTGGTTTCCTAACCATCGGTCCAATCTGGTTTTCTTTTCTTCTTTCGATATGCCCCCGTGAAAATAGGAAGAAGGGCACCCATTTTGTCGCAAAAATTCGGAGAGCTCCTGTGCCGATCGTCTTGTGGTCACATATACGATGGCACTGTTGGTCGTGCTGTTGCACAACTGTTTTAATCGGTATCTTTTGTCTTCAGCCCAGTAAACACTGAACGCAATATTGTCCCTTGAATAGGAGTCCTTTATTATATAGGTGTTGTGTAACTTCAAATTTTCAATAATGTCCTTGGCGACAGATTTCGTCGCAGTTGCCGTGAGGGCAATTATGGGTACACCAGGCAATAACTCCCTTAATAATGAACATTCAAGATAGGCCGGTCTAAAATCATGGCCCCATTGTGAAATGCAATGCGCTTCATCAATGGCAATCAGGTTCACTTTCATCTGAAGTATTCTTTCCTGCACAATTTCCTGTTTAAGGCGTTCAGGGGAGAGATATAAGAATTTGTAATTGCCAAAACAGCAGTTGTCGAGCAGGTCCATCACTTCATCAAAAGGTATACCGCCGGTCAGCGCAATCGCCTTTATGCCCAATTGCCTCAAACGATCAACCTGATTGTGGATCAAAGCGATCAAAGGCGAGACCACAATGCAAATACCATCCTGCAAAAGCGGAGGCACTTGGAAACAGACAGATTTGCCTCCTCCAGTTGGCATTAAGGCCAACACGTCCTGTTTTTCCAGAAGGACGTTTATAATGCTTTCTTGGGAACCTTTGAATTCCTCAAATCCCCATAAAGCCCTTAAAATTTCTTTTGGCTCCTTCACTATCAATAATTTAGCCTTTTTAGGATAAATTGAATTCTGTTCGCCACGCTGTCCTTTGGAACCTCATTTACCACATAACCCAACCGGGTGTAGGCCGCCCATAGTTGGTCATGGATCTGCAATGCCTCTTCATAGCTCTCAAAGCGCTCACTATCGGCTACATATATACCTTCCCACATGGGTAGCAGAAATATGAAATCGTATTTGAGGGTTTTCGAGGGTAAGACAAACTCATCCCCATATCGCTGATCAAAATAATCCATGTAGGCAAGAATATCAGGTATGCCCCGATCAAAAAATACTAAAGATCCATTAATGTGGAACGATTCGTGGTATTGTTTTGTACGTGCTTGGAGTATCTTCCTATTAAATTCCAAGGGATCAGAAACGGAAGCAATCGGATTTTGGGTCAAGTTTGAAAGTTCGCCACCCTCCTTTGCTTCCAGGGTCATGCTTCGAATCACTTCAGGAAAACAAGGGAATCCGGCCCTTTCCAGCCCTTCAATGAGCGAAGTTTTTCCGGTGCTGGGGCCCCCAGTAACAACTATTTTTTTCGGATTCAATACCTATGGATTGGATAACAAAAGTAACGAATACCACCTAGCTTTAAAAATTGTGCTTTTAAACTATCTTTGCAAAAACAAATCTATGGAATCACAAAATTCAGATGAATTTTATGACCGGTTGAAGGTACAATTGGCCGATAGTACCACATGGCCTTCTAACTATCTGTACAAGTTCATCATCCCCACAGATGATAAGAAAATTCTTAAGATTCATCAAATTTTTGATAACATGGGCGCAGTGATCGAATCGAAATTATCCAAAAAAGGAAATTATACGAGCATATCGATAAGTGTTGCCCTTGAGGGCCCGGAGGAGGTAATCCAAAAATACAAGGAGGTAGGCGAGGTTGAAGGCGTTATCTCGTTGTAAAATAGGTAATATGGCATAATTTTGTTAATTTGCGGACGTTATATAACCATACTTTCCTTTTTAAATATTTACACAAAAAAATTTCAATTTGAATTTAGTAGAAAACCTAGAGTATAATACGGAGCGGACCCAACTCATCATTCCTGAATATGGCCGTCATTTCCAAAAAATGGTCGATTATGCAGTATCCATCGCAGATCTTCCAGAGCGAAATAAAGTAGCAAAGGCAATCATAAGTGTTATGGGCAACATGCAACCCCATTTGAGGGATGTGCCCGATTTTCAGCATAAACTTTGGGATCAGCTATTTATCATGTCCGATTTTAAATTGGATGTGGAGTCTCCTTTCCCGATCACTAGCAAGGAATTATTGCAGCAGAGACCTGAGCCTTTGCCCTATCCCCAAAATCACCCTAAATATCGTTTTTATGGGAATAATATCAAACGGATGATAGATGTTGCCGTCAAATGGGATAAAGGCGATATGCGCGATGGATTGGAATACGCCATTGCCAACCATATGAAAAAATGTTATTTAAATTGGAATAAAGATACGGTCGATGACAAGGCCATTTTCAATCATCTTTATGAACTGAGTGACGGGCAAATCGATTTAACTGGAGAAAATCTTACCGAAAGTGGACAATTTCTTAAAAATCGGATAGCCAAAACACCTCGGACAACTTCTGGTAAAAAGACCCAAAGAAACAACAATAACAACCGAGGTAAAAAGCGGTTTTAATCATTCAACCTTAAATGGGGACATTTAAAATTGAAGGGGGGCACAAACTTTCAGGCGAAATAACCCCGCAAGGCGCCAAGAACGAGGCCCTTCAAATACTTTGTGCAGTGCTCCTTACTTCTGATGAGGTTACCATAAACAACATTCCCGATATTGTTGATGTCAATAAACTAATTTCCTTGTTGGAAGATCTAGGGGTAAAGATCCAGAAGAAAAAAAAAGGCTCCTATACCTTCCAGGCCGATGACGTAAATATGGCGCATCTCCAGTCGGACCAATTCAAACAGGATGGTCGGGGCCTAAGGGGCTCCATTATGCTGGTCGGACCATTATTGGCCCGTTACGGCAAAGGATATATTCCCAAACCTGGGGGCGACAAAATTGGAAGGCGTAGATTGGATACCCATTTTGAAGGGTTCATTAAGCTAGGCGCAAAATTCAGGTACAATAAAGAAGAGCACTTTTATGGGGTCGAGGCCAAAAAATTAAAAGGCACCTACATGTTGCTCGATGAGGCTTCCGTAACTGGAACCGCGAACATAGTTATGGCTGCGGTACTTGCGGAAGGCACAACCACCATTTATAATGCTGCCTGTGAACCCTATTTGCAGCAGCTTTGCAAGATGCTCAATAGGATGGGCGCCAAGATCAGTGGAGTAGGTTCCAATATGTTGACCATTGTTGGGGTCGAAAAGCTTAAGGGAACCACGCACACCATGTTGCCCGATATGATTGAAATTGGCAGTTGGATCGGTCTTGCGGCAATGACCAAAAGCGAATTGACCATCAAAAATGTGAGCTGGGACAATTTGGGACAGATTCCCGATGTTTTTCGGAAGCTTGGGATACAATTAGAAAGAAAAGGAGACGACATTTATATTCCCGAGCACAAGAAAGGGTACGAGATACAAAATTATATCGACGGTTCAATTTTGACCATTGCTGATGCACCCTGGCCGGGGATGACCCCCGATCTTCTAAGTATTATTTTGGTTGTGGCCACACAGGCCAAAGGCGAACTACTGGTTCATCAGAAGATGTTCGAAAGCCG
>JBBKWR010000455.1:0-3783 GCA_037969055.1 Flavobacteriaceae bacterium | reverse complement strand
CCTATAATATTATAAGCGTAGCTATTGATAGTGGGAAAGAGGAGAAACTCACCGATCTTAAAACCTTGGACGACGGACCGGAATATAGCCCGGATGGGAAATATATTTTCTTTAATTCGACCCGTACGGGAAAAATGCAATTATGGCGAATGAAACCTAATGGTAAGGATCAAACCCAATTGACCTTCGACGAATACAATAATTGGTTCCCACATATCAGTCCGGATCAAAAGTGGATCGCGTTTATCTCCTTTCCGAAGGACATCGACCCTAGCAACCACCCATTTTACAAGCATTGTATGCTGCGCATCATGCCCTATGAAGGGGGGACTCCAAAGGTAATGGCCCATGTTTATGGGGGTCAGGGCACCATCAATGTGCCCAGCTGGTCTCCGGACAGCAAAAAGATCGCTTTTGTTTCCAATACTAAAATGTAATGGTCTACGAAGTATAAGAATGCCCGAGCACTTTATATGTATTTATAGATGATGTTTTAGGAGAGAGGGTCAATTAAGGATCGATCAGGATCTCTAAAATCTGTATGGCGGCCTCACTGATATTCGTGCCAGGTCCGAACACGGCCACCACCCCGGCATCAAAAAGAAATTGATAGTCCTGTTTTGGAACGACGCCCCCTACAACGACCATGATATCCTCTCGACCGTACTTTTTAAGTTCCTCGATCATCTTGGGCACTAAGGTCTTGTGGCCAGCGGCCAAAGAGGAGACCCCTAATATATGTACATCGTTTTCTATGGCTTGCAGCGCGACTTCTTCAGGGGTTTGGAACAAGGGCCCAATGTCGACATCGAAACCCAGATCTGCATAGCCAGTAGCCACCACCTTGGCGCCACGGTCATGCCCATCCTGGCCCATTTTGGCCACCATAATGCGTGGCCTGCGTCCTTCCTGTTCGGAAAATTTGTCGGCCAGTTCCCTTGCCTTCTGGAAGCTCTTGTCGTTTTTGATTTCTTTGGAATACACCCCTGTGAATGATTTAATTTCGGCCTTGTGCCGTCCAAAAGCAAGTTCTAGCGCATCGCTGATTTCCCCCAGCGTTGCCCTTACCCTTGCCGCTTCCACTGTTAAAGCTAATAAATTATCTTCACCCTGGAGCTTGTCGGAGCCGCTTTGTGGCCGGTCCATTTTTCTTTTGGCCGCCCCGCTCAGTTTTTTTAGACACTTAATGACGGCTTTTCCATCCCTGGTGTTTTTGATGCCATCCAACCGTTCCAACTGTTGTTTGCGAACTTCTTGATTGTCCACTTCCAGGTAATGCATTTCCTCCTCGGTTTCCAACTGATATTTGTTCACCCCTACGATAATGTCCTGCTTACTATCGATACGGGCCTGTTTTCTCGCGGCGGCCTCCTCGATCCGCATTTTGGGAATACCGGCTTCAATGGCCTTGGTCATCCCACCCAGTTCCTCCACTTCTTGGATCAGCTTCCAGGCCTTTTGTACCAATTGATCGGTCAGGTGTTCCACATAATAGCTGCCGGCCCAAGGATCTACTGTTTTGGTGATGTTGGTCTCCTCTTGGAGAAATAATTGGGTCTCCCGGGCAATGCGTGCCGAGAAGTCCGTTGGCAAGGCAATCGCCTCGTCCAAGGCATTGGTATGCAGGCTTTGGGTACCGCCAAAAACAGCGGCGGCGGCCTCTATGGTTGTCCTGGCGACATTGTTAAAGGGATCATGTTCCGTCAAACTCCACCCACTGGTCTGGCAATGGGTACGGAGGGCCATGGATTTTTCTTTCTTGGGATCGAATTGTTTGACCAGTTTCGCCCATAACAACCGGCCGGCACGAAGCTTGGCAATTTCCATAAAGTGGTTCATACCAATGCCCCAAAAGAAGGAGAGCCGGGGTGCGAATTCATCTATTTTCAAACCTGACCTCAGGCCCGTTCGTATATATTCCAGTCCGTCCGCCAAGGTATAGGCCAGTTCCAGATCGGCCGTGGCCCCCGCCTCGTGCATGTGGTAACCGGATATGCTGATACTGTTGAACTTGGGCATGTGTGCGCTGGTATACTCAAAAATATCGGCCACCAACTGCATGGAAGGTTTGGGGGGGTAGATGTAGGTATTCCGCACCATGAACTCTTTTAATATATCGTTTTGTATGGTGCCTTCCAATTGCCCCAATGAAACGCCCTGCTCTTCCGCCGCTACAATAAAAAAGGCCATAATGGGCAATACCGCGCCGTTCATGGTCATGGAAACCGACATTTTGTCCAAGGGAATCCCATCGAACAAGATTTTCATGTCCTCGACGGAATCGATCGCGACCCCGGCCATGCCCACATCGCCTATTACCCTGGGATGGTCGCTATCATAGCCCCGATGGGTGGGCAGGTCAAAGGCGACGGACAATCCTTTTTGACCCCCTTTAAGGTTCCGGCGGTAAAATGCATTGCTTTCTTCCGCAGTTGAGAAGCCCGCGTACTGCCTGATGGTCCAAGGTCGGCGTAGATACATCGTCGAATAAGGGCCACGCAGGTAGGGCGCTATACCCGCCACAAATTCCAGGTGTTCGACCTCCGCTATGTCGGCTTCGGAATAGTTGCGTTTCAGGGGTATGCCTTCGGCCGTAACGTAGGTTTCGACCCCTCCTTCGTTTTCACTTCGGTGGACACGTCCGCTCAATCCGACATCCGACTTTTGACCTTCGACCTTGGACTTTTGTCCTTCGACCTTCGACTTTTGACCTTCGACTTTCGACTTAATTGCAATATGTTGCACCTCTTTTCTACTCATCGTCCAGTCTTTTTTGTTCCAGTTTCTCAGAGAGTCTTTTTTCTATGATCGGGATGATCAAGGTCTTTCGGGCGTTGGTCTTGACGAAGGGAAAGAGCTCTAAATCCTCCTTCATTTTATCCTTGGGGTTATGGTACTTGTTCGTACCCACCAAAATGGTCGTTTGGGCATCGAATGCTGCCTGTTCCTTTTGGGCACTTTCCGATATTTTCCGTTGGAGCGTATGATCTTTTAACAACTTTAAAAAGCCGCCCCCACTTTCGATGGATTTGAACAACATTAGGGCTTTATCGGCCAGTTGTTGCGTAATCGATTCGATATAATAGCACCCATCCGATGGATTGGCGACCTGATCAAAATAACTTTCGTTCTTTAGGAGCAGCAACTGGTTGATCGCGATCCGTTCCCCGAAATCGTTGTCCTTATGGTAGATGGCATCATAGGGTAAGTTTACGATGGTGTCGGACCCACCCAACACCGCGGCCATACATTCGGTTGTGGTCCGCAACATATTTACGTTGTAATCGTAAAGGGTTTTGTTACGTTTGGTGGGCACTGCCATGATATGCATATCCAACTCGAATTCATATTCGGCGGCCAGCGTATCAAACAATAAGCGCAAGGCCCGTAGCTTGGCGATCTCGAAAAAATAATTGCCGCCCACGGCCATTTTAAAGGTGATAGAATGTGACGTAGGGGTGGACTTCTTTTGGGACAAATGGTTCAGGTACTCATTGGCATGGGCCAGGGTGTAGGCCAACTGCTGTACCAAATTGGCCCCGGCATTTTGGTAAAGGGTGCCATCAACGCCCAAAGCATTTTTGATATTTAAGGATAATATATCATCAAGGATCTCATGATCTTTGCCGAGATCATAAAACCAATTGCCCGTCCTGGCCAAATGGCTGATAATATCCATATTCAAATGGATATTTGCTTGTTCACTGCTAGTTGCATCAACAATCGATTGCACAAACCCTTTCGATAAAAATTGAAGGTCGAGATGAACAGGGGTCTTTTTGA
>JBBKWR010000454.1:0-7656 GCA_037969055.1 Flavobacteriaceae bacterium | reverse complement strand
ATATATACCACCTCTTCCGGAAATTTTGGTAACAATGCACAGCAAGGCAAATTTAAAAACTCAAGCAACGCTATTCCACTACCGAGTTTTCTACCGGCAAATACTACTGCGCACGTTTTTGGAAACCCCGGTTCAAACCCGATATTGCAACAGATAACGGTGACCCCCGGCACTTATTTTATTGTCTTGCAAACGGATGAAGATCTGGCCTCCCAGAATAATAGTATGGGAGCGGGCACTGACATCGATATTTATTTGCTAAACGCTGCTGGGGAACCCCTTGTAAATACCAACCGGGTTAATTTATTTGGAGATTCTGTCGAGGCTATGGTTTTTCAGGCCGTTGCGAATGCTACTGCCTATATCATGATCACCAGCGCGAACGGCCCTGCCCCAGAAGGGTTGCCGTTCCGTTATATCGCGTTCAGGGCCAATGGCCTCAATATTATTGGTAATCCCGGCGCCCCCACAGTAAGTGGCCATGCCATGACAAATGAGGCTATTACGGTCGGAGCGGTTAATCACACAACGGCCCAAAATCCTGTACCGGAAACATTTTCTTCCTTTGCTGGACCACTGACCAATAGTACATCCCTCAGCGTAGATATTTCCGCCCCTGATGGGGTGGAGGTCAATGTACCCGGCTTTAGCAACTTCTTGGGTACTTCTGCCGCCGTACCGCATGTAGCTGGGGCCGCTGCATTACTGCTATCGACCTCACTTGCCCCTGAAGTTTCCAGTGCCTCTTGGTACCCAAATGGACTGCCCGTTCCCGTATTGGATTTATTTCAGACCAATGCGGTACCCATAACAGGCCCTGCGGATCAGGCAGGGAGTGGCTTTTTAGATGCCCTTGCTGCCTTTAAACAGATTGGCGCACAAACGGCAGTTTTGACGGATGTAACGTTAGAATCAAACCCCGAAGAAGGCTTTCCCATAGTGGTAAGACTTACAGGAAAATACTTTCCTATTCCCGTGGATACTGGGGAATCTGAAGTTCCGGTCGTACCCTTGGTAAAGTTGGTGAATGGAGAAGTACAAATACCATTGGCCGTCACCTCGTTTAGTGAGACCGAAATTGTAGTTACAGTACCCTCATTTACCGGTAACCCCAATCTGGTAGTTTATACACCTCCCAACACACTATATTCCCCCACGGGGGTAGGGGGTGGTGACTCCAACCCCGAACCCATTTTTAATGATGGTACAATCGCCATAAAAATTAAAGCTGTGGATGTGGACATCGAATATGGGCAGGCCTATGAAGATAAGTTTGACATTACGGTGGAAGGTCTCTCACGGGAAGCCTATGATTTGCTAGATTTACCCGACATCATATTTACAACCTCGGTCACAAATCCAACTTATCCGGGCGCAACTAACTATGGTATTATCCCTTCTTTTGACGTGGACAATGCCACCCCTGAGCAACTTTCGGCCTTGCAGGAGAACTATCTGATCGCATTTGAAGACGGCGTACTTAGGGTGACCAGGAAAGATTTGACGATAACACCCGACCCTGAGGACGTTACCTATGGAGACGCCATTACTTTGACGCTAAATTATTCCTACGATCAAACAGATATAGCTTCAGTGGATGATTTTGACACTTGGATCAGGGAGGCACACGCGGCAGATTTCTATGTAGACAATACGTTGGCTTTAATCAACAGGTTCAACGCCGTGGTCAATACGCTAGTTTTTGATGAATTACAAGGGGGAAGTTGGATGGCTACCGAAGAAACATTGCTGAATTTAAATAACAGGTTCAATGCTGTTGTGAATGGAATGGACCTCATTAATATGGACGTGCAAGATATGGAAAACTATTTGGTGAATCGTTTTAACGCCGTGGTGAACACCGAATTAAACCGTTTCAACGCGGTTGTGAATGGGGAAGGTTTGCTCAATGGGACTGTCTTTTTTAACAACCGTTTTAATGCGGTGGTTAATGGCACCACGCTAGATGGTGACGAGAATGATTTTGCCAAGGTCTTCGCCATTCTTGATTTGGGCGACGACGCCCAAGATGACCCCAATGACACGGGTATCCCTAAATTCTATGCCATGAACATGATTACCGGCATCAACGTTACCGGAACTGGGGAAGGGCAAATACCGGAACATTACTCCTTTTCTGGGGCATTTTTGGCATCCATTGCGGCCAATTTCAATATAACTTATCAATCAAGTACTATAAAAGTAGGCCCTGCAACACTGATCGTAGAAACCAATGATATGTTGATCAATCAGGGAGAAATTCCTGACGCATCTGCGATCACGTCCATGATTGGTGGGTATGTTTATGAAGAAGACACCGCCTCTGTATTCCCAAATGGGATCCCTTATAGCTTTGTAAATTCACAAGGCCATGAATACGAGGTGGGTGATGTGGGGGTTTTCTTTATCACGATTGCAGATCCGCAAAATTATGATATTGAATATTCTAAGATCGGTAAACTGTATGTGACCCCCACCGATAGTGGTTTAAAAAATATCCGTACCTATTTGGACTGTGTCGAGTTTGATCCGAACGGACCGGCTGGGTATCAATATACGGCCAACTTTAGGTACGTAAATCCAAATTCCAAGACCATTTATGTTTTGAATGGGCCAGATAATAATTTGTCCGGGGCAGGAGCCGATCAGATTATAGGGGAATTACCGATCGTATTTTTACCTGACCAAGGGAAATTCAAGATTCAATTTAACGGAAGTCAGCTAAAATGGACGCTTACCACCTTAGACAATGCCCATAAGACCGCTACCTCTTCCAATGCCAGTTCGTCCTCCAACCGTTGTGGTTCAAGTGTAAATGAATTGGAAAACCCTTCCTATGAGCTAGCGTATTACCAGGGCGAACTTACTATTAAGAAAAATGTCACAGCTGCGGGCGATTTGGATATTTTCGACCTCTACGGAACTTTATATAACCACAGCACGTTTGGAAATGGTATCCAAGAATGGGTTGTTAATATTTCCACCTATCCGGTTGGAATATATATTGTTAGATTTACCACCAATCAAGATGTAAAAGCATATATCATTATAAAAAATTAGTGACAAAATAGTTTATATGGCTTTAACCAAAAAGGCAATTTTCGTACGGATATTATCCTTGTTATTTCTTTTGACATCAACAGGCCTATTCGCACAAACTAATTCAATAGACAGCTTAAAGAGGATCGTTCAAGGTGGTAAGAAGGATACCGCTATGGTAACGACGCTCAATAATTTGAGCTTGGAGATACTCAACAATGAAGATATTGCAGCATCCTTAGTATATTCCAGTCGGGCCAAGCAACTTGCTGACAGTTTGAATTATCTAATGGGAAAGGCCTACGCAGAAAAGAACATGGGCCTTGCCCAGTACTACCGGGGCAATTATTTGGAAGTGATGGACCATTGGACCAAATCCTTGGAAATCTTTGAGTCCATCGATTATGCGCCTGGGATCGCCAATATGGCCAATAATTTGGGAGCTGTGTATTATAGCCAAGGGAGTAATACCAGGGCAATTGATTTATACCTTCGATCCTTAAGTATAGCCGAAAAAATAAAGGATACCCTAAGAATTGCAACTGCCTTGCTGAATATTGGTGGCGTGTACGGCGATACCTCCAAGGATTATGACAAAGCATTGGCATATTTCAACAAGATTCCCCCGTATCTAAAATCGCTGAATGACCCTCAAATTACGACGTCCTATTTAATGGGAAGTGGTGAAATCCATCTTCTTAAGGGAAATTATAAGGAGGCCTTGAAAAATTATCAAGATGCACTACCATTAACCATAAACACTACCGAACAATCGAATAATCTTACACAATTGGGC
Source organism: Flavobacteriaceae bacterium (assembly GCA_037969055.1). GTDB lineage: Bacteria > Bacteroidota > Bacteroidia > Flavobacteriales > Flavobacteriaceae > Pelagihabitans. The sequence continues at coordinate 3,821 of JBBKWR010000454.1, read as the reverse complement.
ATTGTGGAAGCCAAAATTGGCGATCTCAAAGAAGCGACAACCTACCTCGATCAGTCCTACCAAATTGCTAAAGATAATAACCAACAGTTACAAATGGTCCAGGCACTAATTGAACTGGGGAAGTTAAATCAACACAAAGATTTTAATAAGGCGCTGCAATCTTTTAAGGAGGCCGAAACCTTGGCCAATGCCATGGGCATCAAATTTGAATTAAAGGATATTTATGAGGGCCTATCCGAGGCCTATGCCGATCAGGGCGATTTTATAAATGCCTATAAATATCAAACGCTTTTGATTGCTAAAAAAGACTCGTTGTTCAATGTGCAAACCGATGATAAGATCCGAGGACTACAATTCGTTTTTGATTTAGAGAAAAAAGATGATAAAATTGGCCTAATGGAGCAGGAGGCCCAAATCTCAGAATTACAGGCCAAAAGGCAGAAATATGTCATTTACGGCACCATATTATCCTTGGTATTGGTCTTTGTCCTTGCCCTCGGATCTTATAAAAGATACCGCTATGTAAAGAAAACGAACAAGATCATCGAAGAGGAAAAAAACCGCTCCGAAAATCTCTTGCTCAACATCCTACCCGATGAGACGGCCCTGGAATTAAAACAATTCGGCAAGGTAAAAGCGAAGAGATTTGAATCGGTCACCGTTATGTTTACCGATTTTAAAGGCTTTACCAGCTATTCCCAAAATTTATCCCCGGAGCTATTGGTGAAAACGGTCGATTATTACTTTTCAAAATTCGATGCGATCATCGAGAAATACGACCTTGAAAAAATAAAGACCATAGGGGACGCCTATATGGTCGCCGGAGGTTTGCCCTTTCCGACAGACGACCATCCCATAAAAATGGTACAGGCCGCTTTTGAGATTGCACAGGTCATGGAAGATGCTAGAAACAGTGCTGACGATATAGAGCCCTTTGAGGTACGTATCGGGATCAATACAGGCGCCATTGTGGCCGGTGTGGTCGGCACCAAGAAATTTGCCTATGATATCTGGGGCGATACCGTAAACGTGGCCGCCCGAATGGAATCGCTATCCGAGTCCGGAAAGATCAACGTTTCCGAAAGTACCTATCTGCTGGTCCGGGACACCTACACCTGCGAACACCGCGGCGAGATCCATGTAAAAAATAAAGGGATGATGGACATGTACTTTATCCATGGCCTAAAAGAGGCGTCATCGGAAACGGCCCGCGAAAAAGACAAGGTAAATGTTTGAGTTTTTTTGCGTGAAACTTCACCTAGCTAGTTCATTCCTTAAAAATCTACCCATACCAGAAATACAAAGGGCTTACGGATTAATCTAAGCTATTGTCTTAGGTACTTGGCATCAATATAAAAAGTACCGAAAGGCAAGAGCGACGCCAAGAAAAGCACCACAAAGCGTTTAAGTCCCCATTTTTGTTTCCTGCAATACAGTGCCGCCAATAGTACATACGCTATAAACAGAAAACCATGGGCATAGCCGATATAGATATTGGGTCTGGGCAGGTCGGCCAGGTATTTTAGGGGCATGCTTACCGCGAAAAGTGCGAGATAGGAGATGCCCTCAAGAATGGCACTTATTCGAAAAAGTAGTAACATTTCTTAGTTGATTATTCTGATGCGGAAATTTTGATGCTGAGGCTATGGTAAAATAGTCTAACATCATTCATGCCTGCAGGTTTATAAATGGATGACCTCGCCATAGGCATCGGCAACGGCTTCCATGACCGCTTCGCTCATGGTAGGGTGGGGGTGTACGGTTTTTAGGACCTCATGGCCAGTGGTCTCCAACTTTCTGCCCAACACCGCTTCGGCGATCATATCGGTGACCCCGACGCCGATCATATGGCAGCCCAACCACTCTCCGTATTTGGCATCGAAAATTACTTTCACAAAACCATCGGAGGCGCCCGATGCCTTAGCCTTACCGCTTGCGGAAAAAGGAAATTTGCCTACCTTAATGTCATAGCCCTTCTCGATTGCCTGTTTTTCAGTTAGACCTACAGAGGCCACTTCTGGCATGCAATAGGTACATCCAGGAATGTTGCCGTAATCCAAGGGTTCAACATGCATTCCCGCTATTTTTTCAACACAGAGAATACCTTCCGCAGACGCCACATGGGCCAATGCCTGGCCAGGTGTTACGTCCCCTATGGCATAATATCCAGGAATGTTGGTCTTGTAGTACCCATCGACCAAAATTTTGTCCTTATCGGTGGCAATACCAACGGTTTCTAGACCAATGTTTTCGATATTTGATTTGATGCCGACTGCAGACAGCACGATATCAGTCTCTATAATTTCTTCACCCTTAGGGGTCTTTACCGTTACTTTTACCCCGGTACCAGAAGTGTCGGCCTTGGTGACCTCTGAGGAGGTCATGATTTTTACACCCACCTTTTTAAAACTGCGTTCCAATTGCTTGGATACGTCTTCGTCTTCGACAGGCACGATGTTGGGCAGGAATTCCACAACGGTCACCTCTGTACCCATTGCATTATAAAAATAGGCAAACTCGATACCGATGGCTCCACTTCCCACGACCACCATCTTTTTGGGTTGGGTCGCCAAATTCATGGCCTCCCGATACCCTATAATTTTTTTACCATCCTGGGGCAGACTGGGCAGTTCACGGCTGCGTGCCCCGGTAGCAATAATAACGTGTTCGGCACTGTATTCGGCTTCCTTGCCATCCTCCCCTTTTACCGAAACCTTTTTTCCGGGCTTTAAGGTACCATAGCCATTGATGACCTCGATCTTATTTTTTTTCATTAGAAACTGCACCCCCTTGCTCATGCCATCGGCTACATTTCGGCTGCGTTTTACCACCGCACCAAAATCCTTGTCCGCACCTTCGACCTTTAATCCGTAATCTCCGGCATGTTGCAGGTATTCAAAGACCTGGGCAGATTTCAGCAGGGCTTTGGTCGGGATACAGCCCCAATTAAGGCAGACCCCTCCTAGACTTTCCTTTTCGATGATTGCGGTCTTGAAACCTAATTGGGAGGCCCTAATGGCCGTTACATAGCCCCCAGGGCCGCTACCTAAAACAATAATATCGAAATTGGCCATACTAGTATTTTTTTATTATGCTTATTGAGGTGCAAAAGTACATAAATCAAATTCCAAATTCCAAAAATGGACGCCGAAACAAGTGCATTATATCATTTTACATTTGGGTAATCCTTCCAATATTTATTTCTTTTAAAGACCTTAGACCTTAGACCTTAGACCTTAGACCTTAGACCTCGTACTTCTAACTTCGTACCTCGTACTTTTTTATCAGCTTTTCTGTTCCTTGTTAAAATAAACGAGATAGTAGTACATCTGCCGTTCTTCGTCCCATCCTTTTTCAACAAATTTTTGTGCCGATTCGGGATTGATGAAATCTAGCTTGATCTGGATGTTCGTGTCCAAGTTGATGACGTTCTTTATCTTTTTCCTTGCGACGCTGACCGCTTTGTTGGCAATGTCGAAATTCGACACATCTTCGATGCTGTACTTCGGACCTTTTTCAACTTTGTAATGCTTGAATTCGGGAATAAGATCTGGATTCTCCATCACCTCGTTCAAAAAATTACTTTCTTCAAAGGCATCGTTCTTGGCGAAGTGGTTGACCGCCCGGTTCATGAACATTACTTCTTGCTGTTTGTCCTCCGCAGGAAACACTACATCTTTGGCGAAGTTCTGGCAGAATTTCAGGTAGTTTTTGGTATAGAAATTTTCATCCGCCAAGGGCTCCACCCCTAGAAATTGCTCCAGCCAATATTTGGTATCATAACGGTTGCTATCCACGGACAATACTTTGTATCCCTCCTC
>JBBKWR010000453.1:0-2858 GCA_037969055.1 Flavobacteriaceae bacterium | reverse complement strand
GTAGTCATTGTCTCGGTGCCCCTTATCTGAAGGAACTTATTGAACGCCAATTCTTCTGAAAGATCTTGCAATATCCTTTTTTCTTCCCTTGTATTTAATCTATCCTGGTTCCAAGAGTTGATCTGCACGGCAATCAAGATCCCGATCACCACAAGTACGATCTCACCAATGGCATATAAAAAGTATTTGCCTGCCCGACTGCGTCTCTCGGGTGGGTGGGTAAGTAATTGTTGACGAATCCGTCGAAAGAAGTTGATCATATTACTTCGGTTTGAGTTCAATTTTTGCAATAGACCATTCTGACTAATTTAGTTGCCAATTTTATAGGGGCTCCTTCGCTATAATTTGGCGAGCAGAACCCTTCTCCTAATTTGCAAAAACCGCATGGCCCTATCGATATCGTAGTTGGCCTCTCCCATTTTGAACTTGTCCCGATCAAGATATAAGGTATGGTCATAATTTATTGGGTTTTTACCTAGCAATTTCAGTTCGTCCCGCACTTTTTTTGCCATATCGGTTAAGTGGATACTGTCCAGTTCCATTAACATATCATTTAAAGATACCATGTATTTGCCATAAACATAGTAGTCCGCTGCAATGGTCCTGTCCAAATCATCCTCCAGCGAAAAAATCTTATGATTGCTAAGGGTTTGATTTCGCATCAGATTACCCTCATGGGGGTGGTCCACCAAGAAATCGTCATAATCCCAAGGAATCACTTCATATTGTTGTGTTTCAGGATTGATATAAAGAAAGAGCTCATCGGAATAATCCCCATTTTTCACAAAATAGTTGAAGCCGATCCATTTAAAATAGGCATTGGTATTTAAGGCATTATTGAGGTGGTGATACAGTGCTTCTGCATGCAAATGACCAGTTTTATATAGTGAATAATATTGCTTTTTATATTTGTTTTGGTCTAACTTGGAGATGCTGCCAAAATACTCATGTTCTATTTTGTGTTCGAAGCCACGCCTGACCATATACGGACTATTAATGTGTTCAATAACTGATTGGGGTTTTTCCACCAGTAAATAAATTCCCTGCGGCGTGTCATTTATATAAACAGTGCAATAGGAGTTAAAGGGAGGAAATATACCAAGTTTGTACAGAGCCAAAAAGGACCAACGGTTGTGCCATAGATTTTTATCCATAGATAGGTTAAGGAGGTTAAATTTTTGAAGTGCCACAGGTGTATTATCGAGGGTGATCTTCATGGGGTCGGCAAGCTCCACCGAAAACGATTTACGCACATAATTAAGCGTATTTTGGCCCCTGAGATGCATGTCGTTGATGACTGCCTCGGTCCCATTAACAGTGATATTAGCCTCCCTTAAGTTCAATTTTGAGCCTTTGGACTGCCGCAAGCTATTAAACTGCCTTTTGGATATCGTTATCCTGAATTCTGGAAAAGCAGGCGTTACTTCCGTTTGGCCAAAAAGGTTTTGAAAACCACCAAGGCTGACCAGCAAAATTATGCAGGCATATAAAAGGATGGAAATATTCACTGATTTGTACATACCCCTTACTGAAAATTATGTAAACTTAAATCCTGCACAATATGGGATGGGTGTGCGGTCAAACTTTTTTTTGAACATTCCATAGCTAGATATCCGGCCTATGGGCAAATGTTTATTCAAATTTCAAACTTGACCTAAATAGGAGTGTCAATTATCCTTTTTTAAACCTTTTACCACTACGTTCCCCGTTCCTTTTCGATCGCAAGGATAACCAAAAGCCTTCGCAGCTTTATCAGGATCGTTGATCGTTTCAAAGAATTCGTCAAGAAACTTTATTGTTTCCCTTTGATACTTTTCATCCAATAAGGGATTGCCCTGATAAATGGCATAAATGTCCTCTTTCAGGGCATTGTACATTTTAAAAATTTCATTGAGTTCGGCCATACCCTCCATACAATAGCCCCGATACCTCCGCTCTAACGTAGAGCTCATAAGTAGTTCAGGGGCAGGATTGGCATAGGGTGCCCTCACAATTCCGGCATGGTCAAAATCGTAAGGGACCGCAAAGGGCATGCTCTTGGGGTCTGGGGAGATCAGCTTAATGTTTTGGAGGTATTGCACCGACCAGTCCGTATTGCCGATCAGGTATTGAAAAACGGCCATTTTTAAAAATTCTTCCTTTGGCAAACTTTGGGGAGGAAGGTTTTTTATTTTAACCAAATTGTACGAATTTCTTGCCGCCATCTTCTTGTCATCTTCCAACAACATGCTATAATAGGTATCCAATACTTTGTTCTTAACGGTATCTTGATAGGTAACCTTTGCCAGTCGGGCCCTAAAGCTATTTGGAGTTACCAGTTGGTACAATTTGTAAACGAGGTATTCATTGATCACATACGAATCGCCTTGACACGGGGTAACCAGCTTCAATTCTTTCTGGTCTTCCCATAAAGTATTGTCAAGGCTTTCTGATTTGGAAAAATTAAGCAATAACGGTGGGTACCTACAATTGGAAACGTCTCTTCGAAAATGACCACGGGTTTTGATCGTGATCGGGACGTTCAGGGTATCTGTCCCTTCCCAATAAGTCAATGCGGCCTGATAAAAGGGTGAACTATCCCTTCGGTCTTTGAGTGCCGACTTCATTTCGCCCTTTAGCTGCAGTTCCAAAATCGCATCGCTTTCAAAAAGTGTGCTGGACTGTGCATGTGCACTTTCCATTAATGGGAATAGCATTAATACGTAAAGAACTGTTTTGATTTTTGAATGGTACATAGTGTCAATTTTTAAATTTACATATTCAAATTATACCTAGAAGGTAGGCTTGTAAACGATCAATGGTCATGATAGAAGCAGTTATGAGCCCGGCTTTTTCTATCTTATTCATCCGACCGGTAC
>JBBKWR010000452.1:0-7048 GCA_037969055.1 Flavobacteriaceae bacterium | reverse complement strand
GTTGAAACGTTTTCAAAATCAGATAAAGAAAGCAACTTTTTTTTTAAATTAGTTACCTTATCTAATATTTCGATTCTCCTAGTAAATACCAAAGTGTCTATTTTTAAGTCCTCCTTTATGCTTTGACAAAATGAAATCATTTGGTTATTGGCAATTCTTTCGTTATTCCAATTATTGATCTGTAGGGCAATCAAAATTCCAATAACTACCAGTACAATTTCTCCAATAGCATACCTCAGATATTTGATGGGCTTGTTATCGTCTGCTAGTTTCTTGCGAATTTTTCTGAAGAAGTTGATCATGAGAAAGAAGTGGTTGGTTGATCTTCCTAAGGTACTGAATTAATATAAGTGACTTAGAATCAGTCGTATAATATTTAAATTGATGACCACCACATCATAGACAATTAATGATGTCATATTGGTTGTTAGATTTTCATTCAAATGATTTTAATTTTTCTAATAACAATTTTCCAGAATCAATACTATTTTGGATATGAAAATGTTGTCTTCGGCAAGAAAAAGCAAGCGGTATAAATAAATCTAAATATTCAGTTCGGTTATTCCATATACGCTCAAATACTATATTGTTTGGTTTTTTTTCAAATTCTGACGATAATGATTGAAATAGAATCTCGGGGTTTTCATTTTTAAAAGGATATTGCCAAGTTTCCCTCGCTCTATTCGTAAGTTGCATTGGATGCATTTGATAATTATTAGCAATTTTTTTTACCTCATTGAAATATATAAATAGTGCATCTATAAGCTGTTGGTTTTTAATGAGTTTGAGTTCACCTGACTGAACTAACTGAGTCCATGTTATTGGCTCACTATACCACGTACTAATATCACCTGCTGAGTCAAAATCATTTATATACTGTAGAGAATCACGCAAGATTGAAGAATCAGATTGCCAAACTATTATTATTCTATTAAGAGATTTTTCTTTACTAATAAATTGATTTCTTACGTTTTTATAATAATCAATTTCATTACTTAATTCCTTAGCAAGCCTACCTATATAATCCTTCTCTGTAGCCCGCTCGGTTCTGTTCGTATTCCAATTATTGATCTGTAAGGCTATGAGTATACCAATAACCACAAGAAAAACTTCACCAATAGCATACCTCATGTATTTTAGTGGCTTGTTGTCGTCAGCCAATTGTTTACGGATTTTTCTGAAAAAGTTGATCATAACAAGGAGGTGGTTGGTTGTTCTTTCTAAGATACAGAATTATTATAGGCGTCTTAAATTCAGTCGAACATTATTTCAATAGGAGACCAGCACATTGTAGGGAGCATCAGAATTAGCACCGGTTGGTGCTGTTTAATAATGGATGGACCAGGAGATGGGCGACAAATACCCGTGACCATCGTTGGCATTTCATTACTTTTTCAATTCATCTTTTATGAGTTGTAGAACATATTTACTCTCTTCAAGCGTTTTATTCATTCGTGTGGCGTAGAAATTTCGTTGGATTTTCATTTTTTGAATGATTGACCTGAAATAAGGATCTTTCATTTGCACATTAAAATCATATGGCTTCCACACCAGATTATTATTTCCTAATACAGGAAAAAAATGATGGTCAATGTAATCCTTCTGAAAATTTGTACTTGTCCAGGTAAATCTGTTCATCATCGTAGGGTACTTTTCATCAAAAAGCTTAACGATCTCATTTTTAAGGGCATCATTGTGTATTAATTCAATACCCGTATTTTTTAGAGCCTCATATGCAACTTTAGAAAATGAAAAATCATCACGATTAATCAGCGCAAAATTTAATTTATGGTCCAGCGAATCTGAATAAGGAATGGCGCCTTCCAATACAGCAATAACATAATCGGAATATGCATTGTATCGTGCCGAATCTTGTATATAACTTTCTATGTTTTGATTGTTGTATTCAATATTCTTGACCAATTCTTTCAAAATCTTTGATTCTCTCAGTATATCCTTTCTATCTTCATTCCAATTGTTGATCTGCAAAGCGATCAATATCCCTATGACCACAAGCACGATTTCACCAACCGCATACCTCATGTATTTTAGGGGCTTGTTATCATCGGCGAGTTGTTGACGCATTCGCCTAAAAAAATTAATCATAGTTTCTAATTATATTTTCAAGATGTCCGCAAGCGGCCATCTCAATCAAATGTCCAGTGGACATTTGATTACGCCTTGGCGTGATCCTGTTTCGATAATGGAAGAAGTTGATCATCAAGGAGATGTTGGTTGTTCTACCTAAGGTAATGAATAATTATATATGGCTAAAAGACCTTTGCATCCACTGTGCTGCTTTTTAATGACGTTCCCATAAGGTCCTGTTTCTGCTCTCGATCTACTGAATGGGATTTACAGCAGTGTCCATTTTTTAGTTATTTTTAGAACAATTTAATCAGCCATAATAACTTTCCGCCATGTACAAATTGAAAAATTACATTTGGTTCATATCTATTTTACCCATGTTGGCATTTCTAAGCGCATGTAAAGAAAAACCAATGCCCAAAGTAGATTATTCGACACTTTCAGAAAAGGAAAAACGAAAACCCGAAAATGCCCTGGCATCGATGGATGTTGTCGAGGGTTTGCAGCTCGAATTGTTCGCCTCGGAGCCCATGGTAAAGAACCCGACCAATATGGCAATCGATAGCAGAGGCAGGATTTGGATCTGTGAAGGAAGGAATTACCGACTGTTCGCCAACCCCAATAATTCCTATGAAGATAAGGGGGATCGTATTTTAATACTTGAAGATACCGATGGCGATGGTAAAGCCGATTTATCCAAAGTTTTCTATCAGGGCGAAGATATCAATGCCGCTTTGGGCATCGCCGTTCTAGGGGATAGGGTGATTGTTTCTGTAAGTCCAAACGTGTTAGTGTTCACGGATAATGATGGCGATGACGTTCCAGATTCAAAGGAGATCATGTTTTCGGGTATTGGGGGTGTGGATCATGATCATGGTGTACACGCTTTTATCTTTGGGGCAGATGGCAGATTGTATTTTAATTTTGGAAACAGCGGAGGACAGTTACTGAATAAGGAAGGCGAACCGATTACCGACATTCATGGCACAGTAATTAATAATACGGGCCATCCTTTTCGGGAGGGCATGGCATTTAGAACAGATTTAAACGGTTCCCACGTGGAAGTTTTAGGTTACAATTTTAGAAATCCCTTTGAACTTGCCCTGGACTCGTATGGCGGTCTCTGGCAATCCGACAATGATGATGATGGCAATCGCGGGGTCCGTATCAACTTTCTTATGGAATATGGCAATTATGGCTTTAAGGATATTTTGACCGGGCAAAGCTGGCAGGAACGCAGAACCGGCTGGGAAACAGAAATACCCAGACGGCACTGGCATTTGAACGATCCAGGCACCGTGCCGAATCTTTTGCAAACGGGCTCGGGATCACCATGCGGGATCCTAGTTTATGAGGATACTTTGCTGCCTGAGAAATATCATAATCAATTGATACACGCCGAACCTGGTCACAACGTAGTGCGAAGTTATATCGTAGGGAAGGAGGGTGCAGGTTATACAGCGAAAATTCAGAATCTAGTAAAAAGTGCGGATGACTGGTTTCGGCCAGACGATGTGACCGTTGCCCCGGACGGGTCACTTTTCATTACAGATTGGTATGATGGCGGGGTGGGTGGCCATAAAGCCGAGGACATTGAACAAGGTCGCGTCTATCATCTTTCGACGGCCAAAGGGTATAATCCCCCCCAATTTGATACTAGCACCGGTGAGGGCGCTGAAAAAGGGTTGCTTTCCGACAATATGGATGTATTTTACCAATCATGGCAGCGATTGCATGGCATGGGTGAAACCGCCGAACCATTTCTAAGGACATTGATCGGAATGGGAGGGACTGCTAAGGCCCGGGCACTTTGGATAGCTGTCCAGATTCCTTCCAAGGCCTCTGAATACATCGAAGAAGCCCTATTGGATGCCGATGCAAAATTTCGCATTCAAGGAATTCGTATGGCAAGATACGTTGCCAAGGAACATTTGGAGGATTATCTTGAAAAGGTAGTGAATGACACATCGGCACAGGTTCGACGCGAAATCGCCATCGCATTGACTTATTTGGGCACCCCAACGGCGGCAAAACTTTGGGCCTCTTTGGCATCTCAGCACCAGAAAGGAGATCGATGGTCCTTGGAAGCTTTGGGCATTGGATCGGACCAGCACCCCGACCTCTATTTCAATGAATGGAAATCGAAAAAGGGTGCCGATTGGACAAATTCTGCCGGTAAGGAAATTATTTGGAGGGTGCGTGCAAAGGAGACTATTCCGTTGTTGGCGGAAATGATACGGGACCCTAAAGTTTCCAATGAAAGTTTGGCCTCTTATTTTCGGGCGTTCAGTTTTAAAGATCATCCCCAAAAGAATGAAATTATATTAGGGTTGCTGAAAATAGAACACCCTTATGACAAACAGATACAGGCCTTGGCCATTGGGCAACTTAATGAGCGTTTTGTGAACAATTCAAGGAACGCATTACAAATGGTCACCAATATATTACCAACAATTGAGGGCACTCCCGAATGGTTGATGGCCATTAAAAATTTAAAGTTACAGCATCAAAATCGGTCGTTGTTCCGGGTATTCACAAAAAGCACTTTGGAGGAAGATATTCGCAGAGAGGTTTTGAACTTGCTTTTCATGTCTGGTGGCAAACAGTTGGTAGTGGACTATTTGCAATCTGATATTCCTGAATCCGATAAGATGGAAAGCCTTGGTCTAATAGGCACCATTAACGATCCAATGGCGGTTGGGATACTTGCCAATCATCTTGATCAAGAGGGTTTCAGTGTACCTTTAAAACGTCGTATGGTCGAGGCCTTAGGAAATACTTGGGATGGGCAACATGCCCTATATGATATGCTGAAAGAAAATAAATTGGCCAACGAATTCAAAAAGACAGCGGTACTAAAACTAATGAACAGCTGGGACGTTGAGTTAAGGGAGAATGCCCCAAAATATCTCGATATCGAACCCAATGCGGCTATTGAGGTAGCTGTCCTTGTCGAACGAAGTGGAAATGTAGATCATGGAAAAGAGATCTATAAGGCATATTGCAGTTCATGCCATGTAGCTGGTAAAGATGGGGTTGAATTCGGTCCTTCCCTATCCGATATTGGCAACAAATTATCCAAGAACTTTCTGTATTCGAACATTATTGATCCCAGTGCGGGCATTAGTTTCGGGTTTGAAGGCTATACCGTTAAAATGAAAGACGGTAAAACCTATACAGGCTATATTTTAAGTAAAATGGAAGATCAATTTACACTTAAAATGATGGGTGGCGGACAGATAGAAATCGATCGGGCCAATATTGTAAAACTTGAGGCCATGGAAAAATCCTTGATGACCGAAGGCCTGCACAATGTAATGAATGAAGATGAGCTAGTGGATCTTATAGAGTATTTGGGTACCCTTAAAATAGAGCGGGAAGGTTAAAATGTATTTTCAATATTGAAAAGGAGCAAGAAAGGCTTACAATTCGGCTACCCATTTTGTAAATTTAATCCGTTACTAATCTGTATCGATTATTTAGGACTAGACAAGTCTATTTTTGACATATAGAACAGAAAGTAAACACTATGAAAAAAATTGTATTTATTGAGACGCCCGGCATTCATAAGTACTAAAGTATTCAGGGAGTCTTTCATTTAAGGAATTAAGCAAGACCCGATCTGCCGGACTGCATAATAATTAGAATCTTTAGGAAAAATTAAAAAATCAGCAGCTATGATGTACAGCAAAATAAATAAAGGACAAATTTTGTTAGCTCTTTTGCTAATTGTTTCATTAAACCTTAAAAGTCAGTCAATTTGCACTTGGGATCCCGAAAAAAAGGAATTGGAGTTTTCTTTGGAACATATCTCAGGCATTCTTAATTGTGACATACAGAAGGGGCCTGCGATAAGCCATCATTTCAGCAATGTAACACACAAACCAACAGGCATGAAGATCAGTCCTGATGGGGAACCCATGGCGGGAGCAGGAATGTTGAATTTTTTTCGAGTACTCATCGAGGGCGGATACCTCACCGAATTGCGCGTTGAAGAACCCTTATTAGAACCAACAGAAGACGGTATCACCCTTACATGGATGCCAACAATTCGCCGACAGGCTAAAGTAAAAGTCAAATTTACATTCAGGCAACCGAACATCATTGATATGGATATGTGGGTAGAAACACTTACCAACTATCCGGGATTCGAAATCCTGTTATCGGCCTATATGGCACCCGGATTTGAGTCCGGTGTTTACGTGGCTAAGGAGGAGTTTGGTCCGATTGAAGCGGAACAAATCAGGCTGTTGGATCAACCGATGATCCATGGAATCTGGCCCTTCTTTCCTCGCGACGAGGCAGGTGCGAACCTGTTAACCGATGGGCGTCACCAAAAAGGACGCTGGTTTTGGAAGATGGCAATAGGTAGGCGATACGCAATGCCTCTCGCTTTTTTCAGTAAAAATGGAGTAGATGCCATACTTATGGGACGTCCGGAAGATGTTTATGCAGTTGGAGCAACCTATAAAGGAGATGCTGAAAATGATAACGTGGCCGGACATCGTAGCCTCTATTTATCTTTGTTTGGTAAAGATTTTAAGGCCGGAGAAGGAAGACATACACAAATGCGTATGATCATTGATGACTTTGGGAGCGATTCCGAAAAGCACAAAGAATTATTTCGGTCCTTTTTAAAGGACATGGAATCAAAACCCCGATCATTTCAAATCAACCCTGAGCCAAAGACAAATTAATTCTCAGACCTGGCAATTGCGGGGACTAATTCTTTTGGCACAACATTGTAAATAAAAAGTCATTCTATACTTCCTCATTCTTTCACCTGTCAACTTATTCAAACTGAATTAATAACCAATTAAATATTGTATTAGGGATTTCTCGATTACTTTGTCCAATCGGGCTCCTAATATTACATTTACGCCAGATATTTATCATACTTTTATAAGTAGAAGTTTTTAATTAAAAACATACAATTCGGATATCTTTTAAGTTGACAAGT
>JBBKWR010000451.1:0-7339 GCA_037969055.1 Flavobacteriaceae bacterium | reverse complement strand
GGGGGCGACAAACCTATTGGGGGTGGTTCCATACCTGATTTAAATTTTTCCACCCCCGAAATTTTTGGGATGCTGCAGCAGATCGTAGGGGAAGGGGCCTTTCTGGAAAAAGGGATGCCCAATTTTAATGATCGGTTGAGTAAAGAAGACATCATTGACATCAAAAATTACATTTTATCCAACGCCAAAAAATTGAGGGAAGCACAAACCAATAGCACGCCTTGAAAAAACATATCCAACCGTTACAGCTCAAAACCCAGCACCCTCTGGGTTTTTGACTTATTTATAAATACTCCCGATTAATTGTTTAAATTCAATAATTCAAAATTTTACCTATCCCTCAGCTAAATTGTGGTGGGACTTTCCGCAATCGAAAATAAAAGTATTGAACACGAGATGATGAAAAACCGTATGGATCGTAGAGCATTTGCAAATACCCTGGGCATGGGCACCATGGGAATATTTTTATTGAATTCCTGTTCAAAATCAAATCCAGAGGTCATACTCCATAATGCAACCATCTATACCTCCAATCCGAACCAACCTGTAGCCCAGGCCATAGCTATATCCAATGGCCTGATTGTCGCTGTTGGTTCGAACAGTGATATTTTGCATTTGGCGGGTTCAACGACCCACAAGATAGATGTCGCTGGGAAAACAATTACCCCCGGATTTATTGATGCACATTCCCATCCTGCTTCCTCCGGGAATCAGCATTTGAGAAATGTGGATTGTGATTTAAGGTCTATCGCTGAAATAAAGGATGCCCTAAAACTTCAAGTCGATAAAACACCCGCGGGCAAATGGATTTCTGGCTTCAAATACGATGATACCAAAACCGCGGAAGGCAGGTATATCAATAGGTATGATTTGGATGAAATAAGTCCCGACCATCCCATTACCATCCAGCATAGGGGGGGGCACACGGCCTATAACAATTCTATGGCGCTAAAACTGGCCCAAATTGATAGAACGACCCCAGACCCACCAGGTGGACAGATAGTCCACGACGAAAATGGGGAACCGACGGGTTTATTAAAGGAGAATGCAGTTGATTTTGTCCGAAAATTGGTGCCTCAGGAATTTACCATCAAAGACCGACAAGCAGGGGTAAAACTCATTTCCGAAATGGTTGCAAAATCCGGAATAACATCTATCACGGATGCTTATGGGGAACCAGAAGATCTTCAGGCCTATCGCGATGCCCTGGATGCCGACCAATTGTCTTCCCGAATTTATTGCATGATCGGGTATTCACATATCGATCAAATGATCTCAAAAGGCGTAAAAACCGGGGATGGAAATGACTGGGTCCGCCTGGGTGGCATGAAGCTTACCTGCGATGGGTCTATATCGGAACGCACCGCGAGGTTGTCACAGCCTTATATCGGCAGGCCCGATGATTTTGGGATCATCGTAATGGATGAGGACGAATTATATGAATATGCCATCAAGGCCCATAAAGCCAATTGGCAAATTGGTATCCATGCCAATGGGGATGTGGGCATCGACAAATCACTGAATGTATTTGAAAGGATTCAAAACGAACATCCAAGGAACGACCCTAGATTTAGACTGGAACATTGTACGGTCATCAATGAGGCGTTGATCCAACGTATTAAAAAATTAGGGGCCATTCCCTGTCCATTTTCCACCTATGTATATTTTCATGGGGAAAAGATGGTGAATTATGGCACGGAAAGGTTGGAAAACATGTTTGCCGTTAAAAGCTTTTTAAACGCTGGGATAAACGTTACCCAGACTTCCGATTACCCTCCCGGTCCTTACGAACCCATGATGGCCATTCAATCTTCCGTGACCCGTACCGATATGTCGGGAAATGTCTGGGGGCCCAGTCAAAAAATTTCGGTAGAAGAGGCCCTAAAGGTGGGTACCATCAATGGGGCCTATGCCTCTTATGAAGAAGGTATTAAGGGATCTTTGGAAACAGGCAAGTTGGCCGATTTGGTTATTCTTGAAGAAGACCCGCATAAAGTAGATCCGAACACGATCATTGATATAAAAATCCAAAGGACAATGGTCGGTGGAAACTGGGTATACGAATCTTGATTTTACCGAATATTTGAAGTCATCCTTATATATAAAATCCAACTTTTACTGAAAAAATGATGAAAAAACTTCATTCAATTCCAATTTTAATAGTCTTGATTCAATTTACCTATGGACAAAAGCCCAGGGCAAGGGATTTAGGCGTGCCCTTTGAAGGCACTCCTGGTAAATACAATGCCATCACCGATGTACCGGGTGTTGAAGTGGGCCATAGTACCATTATCACTCAAGGTGGTGAAAATGTAGTGGGAAAAGGACCCGTACGGACGGGGGTGACGGCGATATTCCCAAGAGGAAAGAAATTTAGTCCCGTGTATGCCAATTGGTACAGCCTTAATGGAAATGGGGAAATGACCGGTACTACCTGGGTAACGGAATCCGGATTTTTGGAAACACCGATCATGATCACCAATACCAACAGTGTTGGAGTAGTTCGTGATGCCGTTTTGAAATGGTTCGTGGACACGGATTGGTACAAAGGGGAACATGGCTGGTACACCTATCCTTTGGTGGCCGAAACCTACGATGGTACGCTCAACGATATTTACGGTTTCCATGTAAAGGAAAAACATGTATTGGAAGCCATCACCAACGCCAAGGGTGGCAGCGTCCAAGAAGGTAATATTGGCGGAGGAACTGGGATGATGTGCCTTGGTTTTAAAGGGGGTATAGGTACTTCGTCAAGAGTGGTGTCCATCAAAGATTCGACGTATACCCTTGGGGTGTTGGTACAGGCTAACTTTGGGTCCAAAAAAAATCTGACCATCGCCGGTGTCCCTGTCGGCAGGGAACTAAAAGATACCTTGAACAATATTATCAATGCTCCACCCAAATCAAAACGGCAGGAAGGGGATGGTTCAATTATCGTTATCGTTGCCACGGATGCCCCCCTCCTGCCCCATCAGTTAAAGCGGATTGCACAAAGGGTCACCATTGGAATGGGCCTCGTGGGAGGGCGGGGAAGCAACGGTTCCGGAGATATCTTTTTGGCCTTTTCCACAGCCAATGAAAAAGCTTTTAATCGAAATGAAACAACGCAGGTCGAGAATTTTTCCAATGACCAGATGACCCCCTTGTTCGAGGCAACGGTGCAAGCCGTAGAAGAGGCGATCATCAATGCCATGATAGCGGCAGAAACAATGAAAGGCTTCAAGGGCAACAAAGCCTTTGCCTTGCCCCACGATTTGTTGGTCTCGATCTTAAAAAAGTACAATCGACTTTAAGAATTAAATAGCACATAATCAAATAAATAGAACACATGGGAATATTTTGGGATCTGCTACAGCAGGATGAATTGGACAAACAACAAAAACAGGCAAACAGCATCGAAGAGCGGGTGGAGCTTTTGGAAAAGGACTTAGATCACACGCGGGAACTGCTCAAAAAAACCCTTGTGGCCCTGGAAAGGCATTTGGAAAAGGATATAGATGGAGATGGCATTACGGGGTGAATCCGTGAGGCAAAATTGAATACAAATCGTCGAAAACGTTTAAATATTAGAGAAATATTTACCACTACCTTCTCATTGGGGAAAGACGACAATACCTAAACGATGCTGATTATTGTCCCGTTAGGGACAACATATGGGGTAGCAATTAATTAAGCAAATCAATCGTACCTTTAGGTACGACATATAAAAAGCGAGATGGCAAACACCTACACACAAATTCATATCCAAGCCGTTTTTGCAGTCCAAAACAGACAAAGCCTTATCAAAGCCGAATGGAAAGATGAATTGTATAAGTACATCTCGGGAATTATCCAAAATTACAATCACAAAGTATTACAAATCAACGGAATGCCCGATCATATACATATTCTGTTTGGAATGAGACCTTCGCAATCCTTATCGGATTTGATGAAACAGGTAAAACAGGATTCATCCAAATGCCTGCCTGCCGGCGAGGCAGGGATCAACAATAAAGGGCTGCTCAATAGAAAATTTTCATGGCAAGCGGGTTATGGGGCTTTTTCCTATGCCAAATCGGATTTGCCAAGGGTCATCAATTACATAAAAAATCAAGAAATACATCATAAGTCGATACCTTTTCAAGAGGAATATTTGCAATTATTGAAAGAATTTAACATCGAATTTGATGAACGATACCTATTGAAATCTGTACGATAAATATGCTGTACCTAAAGGCACAGGGGTTGACGTACCATATTCGGGCTACCAAAATACCGTCCCCAAAGGGACGGATTAATTTAATATGCACAGATAATATTTAAACGGGTTACGGCTAATTGAATAAAGAGAAGAATTGTCCGGTTAGGGACAAAATATAGTAGAAATCGGCCCGTTGGCACCAAATACAGGCGAAGGAGAATTGTCCCGTTAGGGACAGCATTTCGGTAGCAACGATAAATATTGCAGATTTCCGTGCCGTAGGTACGACATATAAGCTTTGAGGTTAAAATCTTTAATGAAAAAGGATAAAAAGAAAAACGATTATCAAAATCCTACGAAAAACAAATTAATGATTAGCAAATGAACGGATTAGATATCGTAATGGTCATTGCCGTCATCCTGTTCGCCAGACTTGGGGTGCGGCTCGTTTCAAAATATATCCAGATGAAAAAAAAAGATAAGAACCCCGATGATGATAAAAGCCCTTAAAAACCTACCTGCTTGAAACTACAGTTCAAAAACAAGTCCTATCTTGTAGTAGCTCCCCGCAACCCGACGAAACAACTAATTTTATATGACCGTTCAATTTTCAAGACGCAAGTTCTTACAATTAACCACACTGGCTTCAGGTATGGTACTGGTGCAACCCTTACGCGCACTATCCATACATGATAAATGGTACCTTAATAAGGGAAAAACACAAAAAGTACTGGTCCTGGGCGCGGGAATGTCGGGAATGTCCGCGGCACTTGAATTGCATAATCTCGGGCATGAAGTTACAGTGATAGAAGGCCAGATGCGGGCCGGAGGTCGTGTACAGACCCTTAGGGCACCCTTGGCCGACAATTTATATGCCGACATTGGCGCCGCCAGGATTCCTGAAGACCATGAGTGGACCATGAAATATATTAACAAATATAAGCTCCCACTCCAACCCTTTAATCCTTTGCAAGACGATTATTTGCATGTTATGGGCGGAAAAAAAATTCGCTATTCCAATGCCCAACCTGCCGATGTAAGGTCGTACCCGATCAAGCTGACCACCAAGGAAATGGCCATGGGTTGGACCGCCCTCAGTACAACTCCCTTGGCGGACCTTATGAACAACCTTGGGAATCCCAAAAAAATGGATTGGCCCACCACCCAAATTTCACAATACGATGGTTATTCGCTGAAGGGATATCTCAACCTAAAGGGATATAGCAAGGATATTGCAAATCTGCTCATGATCGGCTGGGAGGAAAAAGGGGAAATGGACATGTCGGTACTTGAGCTGATCCGTGAACTGGGACTTTCATTTGGGGCACCAAGGAATAAGATTGTGGGCGGCAATGACCTACTGCCCACCAAAATGGCGGAAGAACTGAGCGATATTATCCATTACGGATTGAAGGTAATTGATGTTTCGCAAAGCGAGACGCAGGTCTCGGTAACTGTGCTCCAGGGAACAGAACGCAAAGTATTGAACGCAGATAGGGTGATCTGCACCTTTCCTCTGACTTTATTGCGAAAAATGGATTTTGTAAAAACCTTATCTGCTCCCAAACAAAAAGCGATCAACGAATTTAATTACTGGGACCTTTCCCGAACGGTAATGCAGGTCAGTGACCGCTATTGGAAAAAGGAGGGCCTTAACGGGTTTGCAGCCACCGATCAGCCCACCGAAATCTGGGACCCCAATTATGAATCCAACGCCAAAAGAGGGATGATCGCCGCCTACCTCAAAAATGCCGATTCGCAATTGTTAAAAGGGATGACGGATCAGGAACGCCTGGATTTCTCTGCCAATCATGTGAATTCGGTCTTTCCGGGATTGCACGATCATTTGGAGGGTGGCTTTACGAAATGCTGGAGTGAAGATCCTTGGGCCTTGGGGGCCCATTCCCTCGCCAACAAAAATCAAATCACCACGCTATTGCCCGAGTTGGTTAAACCGGAGGGACGTATCCATTTTGCCGGGGAACATGCCTCAGCCTATCATGGTTGGATGCAAGGCGCCATTGAATCAGGGAATAGGGCCGCCAAAGAAATCAACAGTTTTGAATAAATTATATGTCCAAAATATCAGTTTTAACGAGATCCTTACATGCATTAACCCTATAAATCCGGTTCAACTAATTATCCATTGATCATGAAAAACATTTTTAAGATTGTCCTCTTCCTCGCCTTAGCCCCCTCGGCATTCCCTCAAATCCAGACCAATCTGGAGCTCATCGATATTTTTAATATGGAATATGTTTCCGATCCGCAGATTTCCCCGGATGGGAACAAGATCATCTATGTGCGGAATTATAAGGATGTGATGACCGATAAGAACCTTTCCAACCTATGGATCGTCAATTTTGACGGCTCCGAAAACAGGCCGCTGACTTCCGGGAACCAAAATGACCACTACCCTAGATGGTCGCACGACGGAAAGAAGATCATTTTTAAATCGAATAGGGCCGATGAAAAAATGAAACTGTATATGATGTGGTTAGATACCAAAGAAACCACCGCATTGACGAACACACCAAAAGCCCCGGGTCAAATTTCATGGTCACATGACGACCGATTTGTGGCCTTTACAATGTTCGTTCCCAAAAAACAGGAATCGATCATCAAGCTCCCTGAAAAACCGGAGGGGGCCAAATGGAACAAGCCCCCCACATATATAGATAAAATGACCTATAGGGCAGACGGGGCAGGATACCTTGAATCGGGATATAGCCAGATTTTTGTGCTCTCTACCGATGGGGGAACGCCAAGACAGCTCACCTTTACCGATGATGACCATGGCGGACCCATTTGGTCCAAAGACAATCGATCGCTTTACTTCACGGCCAACCTGCACGAGAACCATGATTTTGAACCTGCCAATGCGGAAATTTACCAGCTAACCATACAAAATGGATTGGTAAAAACCTTGACCAACAGGTTCGGTCCCGATGCGGGTCCCGCCCTCTCCCCCGATGGCTCTAAAATCGCCTACACTGGTTTTGACGACACCTTCCAAGGCTATCAGGTCACCAAATTGTATGTGATGAATGCCGATGGTACCGATCCACAGGCCATTGCAACGGACTTTGACCGTGACGTGCAGAACATACAATGGGCTAATGATGGTAAAGGCATCTATTTTCAATATGATGACCGGGG
>JBBKWR010000450.1:0-4706 GCA_037969055.1 Flavobacteriaceae bacterium | reverse complement strand
CATTGGGTAGAAACTCCTCCCGCTGGCTGGATATCGATCTATTTGGCAACCAAATTACCTTTACCAAGTCGGGCGCATTTGATTTTACCTATCGCTCCTATAAATTTGAAGAAAAAGTACTGCCTTCCTTTCATTTTGGGGTAATAGTCGACCGCGAAACTTGGAACAGGCTTTATCAACGATTAATGGCCTCTGAATACGAGGTGACCACAGAGGCCACTTTTTTAAAGGACCAGATCGGGGAACACGTGTCTTTCTTCGTAAAAGACCCCAACGGCCATATGCTCGAATTCAAGAGTTTTCTTGAAGCCAAGCAAATGTTCCAGAAATAATCATACATTTTGTCAATTCGAATCCGGAGCTAAAGATCTGTTGATCTTTTTGCCCATTTGAAATATTCCAATCAATAGTGAACAAATTAGAAGTTATAGGCTCAGTGGAATGGTGTGTTTTTGAAGAACTGGGAATACCAGCCATCAAGGCACGCGTAGATTCTGGGGCGAAGACTTCCTCTATCCAGGCATCCAATATTAAATTGTTCACCAAAGGCGATCAGGAATGGGTAAGGTTCGAAGTGAATCCCTTACAGGAGAATAAGGGCGTAGCGATAGTGTGTGAGGCAAAAGTGGTCGACAGGCGAAGGGTTAAGTCCTCCACTGGAATTTCCGAGGTAAGATTGGTGATCAAGTCGTCTGTCACATTGGGGGATCTTACTTTTGAAATTGAATTGACCCTGGCCAACAGGGATGCCATGGAATACCGAATGCTTTTGGGACGCGAGGCATTGGGGGGCCGATTTATTGTGAATTCGGAGGAAAGTTACTGCCTTAAGGGCTTTAATGATGAAGCAATTTTGAAGCTATACAAATCTTTTTTCAAGGAAAGGACCGGGCTTAAAATCGCCCTCTTGGCCAGTAATCCGGAATTGTACAGCAACAAAAGATTATTAGCGGCCGCGGAGGCCCGTGGCCACGAAATTGTTTTTTTGAATGTGGAATCGGCCTACATGAAGCTCGATGCCCATTCGCCAGAAATCCGATATCACGAGGGAGACACTCTTAAAGACTTCGATGCCATCATTCCCCGGATAAAGCCTGGTTTAATTGTTTATGGATGTGCCTTAATTCGTCAATTTTCCAATATGGGAGTGTATTGTTTGAATACGGCCGAGTCGATTTCACGATCTAGGGACAAGCTTTTGGCTACCCAACTATTTTCCAAAAATGATCTCCACATTCCTGTTACAGGTTTCGCCAATTCCCCAAAGGATACCAAAGATTTGATTCGAATGGTCAATGGGGCACCCTTGATCATAAAGAAATTGGAAAGCACGAAAGGGAGAAGTGTGGTATTGGCGGAGACAGATAAAGCGGCAGAGAAATTGATTGATGCCTTTAAAAATACAAACACTAATATTGTGGTGCAAGAGTTCATTATGGAAGCCAAAAGTCAAGACATCCGTTGTATTGTGGTCAACGGCAAAGTGGTCGCGTCTATGAAGCGGCAGGCAGGGAAAGGTGCATTCGGGGCCAATCGCCAACAAAGGGAGAAGGCCACAATTGTTAAAATCACCGTGGAAGAGAAAAAATTGGTATTGAAAGCGGCCAAGGTTTTGAATTTGGTGGTTGCAGGGGTCAATATCATCCGATCTAACAATGGACCCTTACTTTTGGAAGTTCATGCAACTCCTGGACTGAAAGACATCGAAACAGTGACCGGTAAGGATATTGCCAATAGCATTATCATTGCAATCGAAAAAAAGCTGCGTTTTCATTTTAGCAAACTCACGACCTAAGATTCGTCAACATCTCCTCGGTAGTTTTGGCAAGATCAAATTCCGGATGCCAGCCCCAATCTGATTTTGCCCGGGAATCGTCAATGCTGCTCGGCCAGGTATCGGCGATGGATTGCCTAAAATCGGGACTGTATGTAACTTTGAAATCTGGGATATGGCCTTGTATACTTTTGGTGATATCGGTAGGGCTAAAACTCATTGCAGCAAGGTTATAGGAGGAGCGAATCTTAATTTTCTTTGGGTCTGATCCCATTATTTCCAAAGTTGCACGAATGGCGTCCTCCATGAACATCATGGGTAATTTGGTGCCTTCTTTTAAAAAGCAACTATAACGCCCATCCGACAATGCTTTGTGGTAGATTTCGACCGCATAGTCTGTAGTGCCGCCCCCTGGCATGGTTTTCCAGCTGATAAGGCCAGGATAGCGAAGACTTCTGATATCCACCCCATACTTGTGATAGTAATAATCGCACCAACGTTCCCCAGCTTGTTTGCTGATTCCGTAGACCGTACTAGGTTCCATAATGGCGCTTTGGGGCGTATTTTCCTTTGGGGTATTCTGGCCGAAAACAGCGATGCTCGATGGCCAGAAAATCTTATCTATTTTTTTTTCCTTGCCAAGATTGAGAACATTAAAAAGTGAATTCATATTGAGATACCAAGCTCTTTCCGGAAATTTTTCAGCAGTGGCGCTCAGCATGGCTGCCATTAAATACACCTCACTGATTTCGTAATAGGCCACGACCTCTTCCAAAGCATCGTAATCGGTCGCGTCCAAGATTTCAAAAGGACCAGAATCCATTAAAGATTGATTGCCCTCCCTAATGTCACTAGCGATGACCTTGTCCGCACCGAATTTGGCACGCAGGGCATACGTAAGTTCTGTCCCGATTTGACCACATGCACCAATGATCAAGATATAGTTCTTCATTAAATTGTCGTTAATTAAATCTGCGGGTAAAGATAGCTTTTATTAAAATTTGTACCTTCGCCCAATGCAAAGATTATCCGCTTTGTTATTATGTACAGCGCTATTTTTTTCTTGCAAACAGGAGAAAAAAGATACTGCGTTCGATAACGGTTCCGCCTTTGAAATCGTCACAATAGATTGGCCCCAAAAGTATACCATTAATCCCGAGGCTCAGGCTATCATGAACGATTGGATGGAATACATGGCATTGGATGCCAGTTTTGATGCCCTTTACACGGTAGAGAACCGGGAAGATTTGAGCCTGGTCGTTGAAGAGCTGATTGAAAAGCAAAAAGACCTGGAGAAATCTATCTATCCGGAAGCATTTGACAAGCCACAAATAAAAAGTAGGCAAAAGATGGTAAAAACCTTCATTTTAAAGGTGAAAGGTGACCTTTTCTATCGGCTTGATCCCCATAAATCGGTATTGGACTTGATTGCGGCGTACAATGCCTTTCGTAATCAGTTCAACATAATCATGAACAATAGTCTGCCCGCTGATCTGATCTTGGATGAATAGAATACTACTTGTTATAGTTATTTATAGCTTTGGGTTGGGCTTACGGGCACAGGACGAGGCAGTTGATGCCGTCTTGGACGCATGGCATCAGGCAGCTTCCGACGCCGATTTTGGCGCCTATTTTGGGTTCATGACCGATGACGCCGTTTTTATTGGCACTGATGCCACCGAAAATTGGCAGAATAAAGACTTTAAATCGTACGCTAAACCCCATTTTGACAGGGGAAATGCTTGGCATTTTACGGCCCTACAAAGGAACATCTATTTTGATAATTCCAAGGACTTCGCTTGGTTCGATGAACTCCTGGATACCCAGATGAAAATTTGTCGGGGATCTGGGGTGCTCATAAAAATTGATGGCCGGTGGAAAATCGCACACTACGTCCTATCTATTGCCGTGCCAAATAATCTTGTTGGTGCGTTGATCGATCTTAAAAAGGAAAAAGATAGTGTATTGACTTTGCAATTTAAGGGCCAATAACCAATTTAATATGAGGCCTTATTTATAAGCCGATATCAACTCGATCTGCACTAATTATAATTTGAAAAATAGTATATAAATAAAGAGGGAAACCGATCATAGTTGACGGTTTCCCTCTTTATTCTAATTATAGAATGAATATCAATTCTTTTTTTCCGCGGAAGCCGGTGGATTTTTTCTTGATTCCAATGCCTGTTTGCTCAAACTTGCCAAATTAAAGTTGGGATCAATTTTCAACGCTTCATCGATCAGCGCTACGGCGGCATCTATATTATCTTTGTCCTGATTGTACTGCATCAAAGCCTTTAAATGGAGAAAGGCAGCTTTTAACGGTACTTCATACGGTTGCTGGCGTTCGTAAAAGGCATACTTCATATCATCCTTGGAATTAGAGAGTCCATATTCGATATTCCCAGCGGCACCCGAATTATCACCAGTTTGGATTTTCAAATCTGCCAATTCATACGCCAAGTAAGCATTAGGGGTTCTTTTGTTCAAGATCTCGAACTGTTCCAAAGAACGTTTGGGCTGGTTTAAGGCTTTGAGCGAAATGGCCTTTACCTGTACGGCCAAATCGGAATCGTTTTCATCTTTTTCAATACCAATCGTGTTCAACGCCTGTAGATGTTGGTTGTCGTTGGCATAGATGTAAGCCAAGGTGTCCCTGCGTTCCTTTGATGGGGCCAATACGTTGAGATGGGTCATTCCAACGATGACACCGGTCACATCGCCTTGAAGTCTCATTTCTTTATAAAAGGCTTCGTAATGTTTTTGAAGTTCACTCTTGGTCTGGGCACTGGCAGAAAAGCCCATCAATAAAATTAAGGTAATTGCAATCCGCTTCATGTTTTTCAAATTAATTTTGGTGGGCAAAATTATTAAAATAATTCTTAGAAAGCTGTTAATGAAATCCTTAATACATACAATTCTGGCAAGATGT
>JBBKWR010000449.1:0-4505 GCA_037969055.1 Flavobacteriaceae bacterium | reverse complement strand
AAATTGGACAATGAAACTGCAAAAGCGCTTTACGCGGAGCCACAAAAAAATATTGAAAGCCGGGTAAATACCTTGGTTGGGATACCCTTATTCGGCCAACCTGGGGCGCAATGGTACTACAGCGCTTCTCCAGATGTACTATCCTTGCTGATAGAGCATTTTTCCGGAATGACGACCGCCGAATTTTTACAGCAGCGCATTTTTGATCCCCTGGGCATGAAGGATACCGGGTACAACATTGCCAAGGAAAATCAAAATAGATGGATGCCGGTCCATAACAAGAACCCGGAGGGCAAATTGATCAACTCGGAACAGCAACTTCCCATCGAGGGAAATACGGTCTTTGGAGGCACCCATGGACTCTTCTCCACCGCTCCAGATTATATGAAATTTGCCCGTATGCTCCTCAATGGCGGGAGTTGGGAAGGCAAAACCTATCTCAGTAGAAAGACCTTGGAAATTATGACCACCAACCAAGTGGGCGATCTGTATAAGGCGCCGGGCCAGGGATTTGGATATGGCTTTGCCGTGACCACCGATTTGGCAGATGGCAAACAACTGGGATCAATAGGGCAATATTATTGGAGCGGCGCCTACAGCACCTTTTTCTTCATCGACCCCAAAGAAGAATTAATTGCCATCTTTATGACCCAATTGCAACCCTACAACAATTTTTACGGGGAAAAATTGCGGCAGTTCGTATACCCGGCAATTGTAGATTGATAATTAAATAGCTGCAATTATTTTACCAAATCGAACATCCTGGAATACTTCACTATAAAACTATTATTGAGCGGATCGCCATCTTGAAGGTTATAATTGAACACAATAAATAGCCCGGTATTGGCACGTTCCAACCACCCAAACCGAAGGTTTGCTGCCCAAAGCTTATCCGTTGTATTGTTTTGGACCAAGGCCTGTAAATATAGGTTGGGCTTAAAGGCATAAGAAATCTGGCTGATAAAAATGTTGGCCGTAAAATTACCCCCTGGCAACTTAAAATTATTGTACTGGAAGGTGAAATCTGAATTAAACTTATCGCCCAACCGGACACTGGCAGTGGCACTTTCTATAAACCGTGTACCCCCAAAAGACCCGCCTATGACAGATCTCAGATTCACCGAAAACGGATTGCTTTTATTGGTAAAATATACCAATTGTGACTCTGCATGGTTATAAGTGCCTGGTTGTACCATTATGTTCCGTCCTCTTGAGATATCGAAGGCTTCGACCACACCTTCTCCCGTCACGTTGATCCCGGTATGAAGTTCGGTTCCATTTCTAAATTCGAAATGATTGTCGATATGCAAATAACTGGTCTCCAAAAAATCATCAAAGTTCCAATACCCGCGATAAGAAATATGCGGCCTAAGTTCCAATATTTTGGAATTCGGATTTTTTGGGCGCAAATGGTATAGTACCAGGCCTTCGGGCTTGCGGTATGCCGAGCGCAACAAAAAGCCCACCTCAGGATTAAACCCTTGTCCCACCTCTGTATACGCCCCTCGTATTTCCCAATTGTTCCATAGATAGTCGGTCTGGAATTTAAAAGAATGTTCATTTAAAGTATCATAGTTACCCGCAGTTTTGGCAAAATAACCTGACAAGCGCGCTTTTTTTCCAAGTCCCAATTTTCCATCAAGGGCATAGGTGCGGTTGTATTCTTCTGATTGGAGTCCTTCCCGATTGATGACCGCGATACCTAGGGCAGATCTTCCCTTAAATTCATGGTTCACCCTGGCCACCGTGAAATTGTTTTGTTCGATGCCCGCTTCAACGACATCTTCGGTAAACATGGTCAATAAACCCACGTTGGTCCGGTTCAGTTTTCCCGACAAGCGGGCCCCTCCGATAATGGGTACGACGTTTCCTTGATCTCCTATTCCGATGCGTCGACTGAAGAACAGATCAACCTCCCCGGGGCTGCCCACGCTAAATAATCCGGCGTTCTCCAAAAAAAATGGCCGTTTTTCTGGAAAAAACAGGTTAAATCGATCTAGGTTTACTTGTTGTTGATCCACCTCTACTTGCGCAAAATCGGTATTATAGGATAGGTCCAAGGTCAGACTGGGCGTAATACTATATTTGATATCTCCTCCGATTTCCTGGGAAAATTCAGTTTTTGAATCCATGATCGTATTGTCCTTCGACATTTGGCCCAATACATACGGAATCACCTTAAGGTTTCCGGGCGTCCTTAGGTCTAGCCCCGTAAGGGTACCGGCGAGTGAAAGTCTGTTAAGGTCAAATCCTACGGGCATCTCTGCCCAATAGACCACTTCATTGGTCTTTCTAATATTACGCCTGAAATTAACGCCCCAGTCCTTGCCTGCCTGAAATCTAAGCGTGCGCAATGGAATGGCAAATTCTGCGCTCCATCCAAAATCACCTACCTGGGTCTGTACTTCCCAAGAACCGTCCCAATTGAGGTTGAACCCACCGATGGTACCCCCTTGCTGTCTATTCGTATTTCTATTTCCTTGCCCTTCATTATCTACCTGTGCATCGTATTCAACCCCGAGCGAATTTGTTCCGAAGATGAATCCGTTTTGTCCATCCTTGTAGGTATCCACAATAAAAAGGAAGGCGTCCGTATTGCTAAGGTCTGCATCCCTACGCGCATCAGAAACCACCAGTTTGTTGGGTTGTGCATCATAACATACTACGGAGACATAAAAGGTCTCTTCCGAATAGGCCACCCGTATTTCTGTTTTTTCTGTCGCAGGCCGCCCATAGTTGGGTTGGGTTTGGGTGAGCTCGCTGTAGGGTTCGATTTGCAGCCAAACTTCATCTTGCAAGACATCACCATCTATTATGGGGCTGCTGCCCAATTTAATTGCCTTGGCGACAGGTCTCGATTTAAGATCTGTGGACACAACGTCTTGGGCTTTTACAGCAAATGTCGAGATGAAAAATAGTGCCAAGAAAGTGGTAAGTTTGGTAATTGACATTAGTGGATTGGTTTCATTTAGAAGATTAAAATTACCAATATTTAGAAAAGGACCATCATAAAATCGTTCAAGAAGTATTAGAAAATTTCTACACTTGCGCATGGGGTATGTTACTGGTTCGGTTAGCTTGTCCCAAATCATCTAAATTATTCTGTTACTAGCTAAATTTTTTGGTTTCGATCCACAATCCGTGTTATTTTTTTATCTTGATGCCTTAAACAACCGACCCATGATGACCGAATATCTTTTTGAATTTATAGGAACTGCAATGCTCATATTATTGGGAAATGGTATTGTAGCGAATGTAGTGCTTAAGGGCACAAAAGGCTCAAATTCCGGATGGGTAGGTATTTCCCTTGCGTGGGGTATCGCCGTGTTTGTTGGGGTGTTTATATCTGCCGATGTGAGCGGCGCCCATTTAAATCCCGCGGTTACCTTTGGCCTGGCTACTGCTGGAAAATTCTCATGGGCCCTGGTTCCTGGGTATATGTTGGCCCAAACTTTGGGCGCCATGCTGGGAACCACCTTGGTATGGATGGCCTATAAAAAACAATATGACGCCACCGATGATCCAGGTGCACTATTGGCTACGTTTAGCACAGGACCTGCCGTTCGTAGCCCATTTTGGAATTTTGTCACAGAAGTGATCGGCACATTTGCCTTGGTTTTCGGTGTATTTTATATAGCTGGTGGCACCCATGGCGAAGAACCTATAACCCTTGGTTCCTTGGATGCCCTTCCGGTCGCACTTTTGGTGATCGGCATTGGGCTGAGCCTTGGCGGCCCAACGGGCTATGCCATCAATCCGGCACGAGATCTTGGTCCCAGGATCGTGCACACTTTGTTGCCCTTAAAAGGGAAAGGCAGCAGTGATTGGGCATATGCATGGGTACCCATAGCAGGACCCTTGGTAGGTGGGGCCCTTGCGGCACTAGTGTTCTGTTTGGCAGGTATGTGACCCGTTTTAAATACTAAAATTGGAATGCTTGGCTTGGTTTTATCGATTTCGTCACTAGTTTGCACAATTGGAGTGGGGATCATGCTGTTGTTTTTTTATGGTTTTGTCCTGGACCATTTTTCTGAAGAGCGGGCCAAAATTTATTATAGCCAAATCATCGACCGGCCAACAAACTAATTTTTTCATGTTTCCATATTGTAGATCGATGCGTAATTTTTTTCTCTTATTAATCCTTGCCATCCCAACTGGCCATGCACAAGATCACCTTAGATTTAAGGATGAAATTGCCGCCATAAGTACAAAATATGATACGCTATGGGATGCTTCGAAGGAATCAGTGGTATTTACCGGGAGTTCGAGTATTCGAATTTGGAACGATCTTCAAAAAAACTTTCCATCATTTCAAATAGTAAACTCTGGGTTTGGAGGTTCCCAAGCATCCGATCTGTTGGCCTTTACCGACGAATTGATCTTACGTTTCAATCCGATAAAAGTATTCATATACGAGGGAGACAACGACATTTCAAATAAAAAAAGACCAAAGGAAATCATTGATACCATTAAAGAAATTATTGCTAAAATTAGGACCGAAAACC
>JBBKWR010000448.1:0-4974 GCA_037969055.1 Flavobacteriaceae bacterium | reverse complement strand
TTATTAAAAAAACTGCTCGGAGGGAGGCCGAAAATCGGGCAATGGAATTATTGGATTTTTTGGGACTCTCAAAAAGGTACCATCATAGGCCGAGCGAACTTTCAGGAGGGGAACAACAGCGGGTTGCCGTGGCCAGGGCCTTGGTAAACAATCCCTCCATTATCTTCGCAGATGAGCCAAGTGGAAACTTAGATTCAGAAAGTGCCGACAACCTGCACCAACTATTTTTTGAACTGCGTGATAAATTCGGACAAACATTCGTAATTGTCACACATAATGAGCACTTGGCCAATTTGGCCGATCGGAAATTAACCATGGTCGACGGACGCATCCTCAATGTCGAAAAGGCCATTTAAAAGCAATGTCTTTCGGAGGACCCCAAGGTCTAACCCCATAACCACAATTTATGATGCGGGAGGTATTGGAATTCATGCAAAACCCAGTTTACGAGGAGGATGAAAACACAGATTTCCGTTATCGGCTGCTTTGGTTTTGGAGATTGTTGGGTTTTGCTTTAGTGTTGAGCATTACTTTCGGCCTGATAATTGAGGTTTTGACACAACATTTTGACCTTAATTTCGGTAAGCACGCCATTGATGATTTCATGGATAAATATTCACCATGGTTCATCTTATTTACCGCTGTATTTTTGGCACCCATTATAGAAGAATTGATTTTCCGGGGACCTTTGGCACTTTTTAAGAGGAGCCCTTCTTTTCGTTATATATTCTATATTTTTACCTTGATATTTGGTTTCTACCATATCACAAATTTTGAAATTAGCCAAACCACCCTCCTTTTTTCCCCTTTGCTCGTAGCGCCCCAATTAGCTGTTGGGATATTTCTAGGCTTTATCCGTATAAAATTCGGCCTGATCTGGGCAATTTGCCTACATGCACTTTACAATCTGGTTTTAATCGGCCCTTTTATTGTGCTTCAACTACTGAATATACCACTAGAATGAATCGAACCGCCCTTAAGGAATTCCTGGATGCTAAGGTAATTGAATACAATCATCCCCGTTTTTTGGAAAATGATCCCATTCAAGTACCGCACACATTTTCACTCAAGGAAGACATAGAAATAAGTGCCTTCCTCACGGCCACTATCGCTTGGGGAAATCGGAAAAGTATCATTAATAACGCGGCAAGGATGATGGCCATGATGGACCATGCTCCCTATGATTTTATCCGAAACCATGGGGAAGTCGACCTGCACGGGTTGAGGGGTTTTGTACACCGAACCTTCAACGGGGAGGACTTTGCCTATTTTGTTAAGGGACTCAAAAATATATACGTTAACCACGATGGCCTGGAAGCTATCTTTGCGGCTAATGCAGGGGGCGATTCCCTACAAGGGGCCATCTCCAACTTGAAAGCCACTTTTTTCGAGCTGCCACATACCGAACGTACCACCAAGCATATTAGCGACCCGCTTAAGGGATCGGCGGCCAAACGGATCAATATGTTCCTCCGTTGGATGGTGCGGGATAATTCGACCGGGGTGGATTTCGGACTTTGGAAACAACTAATGCCATCACAGCTCTCCTGCCCCTTGGACGTCCATTCAGGGAACATTGCCAGAAAATTGGGGCTTATGCACCGTAAGCAAAACGATGCCAAGGCGCTGCTGGAATTGGATACAAGTCTCCGAAAATTGGACCCCGAAGATCCCGTACGCTATGATTTTGCGCTTTTTGGTCTGGGTGTTTTTGAAAATTTTTAATTCAAAATAATTTTTTCTTACCTTAAAGTTAGCACTAGCTACCTTGTCCATCTCCTTGTTCTAGGTACCCTGTTCAAGGTTTACTAATTTTATGAAGAGTAACTTTTTATTCACTAAAAGGAACGGGTATTGATAAATGGGCTTGGGGTCGAAAAGGGTGAACTACCGGTAATCGATCGTTTCTTTATGGCAGAACGGGCCTTCGAAATTGTGCGATTCGAAGCCAAATTGGCCATAGTATGGCATCCGGAATATATTACCGGGTTCATGGAATCTGTAGCCGTTAACCGTGCCGCGCACTTGCGTATTTTTGGCTCTGTCGCCGAGGCGGAAAATTGGCTGATGTCGTCGGGCTAGGAATCCATTTCAAATCTTCATGGTTCAAGGCCCCTATCCAATAAAAAGTAATTCCGAAAGGTGCTTTCGGCAGCTGTTTGCAGTGCATTAAATTCCTTAATAAATTTTATCAACATACGTAAATACACACTATATTTATTATGGGATAAAAATGATTTATCGATCTGGAGATGTCAATTAAACTCATTGGTACTCCAACATTAAGAACGTTTAATAGGTAGCTATGAAATGGTGCCGACAATCAATCCTGATAATTCCCATTCTTATTGCATCATGTTCCAAAGATTCCGATAAGGATCCGATCTACCTTGCTGCCAATGGCATAACCATTATATGTAACGATTCGGGTAGGATAGGCGATACCTTTATACACAATGGGATTACCTATACCATTGTTGATGAAGCCATGTTACGGGAAATGGTGGACCAGGGTGCTGATGTCACCCAAATATGTACAAGCAGGGTTACGGATATGAATAGGATGATTGGCTGGAGGTCCTTCAATCAGGACATCGGTTCCTGGGATGTGAGTAATGTTACTGATATGGCCCTTATGTTTCGTTGGTCACCAAACTTCAATCAAGATATCAGTACTTGGGATGTGAGTAATGTTACGGATATGGGATGGATGTTTGAAGAATCACAATTCAACCAACCCATAGGCAATTGGGATGTGGGCAATGTTACTGATATGGATGGGATGTTTGATAGTTCACCATTCAACCAGGATATCAGTACCTGGGATGTGAGTAATGTACTATCCATGACAGCGATGTTTCGTGTTTCACAATTCAACCAGGATATCAGTACCTGGGATGTGAGTAATGTACTATCCATGAGAGCGATGTTTACTCTTTCACAATTCAACCAGGATATCAGTGCCTGGGATGTGAGTAATGTTACTGATATGGCCATTATGTTTAGTTGGTCACAATTCAATCAACCCATAGGGAATTGGGATGTGGGCAATGTTATTGATATCGGTGGGATGTTTTATGAATCACAATTCAACCAGGGCATCAGTGCCTGGGATGTGAGTAGTGTTACCAATATGGTAGATATGTTCGGCAGATCACAATTCAATCAGGATATAAGTGGCTGGGAGGTGAGTAGTGTCACAAACATGGCGGTTATGTTTGATCAATCTTTATTCAACCAAGATATAAGTTCTTGGGATGTGAGTAATGTTACGGATATGGGATGGATGTTTCGGGATTCACAGTTTAACCAAGATTTAAGTGGATGGAACGTGAATAATGTAACTCTTTGTACTGAATTTAGTTTTGAAACACCCCAATGGGTACTTCCCAAACCGAACTTTATGAATTGTACGGAATAATTACTTATAAACCGAAAAGCCAAAAAAAGAATCCCGTCATGAATCGGGTTTTATATCGAAGATTAATTTTATCCTTTGAACCCATTCGTATCATAAAATAGTAGTTAGGGTGTAGGATTTTCACTTCGGGGGCCAGTTCATTTGCGCAAGAACTCCAAATAGCCCCTATGTACATTATCAACGGCCCCAAAAACTATGCGATAAAGGGATATCGATCTATTTAATTGCCTATTTTTAGATCCAATCGATAATCACAAGAACATGATGCGAAAATTCCTATTGCCCCTCCTGCTCATCCCGTTTATATCCCTAGTGGCCCAAGAACGCAAGCTCCCGATCGATACGACCGTCACCACCCAGCACAATGTGACCATCAATGGCACCCAAATCAATTATACCGCCAAAATAGGTACACAACCTGTTTGGGACGAAATGGGCAAACCCCTCGCATCCTTGCACTACACCTATTACACGCGAAATGATGTTAAGGATCGTGCAGCGCGGCCCTTACTGATCTCCTTTAATGGTGGTCCTGGTTCCGGTTCAGTATGGATGCATTTGGCCTATACAGGCCCTCGCATATTAAAAATCGATGACGAAGGTTATCCCGTACAGCCCTATGGTGTAAAAGAGAACCCATTCTCTGTTTTGGATGTAACGGATATTGTATATGTTAATCCCGTCAACACAGGGTACAGCCGTGCCATACCCGAAATTGGGGAAGACCCAAAACCTGAAGATAAGGAAGCCCGTAAAAAATTCTTTGGCATTAACGCCGATACTAAATATTTGGCAGAATGGTTGAACACCTTCGTCACCCGTAATAATCGCTGGCGTTCCCCTAAATACATCATAGGCGAAAGTTATGGAGGTACGCGCGTAATGGGCCTGTCATTGGCCTTGCAAAACCAACAATGGATGTACCTCAACGGGGTCATCATGGTTTCCCCAGCGGATTACAAAGTGATCCGACGAGGTGGTCCTGTTTCGGATGCCCTCAACCTTCCCTACTATACGGCGGCGGCATGGCACCACAAGGCGCTCTCCCCAGCATTGCAACAAAAAGACCTAATGGAAATTCTACCAGAATCAGAAGATTATACCGTAAATACCTTGATACCTGCCCTTACGAAGGGTGGATTCATTGATGAGGCCGAAAAGAACGCGGTAGCGGAAAAAATGGCCTATTACTCCGGTCTGTCCAAAAAAGAAATAATGGACCAAAACTTGGTAGTCCCTACCGATTATTTTTGGAAAAATCTACTAAAGGAAGCGAGTGGCTATAATATTGGCCGGCTGGATAGCCGTTACTTGGGAATAGATCGGCAATTGGCCGGCATGGAGCCGGATTACAGCGCTGAACTTACCTCTTGGCTCCACAGCTTCACCCCTGCCATCAACTATTATCTACAGGAAGAGCTTAAATTCAAAACTGATATCAAATACAATATGTTCGGTCCAGTACGTCCCTGGGACGAAAGCGATGACAATACCCGCGACAACCTTCGCCAAGCCATGGCCCAAAACCCATATTTGAATGTGATGATCCAAAG
>JBBKWR010000447.1:0-3868 GCA_037969055.1 Flavobacteriaceae bacterium | reverse complement strand
GGGCAAGGTGGCCATTATAACGGGGTCGAGCAAGGGAATAGGGTTGTCTATCGCGCAGGGCTTGGCGGAAAATGGGGCCAAGGTGGTCGTTAGTAGCCGAAAGCAGGAAGCGGTAGATGGAGTGGCCGAAAGTTTTAAAGCATTGGGATTGGAAGCCATAGGGATCAAATGCCACATCGGGGATGCTGAAGATCGCAAAGCCCTTATTGTTAAAACAATTGAAAAATACGGAAGGATCGATATTTTGGTGAACAATGCCGCCGTCAATCCGTTTTATGGTCCGTTGGAAGATGCTGACGAAAGCATATTTGATAAGATCATGGAGGTGAACGTAAAGGCACCATGGGTTCTTTCCAATCTCGCACTCCCCCATATGAAAGAACAGGGCAGTGGCAGTATCATCAATATTTCCTCAGTGGAAGGGATCCATCCAGGATTTGGATTGGGTCTCTACAGCGCCACAAAGGCGGCCTTGATCATGCTCACCAAGAACCAGGCGAAGGAATGGGGCCGGTATGGGGTGAGGGCCAATGTGATCTGTCCCGGACTCATTAAAACACAGTTCAGCCAAGCCCTTTGGACCAACAAAAAATTAATGGATAAACTTATAAAAACACTACCAAGTGGAAGGGTGGGCACCCCGGAGGAAATGGCCGGCATCGTTATGCTTTTGGCCTCCGATGCCGGGGCCTATATGACGGGCGGCGTCTATGCGGCAGACGGCGGGTATTTGATAGCGGGCTAAAAGATTAAAACACATTTATTTGTAGAAAATATGGATTTCGAATACAGCGACAAATCGAAGGCGCTCCAAGAAAAATTGGGGCAGTTCATCGCTAAAAATATACTGCCGGTACAGGAAGAGGTCGAAGCTTTCCATGCTGATCCGACCAACGCCTGGCAAAAATGGCCGGGCCTAGAAAGGCTAAAGGAAATGGCCCGGTCTGAAGGCTTATGGAACCTCTTTTTGCCAAAAAGTTATGGGGATTTGAGCCCCGGGCTCAGCAACCTGGAATATGCCCCCCTAGCGGAAATTATGGGAAAGATCTTGTGGCTTTCAGAGGTTTTTAACTGTAGTCCGCCCGACACGGGCAATATGGAAGTACTGGCCAAATATGGCTCTCCGGCACAACAAGAGCAATGGTTAAAACCATTAATGGACGGCAGCATCCGATCGGCATTTTTGATGACCGAGCCCGAGGTGGCCTCGTCCGATGCGACCAATATTGAAACCTCCATCACTGCTGATGGGGATAATTATGTGATCACGGGAAGAAAATGGTGGTCGTCGGGTGCCATGCACCCCAATTGCAAGATTGCCATCGTGATGGGCAAGACCGATCCTAAGGCGGCGAGGCATGAACAGCAAAGTATGATCTTGGTCCCCTTCGATACCCCTGGTTTCAAAATCGTGCGACCCCTAAGTGTATTTGGTTACAACGATTCCCCTGAAGGCCATGCGGAAATTCTATTGGACAAGGTGCGTGTTCCCAAAGAAAACATCATCCTCGCCGAAGGCAAAGGATTCGAGATAGCCCAAGGCCGTTTGGGACCGGGAAGGATCCACCATTGCATGCGCCTGATCGGCATGGCACAGCATGCGATGGAACTCATGTCAAAACGAGCAGTGGAGCGCATTGCCTTTGGCCGATCCTTGGCAGAATTTAGCAGTATCCGCCAAGATATTGCCCTTTCGCGTTGCGAAATTGAACAGGCCCGTTTATTGGTGCTCTCCGCCGCGGATAAAATGGATAAACAGGGCAACAAAGAGGCCAAAGACCTTATCGCCATGATCAAGATCGTAGCCCCCAATATGGCGCTAAAAGTAATCGATCGTGCCATTCAGGTCATGGGTGGAAAAGGAGTCAGTGGCGACACGCCATTGGCGCACTATTATGCCGCTGCAAGGATCTTGCGATTGGCGGATGGGCCCGATGAAGTACACATGTCCCAATTGGGAAAAAACACGGTAAGAAAATATTCGCAAGAGTAATCATGGCCGAAAAACAAGCCACAAAAGCAGTCAGAAAAGGAGAGGAGCTCGATGAAGCCAACCTCAAACATTTCCTGAAGAAAAAACAGTTGATTACCAATGAAACCAGTGAATTGAGTGTCAGTCAATTTTACAATGGTTTTTCCAATCTTACGTATCTATTACAAATTGAACAGCAAGAATACGTACTGAGACGCCCTCCTTTTGCCGCACCCAAACGGGGACACAATATGGCCCGTGAATTTAACGTGCTCAGTAATCTTCAAAACGTATTTGACAAGACCCCAAAAGTACATGCGTATTCGGAAGACCTTGCTATCCTTGGTGCCCCATTTTACATTATGAACAAAGTAAATGGCATCATTTTAACGGATTCTGAAGTAGCCATACGCAAGATTTCGCCCTCAGCATTCGCAACAATAGCCGACACATGGCTCGAGACCTTTGTGGCCCTTCATAAGGTGGATTATAAAGCGGCCGGTCTCGAAAGTTTGGGCAGGCCTGAAGGTTATGTGGCGCGACAAATTGAAAATTGGGGGAAACAATATTTGGCAGCGGCAACAGAGGAGGTCCCAACGGCCCAAAAGGTCATGGTATGGCTTGAAGCCAATCAACCAAAAACCTATGGGCACAGCCTCATTCATAACGACTACAAATATGACAATGTGGTCTTTGAAAATGACCAATGGCATTCGATTGCCGCCATCCTGGATTGGGAAATGTGTACCCTTGGGGATCCTTTGATGGATTTGGGAACATCACTGGCCTATTGGACCACGGCAACAGACATCAAACACGGACTTTCGTATGCCACGGCTTTGGAAGGGAATCCCACCAGAACCGAAATCGTTCAAAAATATGCCCTTAAAAGTGGCAGGAACATTGACCACTTGACCTTCTATTTTGCCTACGGATTTTTTAAAATAGCGGTCATCGTGCAACAGATCTATTATCGGTACCAACATGGCCACACGACCGATCCCCGATTTGCCGAACTGAACAAAATTACGGCCCTGTGCTGTAATTCGGCCTGGCAGGCCATCCAAAAAAATCAAATAGACAATCTCTATTGACCTAATGAAAACGCTGCATGGAACTAGTGTATCTTATGAAGTGCCAGAAATATTTAACAGTGAACAAAGCGCATAATGAAATTAGAAAATAAAGTAGTGGTCATAACGGGCGCTGGGAGTGGCATCGGAGCTGCTACGGCACACTTGTTCGGGGCCAACAAGGCCTTGGTATTTGTATCCGATATCCATTTGGACAAAGCACAAAAGGTTGTTGCTGCCATTAAAAAAGAAGGGGGCAAGGCCTGGGCCGTCCAAACCGATGTTACCGATTATAAAGAAGTGGTAGCGCTCATAGCCAAAGCCGTTGCCGCACAGGGCAGATTGGATATCATGGTAAACAATGCGGGCATCGGCGGCAAAAATCAAAATAAGACCGCCGAGCATACCGAGGAGGATTGGCATAATGTCATTGCCGTAAATCAAACTGGCGTATTTTATTGTATGAAGGCGGCGCTGCAGCAAATGATGAAGCAGGGGCACGGTAATATTGTTAACGTTGCCTCCTTAGCAGGTCTGAAACCTTCCGGAAATAACCTATCTTATAGTGCCAGCAAATATGCCGTAGTGGGGATGACCAAATCTGCGGCCCTTGAATACGGACACAAAAATATCAGGATCAACGCGGTTTGTCCCGGGTTTACGCATTCGGAGCTATTAGGGCAATTGCTGTCCAGTAGATCTGATATGGAGGATATCCTAAAACGGTTGATCCCTATGGGAAGGTTTGGGGAGGCAGAAGAAATAGCGGAGACCATCGCTTGGCTCGCTTCCGACCATTCAAAATTTATTACCGGACAGACCA
>JBBKWR010000446.1:0-6426 GCA_037969055.1 Flavobacteriaceae bacterium | reverse complement strand
CCCCAGTATGAAGCCTTCAAGGAAAATAATACGGTCCTACCCACTTTTATGCCCAATTATGACCCAAAATTTTGGTCAGGCTATGACATCATAGAGCCCAACCAAGCGATCAAGGAATTCACTTCCCAAGTAAAGACCAGTGATTAGAACGATTTCCTTCCGTTTAATTTTTCCTATCCTTCTTCTTCCTTTTCCCGGTTTCGGAATCAAATTCGACGCTGGCACCTCCATATTTGAATAATTGGTTAGACTTTGATACGGGCATTCAAGTTTATTTTAATTATTGATGTAACCTTTTGTAATTTCCTGACTATATATCTATGAACACCAACTAAAAATTGGCTATTGGAAGCGCTTACAGATGAAAGCCTAATGCAGGAAGTGGCAAATGGGGACTTAGAGGTGCTCAAGGTTCTTTTTGAACGCCACAATATCCATGTGTATAATTTTCTCTATAAGATGACCCGGGATCAAATGTTGAGCGAAGATTTAACACAGGATGCATTTTACAA
Source organism: Flavobacteriaceae bacterium (assembly GCA_037969055.1). Lineage (GTDB taxonomy): Bacteria > Bacteroidota > Bacteroidia > Flavobacteriales > Flavobacteriaceae > Pelagihabitans. Next base: position 5,914 of record JBBKWR010000446.1, on the reverse strand, counting down.
GGTGTTGAAATATAGGGCCTCATATAATAATGGCAATTTCGTATCGTGGCTGTTTACCATAGCCAGAAATGGCCTGCACACGCATTTTAGAAAAAACAGGGAATACGCTACCGATTTGGGCCCGCTCGAAAATCAGCTAGTCGAAGAACAAAGTGAAAAAAATGAAGATTGCACACAATTACAGCTCGCTATGGAAAAATTAGATGATTCTGATAAGGAAATTTTAATCCTGAATCGCTACCGGGAAATAAAATACGCCGAGTTGGCTATTATCGTTGGGAGTACTGAGGGGGCGGTTAAAACCAAGGTCAATAGGGCCTTAAAAAAATTGAAGGCCATTTATTTTGAAAATTTATAATTATGGAACATAACCAAGTTATTGATTTACTTCCAATGTACCTGGATGAGGGGCTAGATCCCGATCAAAAACAGCGTGTCGAATCCCATTTAAACGCTTGCTCAACCTGTTCATCGGAACTGGAGCATTTAGAAATACTCTTTGCCGCTTTTAAGGAAGAAGAATTAGCCGTGCCATCCGAAAGGTTGAAGGTAAAGTTCTTGCAAAATTTAGAAAGGGAAAAGCATGAAGTCAAAACGGTCGTTCCCATTGATAGGCAAACATCTTTAAAAAAACAGCCATGGCGCCCCTTTTTCAAAGTTGCCGCAAGCATTGCAATTTTGATCGGTGCTTTTATGCTGGGAAGATACCAGCAAATACAGAAATCCAATATCGAAATAGCTGATTTGAGGTCTGAAGGCGTGGTATTAAAACAGACCGCGATGCTTTCCCTCATGGAAAACAATTCTGCAAGCAAACGAATCCTAGGAGTAAATGACGTCGAAGACTACAATGATCCTGATGAAGTCATTTTAAAGGCGCTGACCGATCGAATGCTAAATGACGATAATACCAACGTACGCTTGACTGCGGTTACTGTATTGGCAAATTTTACCGACTCCGAAATCGTAAAGGAAGGACTTATAAAGGCCTTGAGAACTGAGCAAGAAGCGGGGAATCAGATCGCCATTATCCGGATCCTTGTTAAAATACAGGAGAAAAAGGCAGTGGCCCCGATGCAGCGATTGTTGGAGTTGGAGAACACCCAACCCTTTGTCAAAGATCAGATCAAATCATTATTGCCATCTATCATTTAAATATTAAAAACGAATTATCATGAATCAAATGAAGTTAATATTTTTAGCATGTCTTATCGCATTCACAGTCAATGCGCAATCTGACTATACCCAGTCTTTAGAGGGAATAAAATGGGTGAATATAGAATCGAAGTCCCAAATTGTGGTAAAGACCCACACGGGAAACCAGCTCTTGATCAAAGGGAAGATCATGCAACAAACCCCTGTAAAGGCCAAGGGTTTAAAATTGGTGGGAGATCGTGGCATGGACAATACCAATATTGGCTTTTATGTAATCAAGGAAGGAAGCAACCTTTTGGTCCGAAATCTTAGAAATACGAATGGAGATAAGGCCGAGATCTTTTTGCCGGCTTCACAAAACATAAAAGTAAAAAGCGACGGATTAAACAACATTGAGATTTCTGGATTTACGGCAGAGGTGGAGGCAAGCGCCGAAATGGTAGGTAACATTACCATAACCAATGTTACTGGCCCGGTAACCGCAAATGCAAATACAGGGAATGTAGAAATAATATTCACCAAGGTGAGCCAGTCTTTACCAATAACCATTTCTACTGCAACCGGGGATGTTGATGTTACGTTGCCGAACGATACCCCTGCCGACTTGGTTTTGGATTCGACAATGGGAGAAATATATACCAACTTTGACCTCAAAGTGCCCGACAAAGACGGATTACAAGCAATTTCCGCCCAAAAGGTAAAGGGATCTATTAATAATGGTGGGGTTAAGATCCAATTGAATTCTGCCACAGGAAACATTTATTTAAGAAAGAAATAATCAAAAACTCGGACAGTCATGAAAAATTTGCAAACCATACTCTTGGCAAGCCTCATCAGCTTTACCATGGGTGCCCAAAAACTCATTGAAAAAAACCTCGATTATAATAATCGATTTGTAGAGGTTGAGCTTGCTTTCGCTACTCGTATCGAAGTAAAGACTTGGGACAAACCTACCGTGTACCTCAAGGCAGACCTCACCACCGAGGCGGGTAAGTACCTAGATCTTTACGCTTTGGAAATCGAGGAAAGCACTACGGTGCTCAAGATTCGTTCCAATGCCATGGCTATGTTCGAAGCCTACGAGAAAGAATGGAGAGCAAAACCTTCCAATCAAAAGAATTACCGCTGCTGTAATTTGGAGTATGAATTCAATTATGTGCTTTATGTTCCAAACAACGCCCATTTTAAAGTAAGCAGTATCAATGGGAACTTATCGGCGGAGGTCATTGAGGGTGATTTTACCGCGGATCTCATCAACGGAAATATTGATATCAAAAAATACATGGGCTCTTTACGACTATCGACCATCAACGGGGAAATAGACCTGAAGGTCATAAATTCAGCGGTTACGGCTGAAACCATACACGGAAATATATACGCGGATGAGCAATTAATATTTACCTCTGAAAATCGGATTATGGGTCAAAAAGTGGCGCTTCAGGCTGATAACCCAAGCAGCGAGTTGCAACTGAATACGATTAACGGGAACATGTATCTCAGACAATAAATCAAATTCAAAACAATGAAAAAGAACATACTTGTGTGGTCCCTAGTTGTAATTATTCTTGCCGCTTGCCAGTCGGAAAACGATGTTAAAAATGAAATTCAACTAGCATTGGACCAATGCATCCTTGCCGTAAATACAAAGGATATCGATCTATATATGCAAGCTATTCCCGATGATTTTGAAATTAAGGATGAAAATGGGGAAATTATTACTAGGGAAATGCAGCGAAATTATGCCTTGAGGGACTGGGCCATCATCGATAGTACCCTAAACAATCGTTATGTGATTGATAGTTTGAAAGTATCAGGGGACAGTGCCATTGCCTTCACTTCCCAAGAATGGAAACGATTAATGTTCCAAAGGGACGGAGCTAGCCTAGATACCGTATTGACGACGCAATTGCATAAGGAAATCTGGAGAAAGGTAAGCGGGCATTGGCGCAACTATGGGATTGAAGAACTAGGAGGAAAAATCTTTATCAATGGGAAGCAATATGTACAGCGAAAAGAATTGCCACTGTTTGGAAAGAATAAGGGAATATAATTGAGCTCTATTGTAACTTTTTGCCAAAAACCAAGTCTTTAAGATAAGTCAATCAAAAATCGAGCCCATGAAATCGTTGTTTTTTGTCGTTTGCGCCATTCTTCTGGTGCAAACGACAATTATTGCACAAGACTCTACGCGGACCATTGTCAAGAGAATTTATACGACCCAAACCTTAAATGGGACGACCCCTCCGGATATCGACGGTATTTTGGACGATGAGGGATGGAATATCGTGGAATGGGAAGGCGATTTTATAGAGCAGCGCCCCGATGAGAATACGCAGCCGGAACATCAGACCAAATTCAAGATCGTTTACGATAAAAATTTCCTCTATGTTGGGATCAGATGTTTGGATAGCGAACCAGATAAAATAGTAAAACGCTTGTCCAGAAGGGATGGTTTCGAAGGCGACTGGGTTGCCATTTTTATTGATAGCTATCACGATGAACGTACCGCCTTCGGGTTTCTAACCACCGCTGCCGGCGTAAAGGCAGATTTGTTGGAATCGAATAATGGCGGCGACGAAGATGAAAGTTGGAACCCTATTTGGTACACCAAGGCCCATGTTGATGCTGAAGGTTGGACGGCTGAGATGAAGATTCCCTTGAGCCAATTGAAATTTGGCAAATCCAACGAACAGATTTGGGGCCTTCAGATCATGCGCAAGTTGTTCAGGGAGGAAGAGCGGTCGGTTTGGCAGCGCCTTCCCCAAGATACCCCCGGTTTTGTGAGCGAATTTGGATTGTTGAAAGGTTTGATCGACCTAGAACCCCAAAAACAGCTCGAAATACAGCCCTATACGGTGGCCAGACTGGAAACCTATGAGCCCGAGGCCGGGAATCCGTTTAAAGATGGGAATGATGGCAAAATTACTGGGGGGCTCGATGCGAAAATTGGAATTACAAATGACCTGACCTTGGATTTGACCATCAATCCAGATTTTGGCCAAGTGGAGGCAGACCCCTCCGCCATTGCTTTGGATGGTTTTCAGATCTTCTTTCAAGAGCAACGTCCCTTTTTCGTGGAAAACAAAAATATTTTTGATTATGGGGTTTCCCAATCGCAAGCCGGCAATACCTTTGGTGCCGATAATTTATTTTATTCTAGAAGGATTGGACGCAGCCCTCGGGGCTATCCAAATACTGCGGATGGAGAATTCGTAGATCAACCGGAAAGTACCCCAATTCTGGGAGCGGCCAAATTTAGTGGTAAAACGAAAGATGGATGGTCGATTGGTGTATTGGAAAGTGTGACCGCTAAAAGATATGCCACCATAGAGAATAATGGCGATCGTAGAAAAGAAGTAGTGGAGCCTTTGACCAACTATTTTGTAGGGAGACTTCAAAAGGATTTTAATAATAGAAATACCTATGTCGGCGGAATTTTTACCACTACAAACAGGGATCAACTTACCGAAAGCATCGATTTTTTGCATACCGGTGCTTATACCGGAGGCATTGATTTTAAACATCAATGGAACGAACGCGATTGGTACCTTGCAGGCAATTTTTTATGGAGCCATGTAAAAGGAAGTGCGGGCGCCATACAGAACACCCAAGAATCCATTACCCATTTATTCCAAAGGGTGGGTGCGGATCATGTGAACGTAGATGCCGAAAGGACTTCCCTATCCGGTACAGGGGGAAATTTACAGTTGGGTAAAGTGGGGAATGGCCACTGGAAATTCGAATCGGGGGCCACTTGGAGATCCCCGGAACTGGAGCTGAACGATGTTGGCTTTCAACGCCAGGCAGATGATATAAGGCACTATACATGGATCGGTTACCAGACCCTGAAACCCGATAAAACCTTTCGAAAAGTAGGCATCAACTATAACCATTGGAGCGTATGGGATTTTGGCGGCAACCATAACAGCTTGCGGTTCAATACCAATAGCTGGCAGAATTGGGACAACAATTGGTTTAGCAATCTCGGGTTTAATTATGAACCCAAACAGTATTCTAATTTTGCTTTAAGGGGCGGACCAAGATTACGGCATTCGCCAGAAATGGGTTTCTTTAATGGTGTTGAAACCGATAATCGTAAAAAAGTCCGTTTTAATATGTTCCACAATGGGCGGAAAGCAACTGATAACTCCTATGGTTCATATGGCATTGAACTTGGCGTTCGGTATCAGCCCTTTAATGCGCTGAGCATTTCTGCAGATCCAGGTTATAATATCAATAACAACAAATTGCAGTTTATTGATAATATTGAGGTGGGGGGCAATACTACCTACTTGAACGGCACGGTAGACCAGAGAACGCTGAGCATGTCGTTCCGTTTGAACTATACGGTAAACCCGAACCTGAGTATTCAATATTGGGGCCAGCCCTTTATTTCGCGGGGCCGATATTCGAATTTTAAGGAGGTAACCGATCCGTTGGCCAGAGCATTTGACAATCGGATATCCGCCTACTCAAATGCCCAAATCTCCCTAACTGATGGGCAGTATTCGGTCGATAGAAATCTGGACGGCACGGCCGACTTTAGTTTTTCGGATCCTGATTTTTCATTTGTGCAGTTCAGGTCAAATTTGGTAGTTCGTTGGGAATATATTCCGGGTTCGGAAATATTTCTGGTCTGGTCACAGGACCTCTCACAGAACGGAAATCCTCAGGAGCGACTTTTTCAAAGCCTGGGAGACGGAATTTTTGCTGGGGAAAAACCAAAGAACATTTTCTTGATCAAGGCAACCTACCGGTT
>JBBKWR010000445.1:0-17760 GCA_037969055.1 Flavobacteriaceae bacterium | reverse complement strand
CATGTAAATGCGGTCACGGGAAGTACCGGAGCGGGTGTGGCTCCGTCCGAAACAAGTCACTTTAGTTGGCGCAACAACAACGTTAGCTGGTACAAACCTTTTACCCATCAGCATTTGGGGGAGATCAACGAAAGTCTTCAATCGTTGCAGAAAGATGTCGGCGAATTGTTTTTCATTCCCATCCGCGGCAACTTTACCAGGGGCATATTGGCGACCGCCTATACCTATTTTAAAGGCACAGAGATGGATGCGGTCAAACTGTATAAAGACTTTTATGACGGTGCGGTTTTTACCCATGTCGCAGCAGAGCCCATCCATCTCAAGCAAGTAGTGAATACGAACCAATGCCATATCCACCTACATAAATATAAAGACACCCTTTTAGTTACCTCGGCCACTGACAATCTATTAAAAGGCGCTTCCGGACAGGCTGTGCAAAATATGAATTTAATGTTCGGTTTTGATGAAAGGGAAGGATTGAACCTCAAGGCCGGTGTTTTTTAATAGGTATTGCATCAATACAGAAGTACATACACGCACTTAGAACAAGAAGCATAAATAACAATGAAAACAGCAAAGAACGAATGAAAATCGCCATTATAGGAACAGGAAATTTGGGGCTCTCCATTGCGAAAGGTATTTTAAACAACAATGGTGCCACCTCGATGTACCTGACCAGAAAGAATATCGAAAGCTTGAAGCAGTTTGAAAAATATGGCAATGTAACCGTAACCTCGGATAACAGGGAAGCCGTAAAACATTCCGACATTCTAATTTTTGCTGTGCAACCTGGTCACTTTAAAAAAATTCTTGAAGAAGTGAAAGATCTTTTGAACGAAAAACATGTAATCATCTCTACCATCACCGGATTTGATATTGATAAAATAGAGGAAATCATAGGTATAGACCATTATATTATTAGAAGCATGCCAAACACGGCAATTTCCGTTGGAAAATCGATGACCTGCATCTGTAGCAATGACTTGGGCAAAAAACGCATCGACCTGGCAAAAGCAATTTTCAATAGGATGGGGCATAGCATGGAAATCCCAGAAGAACAAATGCAGGCGGCTACAGTAATATGTGCCAGTGGTATAGCCTTTTGGATGCGATTGATCCGTGCCACGACCCAGGGAGCGATCCAATTAGGGTTCGACGCCAAAGATGCCCAAGAGCTCGCCATGCATACCTGTAGTGGCGCCGCCAACCTGTTGATACAGTCGGATAGCCACCCGGAAAAGGAAATTGATAGGGTTACCACGCCCAAGGGCTGTACCATAGAAGGACTCAATGAAATGGAACACCAAGGCTTGAGTTCTTCCCTAATTCGTGGAATTGTGGCTTCCTATGAAAAAATAAGCCAGATCAGAAGTAAAAACTAGCAATTAGCTGCGCTTCCGAGTTACTTAAAATCAAAATGCGGAAGGGGAGGTAGTATTGCGAAGCACAATAAGAAATGAAATTATTTGATGTATATCCTTTATATAATGTAACTCCGGTATCGGCCAAGGGCATTGAAGTGACCGATGACAAGGGCCAAAAATACTTAGACCTGTATGGGGGCCATGCCGTAATTTCAATAGGACATTCACACCCGCATTATGTAAAGCGATTAAAGGACCAACTGGACCAGATCGGCTTTTATAGCAATGCGGTACAAAATCCGCTGCAGCAGGAACTAGCGGCCAAATTAGGCCAGGTATCCCAATGTAACGATTATAATCTTTTCATGTGCAATTCAGGGGCCGAAGCGAACGAAAATGCCCTGAAAATGGCATCGTTCATAACTGGGAAGTCACGTGTAATCGCTTTTCATAACAGTTTTCACGGTAGGACTTCTGCCGCCGTAGCCACTACCGATAACGAAAAAATCAATGCCCCGATCAACAAACAACAAAAGGTTACCTTCTTACCCTTCAACGATAGCAAAGCGTTTAGCGCCGAAATTGAAAAAGGCGATGTGTGCGGGGTAATCATGGAATCCATTCAAGGGGTGGGGGGTCTGGACGAGCCCACGACACTATTCTTTCAAGAGGTAGCTGCTTTGTGTAAAGAGAACCATGTGGTTCTAATTGCCGATGAGGTGCAAGCAGGTTTTGGTAGAACGGGTAAATTCTTTGGATTCCAGCATCATGATATCCAACCCGATATTATTAGTATCGCCAAGGGAATGGGAAATGGATTTCCGGTAGGGGGCATTTTAATCCATAATCATATTAAGGCGTCTTATGGTATGTTGGGGACGACGTTCGGTGGGAATCATTTGGCCTGCGTTGCCACTTTGGCGGTTTTGGAGGTTTTGGATCAGGAAAAATTAATCGAAAACGCCGCCCTTCTTGGCAACTATTTTATCGAGAAGGCCAAAAAACTGCCACAAGTAAAAAAAATAAAAGGGCGTGGACTGATGTTGGGATTGGAGTTTGATTTCGAAGTGTCCGAGTTACGGAAAAAATTGATTTATGAACAGCACATATTTACAGGCGGCGCCAATAACAAATTCCTGCTTCGAATTTTACCAGCATTGAACATTTCCAAATCGGATTTAGATGAATTTTTCCTTAGACTACAACGGGCATTGGCATGAGCAGATCATTGGATATACAAGAAAGAAATAAGGTTTTGACCACTATGTCCATGCTGATCGCCCAAGAAAAATCTAAAGTTTTGGAAGCGAACGGAAAGGATCTGGAGGCCTATAAGGGAGATGATATTGCTGTGCGCGACCGTTTAAAAGTAGATGACAAAAAAATTGGGATGATGGTTCGCTCCCTTCAACAGTTGGTACAAGCACCGGACCCTTTGGGAGTGGAAAGGTTTCAATTCAACCACGAAAATGGGATGCACATCAGTAATAGGACAGCACCTTTTGGGACCGTCCTCATTATATATGAATCAAGGCCTGATGTAACTATTGAAGCGGCCGGCATCGCCTTTAAATCTGGGAATATTATTCTATTGAAAGGGGGGAAAGAGTCGTTGCACAGTAATATGGTTCTTGTGAACTTATGGCACCGAGCCTTGCAAACAAATGGGGCACCCATCGATTGGATCCAATATCTAGTGTTTGATCGGGCACAAACCCAGGCCTTTTTGGAAAGTCCCTCGCAAAAGGTAGATTTGATCGTTCCTAGGGGAGGTGAAAAGTTGATTGCGTTTGTGAAGGAACACGCAACCTGCCCTGTTATAGTTAGTGGCAGGGGCAATAATTTTGTATATGTCGATTCCGAAGCCGATATTCAAATGGCTTTGGATATTATTATCAATGCCAAAACCACCAAAATTTCGGCCTGTAATGCCCTTGATAAAGTATTGATTGCATCCGATTTACCCAGAAAACAGGAATTTGTTCAGCATTTAGTACAAGATTTATTAAAAGGCAAAGTTCAAATTTTAACGGATACTGCACTTAGCGGAATCGAAGGAACTTCTCCTTTAGATGATGAGGCCATTTGGTTTGAGGAGTTTTTAGACTACAAAATAGTACTGGGACAAGCAGCTGCCCTTCCAGATGCCATTGCTATGATCAATAGGTATGGAGGTGGGCATTCGGCTTCTATCATCACAGAAAACAACGAGACCGCTAGCCGATTCATGAACGATGTCGATGCTGCGGCCGTTTACCATAATGCCTCTACCCGATTCACTGATGGGTATCAGTTCGGCCTGGGTGGGGAACTCGCCATTAGTACCGATAAGCTACACCAAAGAGGTCCAATAGGATTACAACATTTAGTAACCAATAAATGGTACATTCAGGGTAACGGTCAAATAAGATCCTAATGAAAAAGAAACGAATTTTACTTAAGATAGGCACCAATACCCTGACCAAGGAAACTGATCAAATTTCTAGGGGAAAGATTGAAGATATTGGCAGGCAAATAGCCGCCTTGCATCAGGAATATGAATTTATCATCGTAAGTTCGGGGGCGATAGCGGCGGCAAAACAATTCGTCAAGTTAGAGCATAACGGTGCGGAGATCAACGTAAAGCAGGCCTTGGCCGCCATTGGACAACCTCATTTGATGCGTATATTTCAAGAGAATTTCAGGGAATTGGGGCTTTTTACCTCCCAATGTCTCCTATCGTATTCCGATTTTGAGAATCCCAAATCCAAGGCGAATATCAAAAATACCATAGATATCCTGGTCGCCAATAAATTTATTCCGATCATCAACGAGAATGATACGGTTGCAACCGATGAGATCCAATTTGGTGACAATGATAAGTTAGCTGCTTTGACGGCCGCCCTATTGCAGGTGGATCTTTTAATAATTGCAACGAATACGAATGGCATCTATACCAAAAAATCGATAGAACAGAATGCCCCTGAAACCATTAGGGTCGTTAACGGAATCGCACAGTTGGCGCTGGAAATTAATAGCTCAAAATCCACGCACGGCACTGGGGGAATGCATTCTAAGATTGAGGCGGCCACCATTGCCCAACAGGCAGGTATCGAAACTTGGATCTTAAATGGACTTAAGGATAATTTTATAATGGACGCCCTAAGTGGATCCACTCACTTTACAAGGATAAAATCATGAAGCAGTTTTTATCAATACATGATATCGACTCCCTATCCAATTGGGTAGATGAAGCTAGGCAACTAAAACGTGACCCAAGGGCATTCCATAGTTTAGGCAAAGAAAAAACCATCTGCCTCTTGTTCTTCAATAACAGTCTCCGTACCCGATTGAGTACGCAAAAGGCAGCCTTGAGCCTAGGATTGGAAGTGATGGTTATGAACTTTGGAAACGAGGGCTGGGCATTGGAATACGGAGACGGCACGGTCATGGACCAAGGCAGTTCGGAACATGTAAAAGAGGCCGCACAGGTGGTTTCCCAATATTGTGATATCATCGCTATCAGGGCCTTTGCATCATTGACAGACCAAAAAAATGATGAGGCCGAACTGGTTTTGAACGGTTTTATGCATCATGCGAATGTACCTATCGTAAACATGGAAAGCTCAGTGGGGCACCCATTGCAAGCCTTGGCGGATGCGATTACGCTAGCAGAGCAAAATAATAAACCCAGGCCCAAAATAGTACTTTCTTGGGCACCACATCCAAAGGCACTGCCCCATGCGGTAGCGAATTCCTTTATCCAAATGATGCAACTTCAGGACGCGGATTTTGTGATTACACACCCCAAAGGTTATGAATTGAATCCAGCCATTACCAAAAATGTAAAGATAGAATACGACCAAAACAAGGCATTGGAAGGCGCTGATTTCGTTTATGTGAAAAACTGGAGTAGTTATAAGGATTATGGCAAAGTGTTGAACCAAGATCCTCATTGGATGATGACCAAAGAAAAGCTGGGGAATGCCAAATTTATGCATTGCCTTCCCGTCAGAAGAAATGTGGTGGTGGAAGACGCAGTGCTTGATGGTAATCAATCATTGGTTATCGAACAAGCGAACAACAGAACCTATGCGGCTCAGGTAGTGTTAAAGAAAATGTTGGAAAGGAAAAAGTAATAATTAAAACCTACGTGTAGTTGCGATCACTGCGACACTTTTCCAACAAATGTTGAAGAATAGAGACGCCTATTGAATTGATATTTTGAACAATGAATTCGAAACCAAAAAATAGCTGGGCATAAAATGAAACCAAAATTATCCATAGTCAAAATCGGTGGAAATGTCATCGAGGACCGAGCAGTACTGTCCCGGTTCTTGAAGCTTTTTTCAGCATTGGAAGGGCTTAAAATTTTGGTACATGGGGGCGGTAAACTTGCAACCGACTTGGCCCAAAAACTTGGTATAGAATCAAAAATGGTGGGCGGAAGGCGTATTACCGATGCCCAAGGTTTGGAAGTCATCACAATGGTATATGCAGGCCTTACCAACAAGAATATTGTCGCTAGCTTACAAGCGTTGGACTGCAATGCAATTGGATTGAGCGGTGCTGATGGCAATACCATCCTGGCCCATAAAAGAGTGGTAAAGGATATCGATTACGGCTTTGCCGGTGATGTCGATGGCGTAAACGTATCTACGATCTCTGACCTTTTGAATGCTGGGCTTACGCCTGTATTTTGTGCCATGACACACGACGGTAAAGGGCAATTGTTGAATACGAATGCCGATACCATTGCCTCGGAAATTGCTATAGGCATGGGCAAGATCTGCCAGACCACTTTATATTATTGCTTTGAAAAGAAAGGCGTTTTGCAGGATGTATCGGATGAAAGTTCCGTAATTCTGCGGATCAATACGAAAAGCTACCAAGAATTACTGAAAACTAAGGTTATTTCGGACGGTATGCTCCCCAAGTTGGAAAATTGTTTCCATGCCTTGAACCACCAAGTGGCAAAGGTATGTATCGGGGATATTTTAATGCTCGAACCCGCAGCTGAACTGTATACAACATTGACCTTATGATGGATAAAAAAATGCTTTCCGAAAAGGCTTTGGAATTACTAAAGCAGTTAATTGCCATACCTTCATTTTCAAAGCAGGAAGACAAGACTGCAAACGCTATCGAAGGGTGGTTCAAGGCATTTGCCATCCCGTTTAAAAGGGAACATAATAATATTTATGCCTTCAATAAATATTTTGATGGCACAAAACCCACCCTGCTATTAAATTCACATCACGATACCGTAAAACCGAACTCAGCCTACACGAAAGACCCGTTCAAGCCGCATGTCGTAGATGGGAAATTATTTGGTCTCGGCAGCAATGATGCGGGAGGGGCATTGGTTTCGCTGATGGCAACCTTCACCTATTTTTATGGATTGGAAGGATTAAACCATAACCTTATTATCGTGGCCTCCGCAGAGGAAGAAAACTCAGGTACGAACGGACTTAACAGCATGCTGCCCATTCTTCCAAAAATCGATTTGGCCATTGTGGGGGAGCCAACTTTGATGGAATTGGCGATTGCCGAAAAAGGATTGGTGATATTTGATGCCGTGGTCAAGGGCACCCCATCACATGCCGCCCATCCCAATAATGACAACTGTATATACAACAGTATTGCGGTTTTGGAATGGTTCAAAAACTACCGCTTCGAAAGGGTTTCTGAGGTACTGGGAGAGGTAAAGCTTACGGTCACACAAATCAATGCGGGAAGCCAACACAACGTAGTACCTGCTCTGGTAGATTTAGTGATCGATGTCAGGGTAAATGACAAGTACACCAACCAAGAAATTTCTGATCTTTTGTACAAAGAGGCCCCTTGTGAAGTGAAGGCCCGTTCCTTACGATTAAACTCCTCCGCCATTGACAAAGACCATCCATTAGTGTTGTCCGGTATTGCCCTGGGGCGGAAAACCTATGGGTCGCCTACCCTATCCGATCAAGCAGTATTAATTTGTCAATCCCTAAAATTAGGACCTGGTGATAGCACCCGTTCACATTCCGCGGATGAATACATTTATATTCATGAAATTCAGGAGGGCATTGATATTTATATTAGGATGTTGGAGGGATTTCTCAATGGAAAATAACCAACGGACAATAAGTAATTGTTTATTGTTCAGTGAAAATTGAAACTATGAAACTCTGGGACAAAGGATTTAGTACCGACAAAAAAATTGATCAATTCACGGTCGGTAACGATAGGGAGCTCGATCTCTATTTAGTCAAGTACGATGTGATCGCCTCAAAGGCCCATGCAAAAATGTTGGGTAAGATCGGCTTATTGACAAAGGCAGAGTCAACGGATTTGGTAAAGGAATTGGATGTAATCGGGAACTCCATCGAAAAAGGTTCTTTTACCATTGAGGACTCCTTTGAGGACATGCATTCCAAAATTGAGTTTTTGTTGACGGAAAAATTGGGGGATACCGGGAAAAAAATCCATATGGCACGATCGCGTAACGATCAGGTCTTGGTCGCCATGCACTTGTATTTGAAAGATGCATTGACCGAAATCAAAAACGGGACCAAAATCTTGTTCGACCTATTGATGAACCTAGCCGCCAAGCACCAAAATGATCTCTTACCGGGGTATACACACTTGCAGATTGCCATGCCTTCTTCTTTTGGCTTGTGGTTTTCAGCCTATGCCGAGAGCATGGTCGATGATCTTTATTTTATCCATGCTGCATACAAGGTAGCCGATCAAAACCCCTTAGGGAGTGCCGCTGGCTATGGCAGTTCATTCCCAATTGATAGAAGTTTTACAACCGTCGAAATGGGTTTTGAATCCCTTAAATACAATGTGGTTGCCGCCCAAATGGGCAGGGGGAAAGTGGAGAAGGCCACCGCTTTTGGCATGGCGAGCCTAGCATCCACCCTCTCCAAAATGTCTATGGACATATGCCTATATATGAGCCAGAACTTTAATTTTATTACTTTTCCCAATGAGCTCACCACCGGAAGTAGCATTATGCCCCACAAAAAAAATCCGGATGTTTTCGAATTGGTACGGGCAAAATGCAACAAACTACAGGCTGTGCCTAACCAACTTACCCTAATTACCAATAACCTTCCGAGTGGCTACCACCGTGATCTTCAATTGGTCAAGGAAATAATTATTCCGGCCATTGAGGATATGAAGGCTTGCTTGGAAATGATGACCTTTAGTTTAAAGGATGTACAGGTGAAAAAAGACATCCTTGCTGATCCAAAATATGATTATCTATTCAGTGTCGATACGCTAAATGAATTGGTACGCTCTGGCATGCCCTTTAGGGACGCCTATAAACAAATGGCACAGGAAATTGAGGCTGGCACCTACCAGCCTAAAAAAAACATCAAACATACCCATGAAGGGAGTTTGGGAAATCTGTGTTTGAAAGATATTAGGGAAAAGATGCAGGCAGTTATCTCCAGTTTTACTGGATCATCCCCAAGTTAATGACCTCCTGATCTGTCAAATAGCGCCAATGGCCACGGGGCAGGTCTTTTTTGGTCAAACCGGCATAGACCACAAGGTCCAACTTTACGATCTCGTACTCCAACGTTTCAAATATGCGGCGAACGATGTTGTTCCTACTGCTAAATATTTCGATGCCCACTTGATTTTTGGGGGCATTTTCTACGTAACTGATGTCCTGGACCCTCACGACCTTTTCGTCAATTGGCAGCCCTTCCTTTATTTTCTTTAAATCCGCACTTTGAAGTGGTTTTGTCAGTTCAATATGATAAATCTTTCGGAGTCCGTTTTTAGGACTGTTCAAGCGCTTGGTAAGCTCTCCATCATTGGTGAATAGTATGAGGCCAGTGCTGTGTTTGTCTAACTTGCCTACCGGTTTTAATTCCGCTTTGGAAGCTTTGGAGATAAGTCCCACTGCCGTGCGGTGGCCATGTTCATCCCTGCCCGTGGTCACAAAATCTTTGGGTTTGTTGAGCAGAACATACTCCATTTTTGCAGGATTCAATAAGCGTCCATCAAATTTCACCTTGTCGGTCAATTTAACCTTAAAACCCATTTCGGTTATAGGCTTTCCATTCACTGTGACATTTCCTGCAGCAATATAAATATCTGCCTCCCGCCGCGAACAGACGCCCGAATTGGCCAAATAACGATTTAGGCGGATCAAATCCGGATTGGACGGCTGTTTGGGCGTGATATTCCTGTTGACGGGTGCATTGCCTCTTGAATAACTTTTCTTGCGATAGTTTCCACCCTGCCTTCCCGATGCCTTTCCCCCATTACCAGAGTCTGACCTAGCCATACTATTTAGTTTTTGCAAAGGTAGCAAAGTCAATCGGATGATTGTTGCATAAGGCTTATTGATTTGGCCAAAGACCTATATGAATGCTAACCACATACCATTAATGGTACATGAATCATTCTGTGAAATTAACGGTAGATTGTCGTTCCCTGTTTACGTTCAGCTGTGTAATATCGGGACGGGAATAATGTCCTGCCGGATCAAAATTTTGACGTTCTTCATACACCCGGTCGAAATCGATGGTTTTGTAAATTAAACCTTCATGATGAAGTACCGGTTCTATGATCCATTCCCCATCCGGACCCGCAATACAGGAACCACCATTCGCCAAGATTTGGGGTGCCTTGGCAAGTATTTTATCCAAATGGGGTGTAGACGCTGGAAAATTTGCTGCCCCCATTAAAGAAGAAACAGATATCACATAACTTCGTGACTCCCTTGCGATGAACCTAGTGATATCCCGGGTATTATGATCGCTCCCGGGCCATACCGCAACATGAAGATTTTCTCCCTGCCCATACAAGGCGGCTCTGGGCAAGGGCATCCAATTTTCCCAGCAATTAAGTCCCCCAACCGTGAATTGTTTTAACTTATGGACCCGAAGGCCATGACCATCGCCGGACGCCCAAGTCAGTCGCTCATCATATGTTGGCTGTAACTTCCTATGTACCGAGCCTATCTGTCCTCTGGCATCGATATACACCAAGGAACAATAAAGACTATGACCGCCCCTATCCTTGGCCCGTTCGATCATTCCCAAATAAACGGCGAGTTTGTGTTCTTTGGCCAATTGGCATACTGCGTCCAATTCCCCAGATTCGATTTGCACGGCATTTCGGACATAATGGGCATGTAGCTCCTTATTCACTTTTAGGTTCCATGACGCACCTTCCGTTAACGACAACCAAAACGGATAGCCTGGTAAAAGGGCCTCCCCAAAGACCACCAATTCAGACTTCTCTTTCGCGGCTTCTATAAGAGTGGCTTCAATTTTATGTAAAGTGGCCGTTTTATCGAGCCAAACGGGAGCGATTTGGGCAAGGGCAACACGCAAAAGATTTTCCATTAAAGTATTCGATTTAGCACGAGGTCGATATTGATCAACAATATACTGAACACCCCTGCGATAATGATCAATTTAAGGATATTGTGCAACCATACATAATGCTTTTTACTTTTCGAATTAAAAAGTAGAAGCAAGAAAAGCAGCAAGAGGAGTACGGCCCCTATAAAATAAACGTTCATGTGGCCCACATCGAATTTGGTGATCAACAACCAAGAGGGCAATAGCGTAAGTAGGATCAAAGCGGTAATAAGCACCTTGGAAAAAACTACGCCATACAGGATGGGAATGGTCCTATAATTTTGCGCCAAATCTCCCGTCATATTTTCTAGATCTTTGATCATTTCCCTAACCAAAATGAGCAAAAACAGAAACATTGCATGGACAAAAATAACCGTTTCAAAATTTTTGTAATAAACGAACACCGCAAAGAATGGGGCAATGGCCAAGATTGCGGAAACAAAATTGCCCACGAACGGCACCTTTTTTAGTTTATGGGAATAAAACCAAATACCAAAGATATAAGCGGAAAAGAAAAATACTGCCCGAAAAGAAACATAGCTGGCGGCAAAAACAGATAGCAAATTCAGTAGAAAATAAGCGGTGAGCTTAAATCTTTGGCTTACCCGCCGATCTAGCATACTTTTTCTTGGCTTGTTGATAAGGTCTTTTTCGGCATCATAGAAGTTATTGATGATGTAGCCACTTGCGATGACCATTGCAGAGGACAAAACAATGAGAAAAAGATTGAGATCAAAAACCACCTTTCGCAAGGGAATTTCATGGGCAAGAATGTAAATAGCCGCCAAATATTGGGCAAGGACGATCATGAGGATATTATACCCCCGGACGACTGAAAACAGACTCAATAACTTTATCGCTAAGAGTTTGTTTTTTCTATTAAGCATTTAATGAAGTGCTAGAAGTTGTACACCACTTCTAAATTGTAGTCCTTAAGGGTGTTTTTTGCCTTATCGAAATCTTCGGTAAATCCTAAAATATAACCCCCTCCGCCTGAACCACATAATTTTAAATAGTAATCATTGGTATCAATACCGTGTTGCCATAATTGATGGAACTTGGCTGGGATCATGGGCTTAAAATTATCGAGCACCACGTGGGAAAGCTGTTTTATATTTCCGAAAAGTGATTTAATATTCCCGTTCACAAAATCTTCGACACAGGCATCGGTATGCTTGGTAAATTGATTTTTAAGCATATTCCTAAAACCTTCACTCTTCATTTTCTCCATGAAAATCTGAACCATCGGAGCGGTTTCCCCTGTTATCCCACTATCTAACAAAAAGACAGCGCCTTTCCCTTCAAAATTTTGAGAGGGAATGCTGGTCGATTCAATGTTATCATGGGAATTGATCAGTATCGGTAAACTCAAGTAGCTGTTCAACGGGTCCAATCCAGAGGATTTACCGTGAAAAAATGATTCCATTTGAGCGAAGACCTTTTTCAACCGCAACAATTTCTCTCGCGTCAAGTTCTCCAACACTGTAATTTTGTCCAAAGCGTATTTGTCATAAATGGCCGCGACCAAGGCGCCACTACTCCCCACGCCGTATCCTTGTGGAATGGAGCTATCGAAATACATCCCATGGTCAATATCTTTTTTTAACGCTTCCAAGTCGAAGCGTACCAAGTTTGGGTTCTTTAGGGAAACTTCTTCCAAATACACTGCAAATGCCCTCAAGTTTTTGTTCGACGCAGCAGTAATTTTGGAACCTTTCCCATTGGTCTTCAATGCACCTTTAAAAAAGTTATAAGGTATTGACAGGCCTTTGGAATCTTTGATGATACCATATTCCCCGAAGAGAAGAATTTTAGAATAGAATAATGGTCCTTTCATTTTATCACGCTGATTTGGGACAACACACTAACGTTTAATGTAATTTATTATGATTTTAATTTACACTTTTTTTGCGCCATGGCCAATTCTGTCGCAAATATACTGCCCGTTTTCACAATATGCAACTAGTTCATTTTGAATAAATTGATAAACCACTTCCTTTTCGTGCTCTGGATAAAGCACATGTACATTCGCCCCTGCGTCCAAAGTAAAGCATACATGGGTCTTAGAGTCTTCGCGAAAGGCCCATATTTTACTAATGATATCTAAAGTATTGGGTTTCATCAAAATAAAATAGGGATGGCTTGTCATCATCATGGCATGAAGGGTCAAGGCCTCGCTTTCTACAATGCTTATAAAGTCATTTAAATTACCTTCTTTTAGGACAGCCTGTAATTTCGTAAGATTTTTATGAGCTTGGTCGAACCGTTGCGGCGCATAAGGATGGCCGTGCATTAATTGATGCCCAACGGTACTGCTCACCTGCTTTGGACCCTTGTCAACCAATAAAATAGTATCGTGGAAGTTTTTAAAAATATCGGAAACTGGGTAAGGGTATTTGATCCCGTACAGATCTGAACTATCTTTTGTTCCCTCATGACTGCCCCATTGTACCAAATCGCCATCTATACTTCGGCAAGCACTTCCAGAGCCCAAGCGGGCCAAAAAAGAAGACTTCATTTTGAAAAAATCATAGGTCATTGCTGGATTCAATTGCCTTTCCATATCCATTAAACACAACGCTAGCGCTGACATTCCACTGGCAGAAGAGGCAATCCCACTACTATGGGGAAACGAATTGGTACTTTCTATTTTAAATTGATATTCTTTTAAAAAAGGCAAATAGGATGCAATCCGTTCTAAAAAGGTTTCAATCTTGGGTTTGAAGGAATCTTTTGGGCTACCGTCAAAAAAGAAATCAAAATTGAAGTTTTGGGATGTTTTCTCTAATTTTTGATAGGTTACCGAAGTGGTCGTTGCACAGGCGGTCAAGGTAAAACTTATCGAAGGATTGGAAGGAATCTGGTCACTTTTCTTTCCCCAATATTTTACCAATGCAATATTGCTGGGCGCCTTCCACTTTACTGTCCCTTCCTTTAATGATTTGGTATATGGGGCAGGGACAAAGTCACTCTTGGTCATTGCAATTAAATTTTCGATAAAGATAGTTTTTAAAATTATGTTCTTATCCTTTTAAGAATTTCAAATCCAATGGAAGTGCTATGCTCTGTGGGATCCATATGGATTATACCCGTTTATTTTCAATATATATTTTCTTGTTGGCCTCTGTACATTAAATCACTATTTTAGGGGAAACACTCCAACCTCTTGAAAAAAAAATTGACTTATATCACCGCTGCGGTTTCCATTTGTCTGCTCATTGGATTCCTTTCGGGATTTGCGACACAATCCTCAGTCAACGACTGGTATGTTCCTCTAAATAAACCGAGTTTTAATCCGCCGAACTGGATTTTTTTTCCCGTCTGGACCACATTATATATAATGATGGGGGTGGCGGCTGGTATAGTTTGGGCGAAGGGATTCTATCATCGTTGGGTAAAGACCGCCTTATACCATTTTGGTTTTCAGCTCTTGTTGAATGCCTCTTGGAGTATTGTATTTTTTGGATTTAAACAACCTTTTTGGGCGCTTTTTGTCATTCTAGCCTTGCTCGTAATGCTTATCTTGACGATCAAATGGTTTAAGATAGTAAGCAAACTTTCCGCCCTTTTATTGATTCCTTATCTATTATGGGTCTGTTTTGCGACCTTGCTTAACTACAAGATATGGGCATTGAACTGAGTGGGGTCTAAGGTCTAAGGTGAAAAAGCATAAAAAATAGAACTTCAAGATTTAAGAAGGAATTTGAAGTTTGGTCCCCAACCTTCGGGAGGATTTTGGTGTTTATCAGCCAGCTATTTCCAAATTAATTATGGTTCCATCGTAAGTTATCCGCTTCCAGAAAGTTCGATAAGCTTAACCATGGTTTTATGGTTTCTGGTAGTAGACGCGACCATTAGCTTTTTTTCGATGACGTTATTGTTCAATTTGGCGTTCCCATATCCAACTGAACAGGCCAGATACACACAGTTCTTGGTGATATAAAATCGTTCGTTGGGATAGACTACTTCTTGAAAACCTTTTCTGAGCTGCAGATCCGGCTCATTTTTTAAAAGTACATAGTAAATTCTATTGGCGGCAATGTCCTCGGGATCTATGAACGGACTACGGGCCAGTATTCCTTCAAGTTCCTCTTTGGAAGTGACCAGAACGGGAACATCAAAACCAAAGGTTACTTTGATGGCCGTCCCTATTTTATCGGCAAGTTTGGTACGATCCGTCGTCTCGGAATTAAATACTAGGTTGCCACTCTGGATATAGGTAATTACATCTTCGAAGCCTAATTTTTGCATCATTTTGCCCAAATCGGCCATTTTGATCTTTTTTTGGCCACCAACATTAATGCCCCGTAAAAGTGCGATGTATGTTTTCATGGAAGTATCTTAATTTAAATGGCTCAGATCCCTGGAGGGGGCGCAAACCTATTAGTTGCAACAACTTCAAACCCTAAACTTCAAACCCTAAACTTGAAAACCTAAACTTGAAACCCTAAACTTGAAACCTGAAACCTTAGACCTGAAACCATAAGCATCTATTTCCCAATGATCGCCATTGCTGCAATGTACGCCCCTGTCCATGCATTTTGAAAATTAAAGCCGCCGGTTATCGCATCTACATTTATGACTTCGCCCGCAAAATATAGGTTTTTATGGATTTTGCTCTCAAAGGTCTTAAAATTGATTTCCTTTAAATCTACACCCCCAGCGGTAACAAATTCCTCCTTAAATGTACTCTTTCCTTCCACCTGAAACTCGCATTTCGTGAGTTGCAATGTTAGATTTTGCAATTGTACTTTTGTCGTATCGGCCCATTTGGTATCTTCGGCAATGCCAGAAGCACTGACTAAATTAATCCACAAACGTCTTGGTATTTCGAACGCTTTGGTGCGCAAAACGGTTTTTTTTGCCTCAATCTCCTTAACGTCCATCAACCATTCTATGACCGAGCCCTTATTGAAATCTGGCAGCCAATTTACCCTGATCTTAAAATGGTAATTGAACTCGTTCAACAACTTCGCTCCCCATGCCGACAATCTCAAGATCGAGGGTCCGCTGAGTCCCCAATGCGTGATCAGTACCGGGCCGTCAGACGACATCAATGCTTTTTCGTTGATCTGGCTTTTTAATTCTATCGTAATTTTTGGATTATTGGTGCGCTTGGCCAAAATCTCGACCATAGCCCTCGAGCTCAATCCGGGAATACCATTAATTCGTTGATCTTTTATATTAAAAGTAAAAAGGGAAGGAACGGGCGGTTCTATGGTATGGCCCATGCCTGCCAGTAGCTGCCAAATCTTCGGATTACTTCCGGTGGCGATCAATATTTTTTTGGCTAGATAGGTATGCTTGATTGAGGTCACCTCCCAACCTTTAGTATTTTCCCCGATTGCAATAGGTTTAATATTGGTCACTGAACTATGCCGTAATACCTGCACCCCCAATCGGGCGGTCGCCTCCAACATACAATCTATTATGGTCTGCGATGAGTTGCTGTTGGGAAACATTCTCCCATCTGCCTCTATTTTCAAAGGCACACCCCTATCTTCAAAAAAAGCGACAGTATCGCCGCTACAGTAGCGATGGAATGGGCCCTTAAGTTCTTTTTCGCCACGAGGATAGTTCTTTACCAATTCGTCTGGATCGAATTCGGCATGGGTCACGTTACAGCGTCCACCCCCGGAAACTTTTACCTTGCCCAAGACTTCCTTGCCCCTTTCTAGAATGGCGACTTTAAGGTTGGGATTTCCTTCGGCGATATGAATTGCGGCATAAAAGCCCGCTGCGCCGCCTCCGACTACAATGACATCATACATCAATTGACCCGCTCTGGATAGTTCGTAATGATCCCGTCGACCGACCATGTCTTTGCCATCCTGATATCGTTAGGTTCATTGACCGTCCAAGTATAAATTTTAAATCCAGCTTCGTGAATTTGTCTGGCTATCTCCAAATTTAAGGTTTTGAAGCCTGGATTGATGGCCTCTGCCTTTAGTTCGGTTGCAATGGGAATGGCATCCAATGGATTGCCCTCCGTCAGTATGGCAATGGCGACGTCAGGATTGATTTCACGCATTTTCCGAAGCTCATCCCATTTAAAACTGGAAATCAGAAAATTTTCCGGGGACCATCCTCTTTCTTTAATGTAGTAATTCATGATAAAATTAACGCGATCTACGGTACCGGACCCTTTCAATTCTATATTGAGACGTACCTTATTATCGATGAGTTTCAAAACTTCTTGGAGCATCGGAATTTTGTGTCCGCCATCTAACGTCAACTTTTTAAGGTCGAAAATATTATATTCCTCAATACTGCCCCCGCCGTTGGTAAGTCGATCTACCTTCTCGTCATGAAAAACAACGGTTTCACCACTAGAAATGTTGAACACGTCGATTTCTATGCCATCCACGCCCAAATCCATTGCCTTCTGTATCGAAGCTAATGTATTTTCGGTTTCGTGGCCCATAGCTCCACGATGTCCAATTACCAAAGGTTTTTTCATGTTTTCGCAGCTTAGAAACAAAAATAGCGAAAGTACAAGGCTAATAAATTTCATTTTTTTCTATTTAGTGTTGATCGATCCGCAAATATACGATGGGCCTCCCCAATCCAAAAATTTCACATGGGATAATATTGGAAAAATTCCAACTACCATTATTCCACAACCACCACCTAATCAATAAGATAGGTGTGTTAAATTTATTGATCGTCTATCCTTTTTCTTTACATTTATACTGATAACAACCAATAAAATCAAAAACTATGTTTACAAAACAAAATTTGCTTGCGACATTGGCCGGCTTTGCCGTGCTATTTTTACTGGGTTATGCCATTTGGGGTATTGCGACCGCCGACTTTTTTGCAGGCCACTCCTTGAACAATTTTATGAAAGACCCACCCGACATGATGTTCATTGTTCTGGCGAATCTGATCAGTGCATTTTCACTAAGTACCATTTACAGCAAATGGGCAAGAGGGGTGCACACTGCCATGGAAGGTTTTCAGTTTGGCGCTTGGGTCGGCGTATTTAGCGGCTTGGGAATAGGGCTGCTCCAATACGGCACCATGGCTTGGATGGACCTAAC
>JBBKWR010000444.1:0-7564 GCA_037969055.1 Flavobacteriaceae bacterium | reverse complement strand
TATCCCATAGTGGCATATACCGATGACGATGTAACGGTAGACACATTGTGGTCTTTCCGCATTTGGGAAACTTTTTTACAAGAAAATATAGATGCGATGACAGGATTAGTGATTGCATCATCCCTTGAGACTGAAAGTCAACAAATATTTGAAAAACATTGGGGGTTTAATAAAGGCTATCGGGATATCTATTTTAATAGTGACTTTATTTTTAGGTCTTCAACTGCACCAAAAGTATGGGAGATAGGCGCTGGTGCCAATATGGCTTTTAGAAAAAAAGCTATTGAGCACGTTAATTATTTTGATGATAGATTGGATGTTGGTGCTGCTGGTTGTAGTGGCGATTCAGAAATATGGTATCGATTGCTTTCTAACCATAAGACTATTCATTACAATCCAAGGGCATTTGTATACCACGATCATCGAAAAGAACTAAAGCAACTACACAAACAACTATTTGGTTATATGCGCGGCCATTCGACATCTGTACTTATACAACATGCTCTGGATAAAAAAATCGGGTATAAAAAATATTTGTATTATGAATTGACAAGACATTACCTTCACTTAATTATGTTAGGCTTCCCAAATTATAACTTTCGTTATCAGACAATATGGATCGAAATTAAAGGGTTAATTTCTGGAATAAGGTTTTATATGAGAAATAAGAATAAACCCTCAGTAGCTAATCAATCCGTAAAATGAGCAAACCCACAACCTTTGAAAGAGGACTGGTTTCGGTTATCATCCCTTGTTATAATCATGGAAGATATTTGACAAAAGCTATTCAAAGCATTTATGCACAGTCTTATCAGTTTTTTGAGATTATTGTAGTTGATGATGGATCAGGAGACCATACCAAGGATGTTTGTCTTCGTTACCCGTCGGTTAAATATATTTACCAGCTTAACGCTGGACTTTCGGCAGCGAGGAATAATGGTATTAGCAATTCCTCGGGCGAATATTTTATTTTTTTGGATGCGGATGACTGGTTGTTGGAAAATGCTATTATAAGCAATTTAGATTTGTTAACGCCAAACAATAATGTTGCATTTGTTTCGGGGGGGCATAAAGTATATTATGAACCTAAAGACACAACCATGGTTGTTCAAGAGGAAGTCAATGAAAATCACTACTGCAGATTATTGGAGGGAAATTTCATAGGTATGCATGCCACCGTCATGTATCAGCGTTGGATTTTTGACACTTATCATTTTGACGCTTCACTGCCCTATTGTGAAGATTATGATCTGTACCTGAAAATAGCAAGGCATCACCCTATAATTCACCATACGGGGTTAATTGCTGTATATCGAATACACGATAATAATATGTCATCAAATTATCCAAAAATGATGAAGTATGCTCTACTTGTACTATCAGCTCAAAAAAAATATCTTAAAACTTCTGCTGAAAAGGAATCAATTCTCCGAGGAGTTGCATCTTGGAAATCTTACTATTCTGAAAAAATAATTAAGAGCCTTCGCGCTCAATTATATTCTAATAAATTAAATTTCAAAAAGGAAGAAATTAGGACTTTAAAGAAGAATAGTCCATTACTCTACATAAAGTTCAAAACTGAAATAATTCGATATCTTTTAGAAAAAATCAGCAAAAAAGTTAAGTATTACATTAAAAAAATGAAACTGAGGAATATTTTTAAATCAGCTCAGAAAAAGGCTAAAAACATGACTGGAAAAATACCTTCAACTGGGAAAATAGGTATCGGCGATTTAAACCGCACAACTCCGTTTAGCACACAATTTGGTTACGACCGTGGTGGGCCTTTAGATCGATATTATATAGAGAATTTCCTCAATGAAAATTCTTCATTGATTGGAGGTAGGGTACTTGAAATAGGAGATAATGTCTATACCTTAAAATATGGGGGAAGTAATGTTACAAAGAGCGATATTTTACATATTGATGACTCCAATGAACAAGCAACTTTTGTTGGCGATTTAAGCAATGCGCCACATATCCCTTCAAATACTTTTGATTGTATCGTCCTTACCCAAACCCTACACCTTATCTATGACTTCAAAGGTGCTATTGAAACTTGTTACAGGCTTTTAAAACAGGGAGGAACACTGTTAATAACAGTTCCTGGAATTAGCCATATAGCCCAGGATGGATGGGGCAAATACTGGCTTTGGTCCTTTACAGATGCCTCAATGCAACGAATAATGGAGGAGAGCTTCCCTACAGAGAAAATTTCAATAAAAACGTTCGGGAATGTGTTGGTTGCAAGTGCCTTTTTATATGGAATGGGGTTTCCCGAGATCAAGAAAGAACAATTGGACCAACACGATCCACATTATCAGGTAATAATAACGGTGCGTGCTATAAAATAAAAATATCTTCAATGATTTTAAGAATTAGAAATTTTTTACGGCCAAGAGAACCAAAGGCAATTGTACTGATGTATCACCGTGTGTGCAATCTCGAAACAGATCCGTGGCAATTGGCAGTTAGCCCAAATAATTTCGAAACGCAGATCAAAGAGATAAAAAAAAACTTTAACGTATTACCGCTAAGTGATCTGCTTGAACAATTTTCTATTAGAAAAATAGAACCAAATAGCATATACATAACCTTTGACGATGCATATCGAGATAATTATTTGAATGCCAAACCTATGTTGGAAAAATATAATTGTCCTGCTACTTTCTTTATACCAACCCATTTTGTTGGGAAGCAACAACTGTTTTGGTGGGATGAGCTAGAAATCATTTTCCTTCATTCTATAACACTCCCTACAAACCTGACTTTAACCATTGACGAAAAAATTTACACATTTCACATTGAGGGCGAACAATTGACCGAGGAAGTTAGGTTACAACAACAATCCTGGATTTGGCCAACACCCCCGCCTACCAATCGTTGCAAAATATACCTTGAACTATGGGAACTTTTAAAGCCCCTTTCTTATTCTAAACTATTCGAAATTATGGATTTCGTGCGTAAATGGGCCGATTTTACCCCGGGCCATTGGTCCGAAAACTATCCCATGAACAATAAGGAATTAGAAAATTTAGCAAATAACGAATTATTTAGTTTGGGTATACACACCATGACCCATCCAGCTTTGGCATGTCATTCTGCAGAAATTCAATCATCGGAAATTGCCGGGAGTAAAGATTATCTTATCGGCAAGGGTTATCCACAAATTAATGCCATTACCTATCCTTATGGTAATTATAACAATGAAACATTATCTATTGTAGCGAAAAACAGTATACCTCTAGGTTTTACCACACAGGATGCAGTAATTACCCAGAATTCCTCTCCATTACGTTTAGGACGATTTCAAGTAACCAATTGTAGCGGACCCAAACTGATCGAAAAACTAAAGCGTCATTACGATTAAAAATATACTGCGTTTAGAGCTCGATAATGAATCCACTTAAAAAAACCTTATGGAATAGGAGTTTTTTATATACGCCAAATGATTTGTTGGTATATCCGTCGGATTGTATTATAAGGGCGAGTAGCCTATTTTTAGCTATGCCAGAAACTGAACCCCCACAAAAGACCAGTCTAGTATAAAGATTATAAGAACCGCATCTTTTCTTGTGAATTGATTCTTCTAGTCTTGGCTTTCTTCTTAATTCAAAATGTTCTTATAAGCATGGAAAACTATTCCTTTACCCCATACCCATACTCATGGCCATAATTGTAACCCTTTGTCTTGCCCGAACCTACTTCATTGAGCACATAGGCCATGTTCGATATAGCCAGTATTTAATATAAGTTCGGTAAAATATGCCTCGACCTGACCAGTAACACCTGTTATAAATGCAATATGTTTTCAGCGCTATCTTTCTAAGACGTTGGAATATTTTCTATATAACCTATGTCTTCATCAAGGTTGCTGGGATGAACTGTCTTTTTCACTTGATTGCTATGTTCGAGGTTTGACGATAAATAGTGATTTTAGCTAGGACACCCCTACTCGGGGGATACTGATCCAACCCTTGAATGTTTGCTGATTGGTTGTTCCAAACTGTTGCCTTGGTGGGTACCATTGACCGTTTTGCCATTAATTTCAAAAAGATTTGCCATACGTAGGCTATTATTTTTGGCCCGGGCCAGATGCAATGGGAATAGGCATATTAAAGGATAGGCCAAAACCAAAATATACAATTGCACGTTGATATACAAACCGCTCACAATTATGGCCAACTCTATATTGAAGACAGTGCTCAGTGCTACCAGTATGGTGGCCTGTTTATGATTGATGCCCAGCTGCAATAGGCCATGGTGTATGTGATTGCAATCTGCTTTAAACGGGCTTTGTTTGTTGTAGATGCGAATGATAAAAACACGCAAGGTATCAACTATTGGAAATGAAAAAATGGCCAAAACAATAATTGGGGCTTTGGGGGTGATCATGGCAGTTGGGGTTTCTGCCATCCCTAAATAAACAATGGCCTCAAAGGCCAACAAAAAGCCTATAAACATAGACCCCGAATCGCCCATAAATATTTTTTGGGTATCTGATAAATTATAGAGCAAGAAGCCTGAAAGCGCCCCTATCAATATAAAGGTTACCGACACCATAAGATATTGATCATTCATCATAAAGAAAAAACCTAAGGTAATATTCGAAATGATCGCAATTGCCCCGGCCAAACCGTCAATACCATCCACCAGATTAAATGCATTGATGATGAAAATAAAAAACAAGATGGTCAGCAATACTGACGCTAGATAAGACAATTCTCCTATTGCCAAAAGGCCATATAAATTATCAATGCGCACATCTGCAAAAAAGATTACGATACAGGATGCTACTAATTGCCCTATTATCTTTTTTCTTGGAGATAGAACCAATAGATCATCCTTTATGCCAAGAAACAACAGGATGATGGTAGCCGCCAGTAGTGACAAGAGCTTGATTAAATCGAGATGCACCAAACTTGCAACCAATGCTATTAAAATAATAGACAAAGAAAAAGTGATAAAGAGGCCTACGCCTCCCAACGTAGGAGTTTTGTGCTCATGAATACTGCGGTCTTCTGGCTCGTCCATAAGATTTTTTTTACGTACTAGGTAAATAATTACGGGATACAATCTTAAGGACAGCAAAAATGCCACAATAATAGAGATGCAACCCAAAATAAATGGGTTAACGAATAATGTTTCTAAGTAGGCCATCGTACCTTATTAAGTACTCTCATAACACCCAATCATTGTATTATGGACTTTGCATTATTCTTACACTTAATAAAATATAATAAGCGAAGTTAATTTAGGTAGCACGTTTGGTATTATGAACCGTGGGGCAATTCGTTCGTCATACCTGTCCTTCACTGGTAATACAACTTAAAGATAAAGTTACAGTCAATTTTACGCTACTTGCAATGTTTAATTAATCTTTTCGATAAGTAGCACTTATTTCGTTGTATTTGAATGATTAATTTAACAAAACAGCTGATTTTTTTGATTTACCAACTTTTATCAACTACAGTATTTAATTCCATTTGTTCTTTTTCATTCCTTTGACCTTTTGAAATATTTATGCCATCAAAATTTTGGACGTAAGGAGATTTTTGGAATTTGGGGTCCAAAAAATTATTTTCAAATGGTATTCCCCCATTTAATGCTGAACGGTGCACGCTACCAGAAAAAGTTGTTTTTATTACCGGGGTACCATAAGAGGGCAAACTACTCTTGCGTGTTAGCACAACGGGAATAAAATAGATGGCCATACCTATAAACACACTGATAAACAATTGGATGTTGATGTTCAAATTCTGGATCAATAATACCAGTCCGATGAGCAAAGTATTGGCAGTACAAATGATCATACTTACATGTTTATGGCGCAGCCCCAAATTTAATAGACGATGGTGAATATGATTACGGTCGGCGCTAAACGGACTTCGATTATTGCGCACCCTAATGACAAAGACCCGCAAGGTATCCAACAAGGGATATGACAAGATGACCAATAGTAAAATAGGTGCATTCGATAGGCCAAACCCAACATTGGCACTACTGTTATACTCCAAAAAGCTGATTCCCTGGTAGGCTAATAAAAAGCCTGTGAACATTGATCCCGAATCCCCTAAAAATAATTTTCGGGTATTCGATAAATTATAACGAAGGAACCCTATCAGGGCGCCTACCAAGATAAAAGAAACCAAAGTCATCAAGACATTACCATTTAAGAGCGCGAATATGCCAAATGAGACACTGGCTATCAATGCGATAGCCCCGGCCAGGCCGTCAATGCCATCGATGAGGTTAAACGCATTGATGACCAGAATAAAAACAAAGAGTGAAAACAGCACGGAAATAAGATAGGGCAGTTCTCCAATCCCGAAAAGTCCGTCGAAACTGGTGATCCTGACATCGGTCAAAAAAATGATGATGGCAGACGAAATGATTTGTCCAATTAACTTTTTCTTGGGCGACAAAACCAAGAGGTCGTCTTTGATCCCTAAAAATAATAGTATAATGGTGGCCCCCAAAAGCGATAATAATTTGACCAGATCGGCTTTGGGCATGTCCACAGCGAGTCCGAACAATATAATGGATAATGCAAAGGCTATGAACACACCGACACCTCCTCAGGTGGGTATTTTTGAACTGTGGATACTATGATCTCCAGGATCATCCATAAGTCCTTTCTTATGGGCTATATAGATAATTACAGGAAACATTCTGATGGATACCAGCAATGCACATATGGTAGAAAATATAGCCAATAGGTATATATTGGCAAACAAGGATTGAGGGAATACCATCTTTTAGGTTTAAGTTCATTATTAGCGCTCCGACCTTGGCTCAGGGGTAACTTCAATTATAAACAGCATTGAAGCGAGTGCAAGTAGGGTATAACTAGAAGCCAAGTAATTGTGGGGACAATTCGTTAGCTATACCTAGCCATGTATTAAGCAAAATATTAAGGCAAAGTTAACACTAATTAACTGTCAGATTGTGCCGCATCGCGAATTTTTATGCCTTTTTTCGTTCAAATGCAATTAAATTGATGCATTTCAACGATTTTCTTAATATTACGTCGCTTTTTTTGGCATACTCTCATTTGCTCCAAAAATATTTCTGTTTGGTTATGATTCGTGGGATTGCCCGCCTGAAAGCTTGCCCGAATGGTACAGGCAAGCCAGCCCGACAAGGTCATTCTGGCTGGGCAGGACAGTCTTCGCTGCGCTCGCAATGACGGAGTGCCAATTAATTTTTACCCACTACATAATTTTGAAGGTAGGCATAACGCTTGGTGAGTTTACCGTTTTGGGTCATACGGGCGCGCTGTAGGATGCCATCTTGGTCGCTGTTAAAGAAGGCTGGGATCACCGAATGAAGAAAAGCCTTGCCAAAGCCCATACTGGAATCGCGTGGGAGCTCGGTGGGCAGGTTGTCCACCGCCATGACCGCAATGGCACGGGGGTCTTTAAAATCGACTTCCCTTTCACGTTGTGGGTCATAGCCATAAATGGGGTCCGCTATCGTGGAGGCCCTTATCGTGGTCGCCACTGGGCCATCAATATCGCAGCTGATATCGGCCACCGTGTTTATTTTGAAATCTGGATGTTTC
>JBBKWR010000443.1:0-4606 GCA_037969055.1 Flavobacteriaceae bacterium | reverse complement strand
AAGCCGACAAGTTCGGTCATTAGGGGGGCGACAATTGTTCCATGTCTTGTTACACAGGCCTCAATTGCGGAACCCTTACAATTGATGCGTTTCATTATCTTGACTTCCTTTTCCTTGACAATCTCCTCTTCATATTTTTTGAATTCTGCCTCATTGGAGATAAAAAATGTGGTATGGCCGGAGTCACCAAAAGGCGTTTGGATTACCAGCTCCGTGCCAAGTACTTTAGAAACTTTATTCAAGTGAGCATAATCTAAAACGGGGGAAAGCACATATGGCACACAGGGCACACCAGCTTTTTCGGCAATTCGGTTCGTATTTACCTTATTGTCCATAAAAGTCCGCATCTTGGCAGTAGGGAACATAATTTGTAGCCCTAATTTTTTAGCGAGCTTCTCCGTCTTATCATCGAACATAAGAAACATGGCCTTTCCTGTTGTCTTTCCTTTTTTTCTAGTGGTCAGAAAATCTTGTACTTCTGGATGTTGAAGGAGGTAGTTATTGATATCTTCAATACTTGTGAATTCGTCATGAGGAATTTCCTCCTTAGGCGAAAACACGTTGGGATGCTGTCCATCGAAACATTCAATATGGCAGATAAATTTAAATCCCTTGATCCATTCGTCGGCACCCAACATATTGAAATTGGTGGCACTTATGAAGTACAGGGGGGTCTCGTTTTTATGGAAGAAACGTCTTATATCGGATACGCCATTAAGTACCGCGGTTGTGGACACTTTTTTTATTGCGGTTGTCTTTTTGCCAACAGGCTTGGTGACTTTTTTTGTTGCTACTGTTTTTTTAGTTGTCATGTAAATTTTTATAAATTGATTAAACTAGTTGTTTTTTCTTCTTCTTTCCAATCGACATCCCGCCCAGTGAAGTGGTTATCTTATGTCTGTCCAATACTTTTTCTTTGAATATCCTGAGTCCTAGATCAGCGCGGTATCCATGTATTTCACTAACGTCCAATACCGTCATAAAATTGATAATTTCTTCGCTTACCACTTGGCCCGGAACCAACACGGGAAAACCAGGGGGATAAGGAATTACAAAGGTGGAAGCTACGAGCTTTCGTCCTTTGCCCATTAGCGACAAACATTTATTTAAAGGAACATATTCATAATTGTCTTCATCATACGCCAAGAAATAGGCTTCCCTTAAATTACCGCCTGGGACTCCAGGTACGGCCTGAAATGAATGATGGAAATAACTGAAATCAGGCAACGGCGGAACCTCTTGGGTCAAGGAATAGATCCTTTTGTCCCGTATTTCCCTTTCCTTGTCGTTTAAAGCTTTGAACTCTTCATCCAATTCATCGGCAATTTTCAAAAGTGCATTGATAAGATAGGTGATGCTACCTCTTGTAGTCCCGATATTGGTCATGAACAACACCGTGTTTCGAGACGTCTTGTTGATCTGGATATTGAACTTATCCATTAAATACTTATTCTTAAAGGTGTCGCCATCAACACCGGTCTTTCCGATATATAAGGTTATTTTGGTTGGGTCCAGTACAAATTCATCTTTCTCCCATGCCTCGTCCATTCGGTTCCAGCCTTCGCGTTTGGTATAATATTCCTTAAGGCCGGTTTGGCGATATTTATCAGGAATAAAATCATGTACAGTCAGCACATCGAAGTACTTGCTTAGTTGGGGATTGTCATTTATCTTGGCTCTTAGTACCATCGCCATTTCAATACTTTTTTCTACCAATTCGAATCCTTCGAGCTGTACTTGTCGTCTGCCAACATCCAGGGACGCCAACATCTGGTAGTTTGGTGAAGTAGAAGTGTGGGTCATGTAGGCTTCAAGAAAGGTGTTTTCAGTTTTTCTTCGGAAATCCTCATCCCAAATATGAATCATCGAGCCTTGTCTAAAACTACTTAAAGTCTTGTGGGTACTCTGTGTAGCATAGACCCGTATTTTAACCTTATCAGGATCTGGTAATACTGATTGGTCTCCATTTTTCAATCCTTTAATATGGTCGTCATATTGCTTTCTATAATTGGCACTCTTATATTTTTCATAAAGCTTATTCGCAGTGAACATGCCCGTTCGTTGCCTATAATTATTGGCAAATCCTGCAAAGGCAAACCAAGCTTCATCCCATAAAAAAACCATGTCCGGTTTTATGGCAAGGACTTGCTCCATAACGCGCTCTACATTATATACAAGACCATCAAAAGTACAATTGGTCAAGAGCAACATCTTAGCTTTGTCAAGTCTTCCCGCCTCTTTTAATTGCAGTAACTTGGCTTTGATCTGTTCCAAAGGAACCGCCCCGTACATAGAGTATTCTTCTATTGGATAGGAATCCAAATAAACAGGGTAAGCGCCTGCCAAAACCAGGCCATAATGGTGTGACTTATGACAGTCTCTATCGATAAGCACAACATCCTGCGGTTTTACCAAGGCCTGCATAACTATTTTATTCGCCGTCGATGTGCCATTGGTCACGAAATAGGTGTATTGAGAACTATAGGCATCGCGGGCCATCTCTTGGGCTTTTTTAATTGGCCCTGTTGGTTGTAACAGCGAATCAAGTCCACCTGTTGTGGCCGATGTTTCCGCCAAAAACATATTGCGACCATAAAAATCACCAAAATCATTTATCCATCTCGATTTGAACACAGAATTTCCACGCGATATTGGCATGGCATGAAAGACCCCTGTGGGCTTTTGGCTATATTCTACCAAGGCAGAAAAGAAAGGCGTATTATAACGCTCGGCGATACCGCGCATAATCGTTAGATGTAGCTCCTGAATGTCTTCTGATTGATAAAATATACGTCTGAAACTTTTAATGGTACTGTCCTTAAGGTGTCCTAGTGAAGTGTCTGTGACATAATACGTATCCAATTCGGGCCGTCGTTGTTTGATCAACTCTCCTATGATAGGACCAAGTTCGGTTTCCGGTCTGGATGAAAAATCGAGTTTTGTAACTTCTTCGATATATGGTTTTATAACGGGGGTGATCTGCTTTGAGTGATACGTTGGGGCATAACGTACTACGACGGCCTGAATATTATGATTAAAAAGCAAAGTGATCATCACGTCCTGAAAAGAACGTTGTACCACAACACCATACGTGAACTTGTCGTTAGGAGCCCTGAGCGATCTTAAATTATGCTTTAATTTATACTCATCCTCTTTGGAAATATTGTCAATGAACAAAACCTCAAAATGGTTTTTTCTAATATTATTTTGCTGCTCATGTTCCTCGGCAGACTCCATACTGTGTTCCTCAAAATCAAAGAAGTCAGGATTGCTTTTATAACTGTCCCCTAAAAATTGTCTTGTGGTTTCAGCCACCATATGGGAAAGGGAGGTAAATTCATGACTGGAAAACGTATTTTCAAATTTGCGTATTCGCTCTTTTCCCGGGAATGCGAAAAAGCACTCCACGCCTTTTAAATCTTTTAAAAACTCCTTTACCTTTAGTTTATGTGTTTTTTCATTCACAGACCCCTTATGGCAACGGGCAAGTTCAGCGGTTTCAATTTTTAATTTGTTCCAATAATCAACCCGTAATTGGCCGATGTTATAATAAGGGGCACTTTTTCTTTTGTTTTGAATCACGTTTTAATTTTTTGAATGTAAGGCAAGTTTGTTTCCTTGGGAATCTATAAAAATGGCAAAATAGCCAGCGTCATCACTAATAAGCGTTTTCGGCATTACAATGCGCCCGCCTGCCGCTTCTACTTTATTGAGCACATTATCCAGATCATTACCTCCGTTGAGATAGATCAATGGTCCCGTATCGGAGGGTATAGATCCGGGGCCAGCGATTACCGCACCACCAATGCCAGATGTTACAGGAAAAAAGGCCATGGCATTTACCTCTGTAATGTTTTGTGTCATTTCGATTCCATATATGTGATTATAGAAATATACCGCCTGATGAAAATCGGTAGCAGGTATTTCGAACCAACTCACAAAATCTTTAATTGCTGTTACTTTATTTTGTTTATTCTTTTTAATCTTAGGAATTCCCCCCATATTTTCTGTTTTAAATTATACCATCCCCTTTATAGTGGACCGGCGAGACTTTTTGCTCTAATGAATTTTCCTTAATTTTTAATTCTGTTATTTTATCCAATCGTGAAGGCTTGATTAACGGCCCTAAAGAATCTAGATAGGGCGTGGGTATATTGGGTTGATAAATCCCAAATTGATTAGTATGGATATGATCTCGAAAACTTTTAAGCGGTTGCCCAAGACGGAGAATGCCCAATTCACGGCTTCTTTTTGCTCTTTCAATATTCAGTTCAAGTGGTATGATTTCCTCGGTGCCTTCCGACTGGTGCAATACCCGCCCATCTGGCCCACAGACGATTGATCGACCACAGCCGCCCGTGTCCAAACCATTGACATCAAAGAAATAGCATTGGTTTACAGATGCCATTGCCCTAACAATCGAAAGTTCAATGTCGCGATCGATGGTTCCGGACATGGTAGGGTGCATAATAACTTCGGCACCCATAGTGGTTAAAGTACGAATGGTTTCAGGAAACCACATATCGTAACAAATCGACACCCCAAATCTTGCAACATCCGGCACATCAAACACGCAAAAATCCTGTCCCGGCGTCACCCCTGTTTC
>JBBKWR010000442.1:0-5319 GCA_037969055.1 Flavobacteriaceae bacterium | reverse complement strand
GCTTTGGTATATATTCCATGCAAACAATCAATACCCCATTTCTTCTGGAGTTTTGAAAACCGTAAGCGTTCAATGGTTTGGCTTATTACTATTCTAATTGACCTCTTTTTTATATGATTGTACTTTTGCTCCCATCACATCGGCCTCCTTGTCTAATCCCGCATCATCATTTACATTTACCTTTCCTTTGAGCTGGGTTGCTGGCCTGACCCGTCCCTGCTTTTGCTGTACCACATGCCAAGCCTCATGAGGCAAGTGTTTTTCTTGTCCAGACGCTAAATGAATCTCGGTCCCTTGCGCATACGCATGAGCTTGCAATTGTGTCGGATTATTCGAGTTGTAATGTACCTTAACATCATCCATAGAATAACCTGAGAGATTCTCAATTCCTGATTTCAAATTGTCAGGTAAACCTGTATTGTTTTCTTTTTGCTGTATGGGCTGCTTTTGAGCATCATCATCCGCAACCGATTGGCTTTTATTATTTTGTTTTTTGTTAGTGGGCATAATTATCTTTTTTGTGTTCCGCTCCATTTTATATATTGTAGGTGTTTGATCATTAACCATAAATCCATTAAATATTCAATCGTTTATTTGAACTTTATAGAATGACACCCTATCATATCACCAAGAAAATGATGATGTAAATTAATTGTTGGTTTAGACAAAAACTTGAATAATCTAGTTAGCAGATTTTCCCATTAGTTTAGTATACACCTTATTCATCACTTCTGTCTTACCTTCATCTTCAGCTACGGCAGAAGTTGTAAACATCATCACTCCGCTAGATTCCCCGGCCAGTCCACCCTTCAGAACAGTTTCAAATTCCTTATTGGAAATGACACCCGGGCTATTATGTGCTTGAACGATAGGCCATACTTTTGGATAAGAATCTTTTCTGATATTTAATCGATTACTAAACCAGTGTATATTCTCTTCAACCCAATTGGGCTCTCTTCCCATTCTCTCATGATATACCATAGGAGAAAATACGTCGATAGTTTCTTTTAATAGATCATAGTCGAGACCTAATATGCGACGTCTTGCACCATTAAATTCCTGGTCATTCCATGGACAATGATAAAGTCCAAGGAGAGCCTCTGGTTTGATTTCCTTGATAATCCCTTTTATTTCATAGGTCCAATCATAAATCACTTTGCATCGCCAATTACGCCATGATTTATCATGGTTATTCAGTATCCATTGTGCCTTCTTTGAGGTGATTCCGTCTGGTATGTCAATTCTGGAATATTTTGAGAAATCATCAAGACAATGGTTACAAAAACATGTTTCAGGCAAGATGGGATCAGGTTCTTCAAACTGTGCATGCCAATGCAGATAGTCCATCCAAACACCATTCAGGTCATGCTCCAATAGTAAATCCCGCAGCTGGTCAAAACGATACTGACGGAAACCGGGTTCGGTAGGACAAACGCCCATAAACCAGGATGCAGCTTGCACTTTTTTACCTTTTTCATTGATTGCCCAGGCTTCGGGGTGCGCTTCTACATAATCTTTACCATTTAAGGTGGCAAATTCAGCAAATACCATTAATCCCTCAGACTTGGCCCTATTGACCATATCATGGTTGATCGATCCGCTGTGGACAAAAATAGCATTAACCCCAAGATTATTGAGATCGAATCCTTTATCCCAGAAAGGTTTGGGGTTTCCATAAACACCCCTAACCTCAACGGTTTCAGCATATTTTTGCTCACAGGACATAAATAAAATTGGACATAAAGTAGTACAAAGTAAAATGTATCGAAAACAGAATTTTATATTTGAATTCATTTTTTTATTTTCAAATGCTTCTTGCAAAAGGCATCTTCTAATTCCTGTTTGTCATCCCAAAAGATAACCCCACATTCCTTACAATTCCGTCTACCTTGAATGGCCAAATATTTATAAAGCGTAGGTTTTGATTTAATGCCTTCCAACTTCATGATACCAACTATGGGGAGGTTGTTCCCTTTGTAATATGACGCTGCTAATATAGCTTTTTGTTTGGCTCCTTTATTAAGACCTTTATTTCGACCAAGTTGAATTCCCCTTCGTCTAGCGCTTTTTAAACCTGCAGTCGTCCGATCAATAATAATATCGTTTATTTGAACTTTGGTTGGTGCGCGGGGATGACCCTCCCTTCCTGCTTCAAAATTGCATCCTCCTGAAGCACAAAAAAAACAGCGCCCATATAGGATGGGCGCTGTATAATTATTCCAGTATTAGATTTATTTTATTATCCCAATTTGATTTCCCTTCCTTCCAATTCAAGAATATAAGGTTGATGGTACAGACGTTTCCCTGTGGCCCTGTACAAGGCGTTGGCCAGTGCACCCGGAACCGGTGGCAGGGCCGGCTCGCCTAGTCCGGTAGGGTCGATACCGTTATCGATAAAGTAGGTCTCCACGGCTTCAGGTCCTTCCCCATGACGAATGAGACGATACTTGTCAAAATTCTGCTGATCGATGACCCCATCATTAAAGGTGATATTTCCGTACATGGCATGACCAATTCCATCCATTATTCCACCTTCAACTTGGTTTTTGGCCCCATCCAAATTGATTACAATGCCACAATCGACCGCACACCAAGCTTTTTTGAGAACGGGTTTATTGTCCCGCATTTCTATGTCAATCACCTGTGCGATATAACTGTTGTGGCAGAAATAGGTTGAAATGCCCCGATGTATCCCTTCCCCTTCGTTGCCCCATCCACATTTTTCCTTTATCAAATTGATCAGTGCAATAAAGCGATCTGGTTCATAATCATTGTTTTCACCTACTGGGTCGTTTTTGGCCCTCTCCAACAATTCCAGTCTAAAGTCAATCGGATCCTTTCCGCAAGCCTCGGCCACTTCATCGAGGAACGACTGTTCGGCCCCGGCAATGAAATTTGACCGTGGTGCCCTCCACGCACCGGTAGATATATTGGATTCCAAACTGTAATTTTTCGCTGCATAGTGGTCTAACGCGCCTGCAGGAAACCGGTTGCTCGCCACTGGCCCGCCATTGGTCCCTGTACCAGAGACAGTAAGGGCAATGAGGTTGTTGTTGGCATCAATACCGGCTTTATACCTGACCCGATAATCTGGCCGGTACGTTCCTTGGGTCATGTCGTCTTCACGCGTATAGATAAGATGGACAGGGGCATTGATTCTTTTTGAAATCATGGCCGCTTCCACCCCATAATGCCCGTATAACCTACGTCCGAATCCTCCACCTGCGCGTAGGATATTTACAGTGATGTTTTCTTCCGGAATACCCATGATTTGGGCGGTTACATCGCGCAGCCTTTGAGGGGTTTGTGTAGGACCTTCAAGTTCAATTTTATCACCAATAACATGGGCGTAGAAGTTCATTGGCTCCATGGTATTGTGTGGCAGGAAGGGCGCTGAATACGTACGCTCAATTACTTTAACCGCTTTCCTAAAGGCTGCTTCAGGGTCCCCATCGATCCTGTCCGGCTGTGTCATTCTACCGCTGATCTGTTTTTCCATCTGTTCAATATGGTCTTCCGTATTTTCACCTGGCGTCACCGTTTCCCATTCAATCTTCAATGCTTTTTTCGCCTTCATGACGTTCCAGGTGCTTTCTCCGGTAACGACAACCAGTTCAGGAAACGCATTATTGCCCGACCAGGGTGTTTCGATATTTTCTGGGAAGGCCGTAATCGTAAATACATCCTTGATTCCGGGAATGGCCCTTGCGGCGCTGTCATCGACAGATTTCGGTTTCATCCCAAAGGCCGGAGGGTGTGTGATCATTGCAATTACTGTACCCTCTTTTTTCATATCCATTCCAAATAATGGTTTTCCTTCCACAATGTCATGGACATCGACATTCTTTTGGGAGGTTCCTATTATTTTGAAATCTTTGGGGTCTTTTAAAGTCACTTCCTCAGGCACCTCAATATCGTTGGCCTTTGTTGCAATGTCACCATACGCTATGG
Source organism: Flavobacteriaceae bacterium (assembly GCA_037969055.1). Taxonomy (GTDB): domain Bacteria; phylum Bacteroidota; class Bacteroidia; order Flavobacteriales; family Flavobacteriaceae; genus Pelagihabitans. The sequence goes on along the minus strand of JBBKWR010000442.1, from coordinate 1,368 downwards.
AATTACCACTTTTCTCATGGCTGATAATGCCTTCATTGGTCGTTAATTCGCCTACGGGCACTTTCCACTCCCTAGCAGCAGCTTCCATCAACATCCTACGGGCTGCAGCACCTGCGGTGCGAACAGTGGTCCACAATTGACGGATGGCCTGACTACCACCGGCACTTTGTCTTATGTACAAGTCAGGTGCCAGTGGTGCCTGCACTACCAAGACATTGTCCCAACTCACATCAAGTTCTTCCGCTATAATCATAGGGATGGCCGTCTTGATTCCCTGCCCTATCTCAGGAACGGGCGACAGGAGTGTGACCATGCCGTCCGATAAGATTTTTATATAGGCATTGGGTTCAAGTAAGACCTTTGCCGCTTCCGCTGGTCTAACAGGCGTACATCCTGTCCAATGGAACCCAAGTACAAGACCGCCACTGGCAACTCCTGTCATCTTTATAAAGCCCCTTCTGCTTAGATTTATCTTTGTCATGCTACAACCCCTCCTTTCTTAATGGCGGTCTTAATAGCCGCTTTGATTCGCAAATAGGACCCACAACGGCAGATATTTCCCTTCATTGCCGTGTCGATTTCTTCATCCGTCGGATTGGAATTTGATTTCAGCAATCCTGCCGCCGAAATGATCTGCCCTGCTTGGCAGTAGCCGCATTGCGGTGCATCGTGTTCTACCCAGGCCTCTTGAAGCGACTTGCCCCCATATTCGGCCAGTCCTTCGATGGTGATGATTTCTGCATCGCCCAACGACTTCGCCGGCATAACGCAGGAGCGCGTTGCCACGCCGTCAACAAGTACCGTGCAAGAGCCGCACTGTGCTATGCCACAGCCATACTTGGTTCCCACGAGCCCCACATGATCACGGAGTGCCCATAATAAAGGAATATCATCCTCTGCCTCGATTCGGTGGGCCTTACCATTTATTTTAAGTGATATTGCTGCCATAAAAATTTGTTTTGTTATTACTTTGACTAATTATATATGTATTCCCATGCACTTGGAAAGCGACATGGAAAAAGCTAAGCATACACGGACACGATCGGTGCGGACCGAACCCAGCTCCCCGGTCATTTACCGCCATTCGGTAATAACTGGTCACATTTACATCGGTACCCGTTCCAATGCTTGGGGTACAAAAAGGGTGTTCCTTGTTCCGACGCTAGGGGAACCTTAAAAATAATGAAGAGAAGGTACAAAAAAAATGGCAAAAATTTTTCGGTAAGATTTTTTTTAACGGTCCATTACCGCAATGGCAGTGACGCTTTTAAGGGGCGTATTTGAGGCCCTGTATGACGCGCCTTTCAACGCGAATGTAATCTTTGGCTTGGGCCAGACCCATCTAAACGGCAATTACCCCAATTAAAA
>JBBKWR010000441.1:0-16552 GCA_037969055.1 Flavobacteriaceae bacterium | reverse complement strand
GTCCTACTAAGATTGAATCCAAGTCCTAATGATAGTCCATAATTATCGTCAAAGTTGGTCTGTATCCAACCGTATTTGGGCAATTCCAACAACATGGAACCAACATAGGCCAAGCCACCGGTTTCGTTTTTGCCAAATTGAAGCAAGGGCATGAACCTAGCGTCTTCGAACAGTCCCCTGTTCGCCATGAAAGTATGTGTATATTGCACTGAAGCCCTGATGCCCTTCATGTCAAGATCGGTCGTAAAAAGATTGGTGGTCTGATTGTAGTTGAACAATTTCCCAGCATAGATCCCAAAATCGAATTTTCCTAGGGAGAGGGCCATTCCAGGTTGAAGGGCTAGTTTACTTTCTTTTTTCGCCTCAAGAATTTTTTGATCGTCCGCCGTGGCAATTACACGGTTTTTATCGAGCCCCTCATTAAAATAGGTGATGTTGGTGCCAAAGGTCAGTTTACTATTGTCTCCCAACTTTACCGAAGTGGCATAATTGGCGTTAAAACCAAACTCCTGTACCACACCAGACCATTGGCTATAAAGACTTATGCCCAATGCTGTATGGTCGTTCAATTTGTTGCTAAAGCCTAAGAAGTAATTTTGACTGTTATCTTCGAAGGTGGCATATTGATTTCTATGGAGCAGGTTTATGTAAGATTTATTTTCCCGTACCAATGAAAATGTCGGATTGATCAGAAACCTATTGAAAAACAATTGATTGTGATAGGTACTGTTAGAACCCGTATTTGGGGTTGCTTCCTGGGCCTGTACACCTGATATCCAAAGTACCAGACAGAATAAGGCTAATTGGCCCAACTTTTTTGTTATGTTGTTATTGCAGCTCATCTTTTTAGATTTATTGTTTGTTGATGTCCAGTATTCCGGGGTATACCTGCTGATAGGTTGTTGACGGTGCACTTTATTGACCAGTAGCATTACTGGACAGCCCATCGTCTTAGATCGTATTAATTATTCAAACCTGAGTGTTTGGCAAACCTATGGCCTTGCTATTCATCCTCGAAGACCGAAGAGGTATAATCTATTTTTAGGTCCTTGTTTAAAACTTCCAAAATGTTGTACTCCCGTTTTGCAAGGATCCTGGCCTGCTCTTTATTGGGATAGGAGAATGCCACTTGTTGAATGGCCCCCCCAGTTTTTCCCCGGTTAGACATGACGTATCCCATTCCCTTCTCGGTGATAAGGGAGATTGAAAAATCATCTTCAGCGCTATTAATGGGATTGCCAAGATTTACGGCGAGGCCCACTTTTTTCTGCCCCACTTCGGCCATATATACATCAAGACCACCATAACCTTTACGGCCTTCAGAGGCAAAAAATAGGGCAGAACTGCCTACAATGGTAGGGTATAGGTCATTTTTCTTTGTGTTCACCTTTTGGCCCAAATTTTTGGCGATACCTAAGCTTCCATCTTTGTTTACCCTGGCCACGTAGATATCATATTTTCCAAAGGTGCCAGGCATATCCGAAGCAAAAAATAAACGAGATCCGTCTTCAGAAATGGCCGGATGCAACGTAGAATAATTCTTGGGGCACAAGGCCACTTCTTGGATGTTCATCCATTGTCCATTTCTTTTTTCGGCCCTGTAGATTTTATGTACCAACTCTTTTTTCGAAAAGATGCCATACTCAGGTTTTACATAAATGGCTTTGCTGAAATAGGCCGTATTTCCATCGGCAGTTACCGTAATAGGTGCTTTATAACCATTTTCTGTTTCAGGCGGATCACTGTCCAAGGGCTCAAAACTATTGTCCAAGGCCAATTGGTCATCCAGGAACTGTTCATTTATTTGGCTCATATCAAGCGCTTTGAACCTAGTGGCAACAGCGTCACCTTGCCTACTTTTTGATTCATTCCTATTGATTTGATAATCAGTCTGGATCTCACTTAGCCAATCCTTATTTTGCGATCGATTAAAGGTGACCTGTTGGCCCAAATTCGCAAGGGCAAATTGGCAGCGTTCATCGTAACTGTCGCTTAGGATTCCGTTTTTACTTATATCCTTCAGTTTATTATACCAAAAAAGCGCAGTTTCATAGTTTTCCAACAGAAAATTGGCATTGCCCAAATCCTCGAAAATTTCACGGTCCTGATACCCTAAATTTTTAAGTTCTTGATAATTATCCAATCTTTTATTGGCTTCATAAACTTCCTGGGAAGACTTCGCGGAAGTTTTGTCATTTTGTGCGGACAATGGGAGGCACATTAGTGCCATAATACATCCAAAGGCCACTTTGTAGGTTAAAGTATTCTTCATGGGGATAGAATTTTGAATTGTTACTATGGACAAAGTTCAATAAATGTTTTGAACCGGTACTTAGTAAAAATTCATAGGTTTTAGATCAATTGATCCAACATTAAGCGAATTCGAGCTCTAGAAGATAGATAGTTGGGGGGATAAGCGCCGTGAAGATTACATACGAATAACTGGCGCAAGTTTAAAAAAATATTTTTGACAAAAGAATATTTGAAACTAAATAATAACCATATGGTACTACAACAGCAATATGCTCCAAAGCTATTCAGCCTACTTTGGCGAGTTACTTTCGCGTAGGAGGCTGGTGTTGTTGCATGGCGAAGGAGGACCGATCACTCTTTTACATTGATCAATACGGCCTCACAGCTCTTCAAATCGGAATTTAGGACGATGTTTTCCAAACTTGTGCCATCTGATATTTCAATGGATACGGTGTTGGGGGGATATTTGCCCAAATTATGGGCATAAAGGAATAGATCATTTGCCTTTGAAGTATCCAAATGCAAGTCAAAATATTTCTTTCGATACTTTAAATCATACTTTGAGACGATGGCTTCCCCATTGAGATAAATGGAAACTATATCATTATCTACCCTTCCATGGTCCCATAGGCTGATGCGAATTGAGGCACTTTCCACTTGTAATTCTTTAACATAGGAGATTGATCTTCCATCAAATGTGTCCCTGATGGCTGGTTTCTCAGTAATTTCCTTTTCGTCAGAAATTTTTCTCGGCATCCCAATAATTGTAAAAAATGGAGTGGCGAATTTGGCAATGTTGTTTTTATCTTGTGGAAAGAGTTCAATGCCCATCACACGATAATTGTTTCCCGTTTGAAGGCTTTTGTTCAACTCGATCCCGTTGGCAAAGTGGTTATTTTTGAATGTTCCCAGATCTTGGACCACCATATCGTCTTTGATCAAATAAAATCCAATTGATCTATCTGTGGTTATATTTTTAGTATCCCAAATGAGTTCTGCAGTGTCGGGAAGCTTCCAAATGGTACTGCTGTTGGGTGTTTTAATTTTTATGGCAGTGGCGCTCTTAAGCAGCACGTTTTCAGTAGTTTGATGAACAATATTAGGCGTGCTCGCAAATTGTGGGCTTAACCAAAACAAGCTCAGGCCCAAAACTGGCAAGATTATCTTTCCTTTTGCAACGATAAGTGAACGCCCTATTTTAGTTATCATAATTTAGGTAAGGGCAGTAATACTGCGCTTTGATGTTATTTACATCTAACGCAAAATAGAATGCCATATTGTAATCTCCTTCAATTCAATTACTATGCCAATCAATACGTCCAGGTCACCAGGTGGGTTGTTTCTATCTTGTTATAAATATCGGGAGCGGATATTTCCATGTCTGTTCAAATAAACCAAAAACAATAAATAAGCCTTTGATTACTTTAAAATAAATAAAATAAAGATCGACCACAGTAGGCAGAGGACACAAAAGCCATACACCATCATGTCATCAATTGTAGTTTTTCCCTTCATAATATTTTGGTTTATCAAATAAAACCCTAAAAAGTGGGATAGACTATTTTGCCTCCATGTAACAGGAGTAATTCTCGTTAACAGGATTTATAATCGGTCAAGGGTATTTTTCATCCACAAATGGTACATAGGGCAGAAACCGCAAAACCTTTAAATACAACCCTTTGTCGACGAAATACAGCGCGCATATTTGGGTATGGTTTTTTGAGTCCTCAATCGAAGGGTCTTATTTGGGAAAGCGCAACAAGGGTAATAGCGGAAAGATTTTGAAGTTTTAATTGTCAGCTCAGTACTTTTTTAAGTCCCTTTCCAAAGAGTTCCATTTCCTTCAGGGTTCCCGTACTGATTCTTGCCCAATTGTTAAAGGGAGGAAACGGCCTGCCGATCATTACATTCTCTTTGCGCAACGCAATAATAAGTTCATTGATTGGACGTCCTGATTTAAAAAATACGAAGTTCGTATGTGATTTCTGATGTTCCAGCCCTAACTCGCTCAAGGTCGTGTAAATTTGATTTTTCGCCTCAATGTTTTTTGCAATGCTAAATTTATAAAAATCATCGTCCCTTAAAGCTTCCTTGGCCGCCTCGATGGCCAATATGTTAGTATTCGCCATGACACTTGCTTTGAGTCGATCCGCTATGTCGGGCCTAGCGATCAAATAACCAATGCGAAGTCCCGCTAGTCCAAATACTTTGGAAAAGGTCTTGGAGACGATCACGTTACGTTCTTTCTTAACCAATTCTACCATGGAAGGGTACCCGGGCTCAGTGATAAAATCATAATAGGCCTCATCGCTGAAAATGACGGCTTTGCCATCAACAGCATTACAAAATTCAATAAGCTTGCCCTTGTCGAGTAATGTGCCTGTGGGATTATTGGGATTGCAGATAAAAATAAGTTTGGTTTGACCCGTAATTCTCCGGGCCATGGCCTCTAGATCATGCCCCATGGCACTATCTACCGGAACCCTGTGCACATGTGCCCCAAAGGTCTCCGCATAGCTTAACATGGCCTGAAAAGTAGGATCGGCCGATATGAGTTCGCCCCCTCCCGCCAAATAAGTTAGACCTGCAGCCTTCAATCCCTCAGTGGATCCCCCCGTTACTACAACATGGTCTTTGGTGACACCTTCTTTTTCGGCTATCATATCAACAAGGCTTCTCAAAGCACCAAACGGATACCGACAGGCTTGATCAAAAGTATTGGTGAGAACTGATCTGACGCGTGTGGATGGTCCATACGGGTTTTCATTGGAATCGAGTTTGGCTATGGTCCCATCAATAAGCGGTCTTGAAGGGATTGATAAAGCGAGGGCGTCAAATCCGCCAACTAGGGCAAACCCACTGGAGAGCCCCAGAGTCTTGAGCCATTGTCTTCGATCTATGTTTTTCATAACGATGAATTATGGAAAAAAGATACGAATATTATAGTGGATTAAATACCATTAAATGGGCGGATATGCGAATTACTAAATTCAAACTTTGACCTATAGCAAGGGAAAATGAGTGGTCGGCAAAAATGTTGGCAACTCCGTCCAATCTATATAAAGGAAGATTCTATGCACTTGGAATTTGGTACTTGGGGAAGACTTGTAGACAAATTATAGCTGAAACTCTTCGTTACTACTGTCTTTTTCCTTGATTTTGGCGACAATAAGTAAGTCTTTAAGTATGTAAACGGCTACCATAATGATGCCGAGGATGAGTAAAATATTGGCAAATTCCCAATGGAGTACTTTCATCAAGCTACCTGCAATAATGGAGAGCGCCCCCAGAACCATGGATACGTTCCACCAAATTTGCAGTGTACTATTTTTGGCCCTGCGGTCTTCATCCATAAAATAGGCCGTACCTTCCATAACGAACCAAGTGATGAAGGAAGCACCTGTAATTATTTGAAATAGAAGGGTGTATGGTAAATCTAACATCCGACAAATTCCGTTTAAAGACCAAAATAAAACCAGTACCAATTTTACGTAATCTAAGAATACCCTGTCCGTTTTTTTCCAAAAACGAATAGCATAAAATATGCAGATTGCAGAAAATCCGCCGATGACCATCATTGAAGCGTAGGGCCATTGGAAAATTCTTGCCAGCATTCCCATGAGCAGAACAACTATTGAAATTCTAAGGGGATTCTTTAAGATTTTTTTTCCATTCGACATGGCATATGGTTTTGTTAGATTGCCTTGATATTGGCGCGGAGTCCTTCCATGATGCCCATTATATTGTTGACAGTCTCCTTGAGATAGTGCCTGATCAAAATATGTGGGATACGAATGGTCGTAAATCCGTTTTTAAAGGAATGCATCGCCTCCTCCAGGTCATTGATAGCCTGTTCATGGGTCAGCATATGGTAGTCTGTATCGATTTCGATATTGAGCTTTACACGGGAGATGGCAATATCTACCGATTTTTTTCCATCCCACCATTCCAGCATGGCACTTACGCCAGCTTCTTTTAGGCCATAATATAATTGAATGGCCTCCAATGGGGTGTTATTATTTTCGACCAAAACTTCCAATCTGGCTTGGTGTTGTGAGCATAGCTCAACACCCAATGAATCCATAGCGTTCCGGTGGTCTAAATAACTGAGTTCTTTGTTACATTCTAAACAGGTCATTTAAGTAGGTCAATTTATCCCGACTGAATCGGGCGGGGGTTATAATTGATTTGATTTGGGATAATTATAACAGAAGGATTATGGGTTTATTATAAAGCATCGATGTACGACACCCTACTTTTAGACGAACTGCAATATTTTAGATGAACTGCATGATTTGTATTTTAAAGGGACGCGGATTTTTTTAAAATTGATATAGGAAGTTCTCACCCTAAGCCCATATATTTACAGGAATAAGAAACAATCAGTGTATGTTCAAAAAAATGGGACCTGGGGTATTGGTGGCCGCAGCATTTATAGGTCCAGGTACGATAACTACCTGTACGCTCGCCGGGGTAGGTTTCGGCTTTTCGCTTCTTTGGGCCATGTTGTTCTCTATCATAGCCACAGTCATATTACAGGAAATGTCGGCACGCCTAGGAATCGTGACCCAAAGAGGTCTCGCCGATGTTATCAAGAGCGAATTAACCCGTCCCATCTTTCGAATGCTGGTAATAGGAATTATTTTAGGGGCGATCGTGCTCGGAAATACTGCTTATGAAGGTGGAAATATTGGTGGTGCCAGTTTGGGCCTTGAAGCATTATTTGGAACAGAATACAGCATAAGCTATCCTTTTATAATAGGGGGATTGGCTTTTGGACTGCTTTACGTAGGAAATTATAGGTTATTGGAAAAGGTTTTTGTCGGCCTGGTCCTTGTGATGAGTTGTTCCTTTCTGGTGACGGCAATCATAACCAAACCTAGTCTGGGGGGTATCCTCCAAGGCATGTTCGTGCCGAGGGTTCCCACAAATAGCATCTTGACCATCATTGCCCTTGTGGGCACTACCGTTGTTCCGTATAATCTGTTCCTTCATGCTTCCTTAGTAAGTGAAAAATGGAAATCTGCAGAAGATTTGCCATTGGTACGCCGTGATACGTTTGTAGCCATAGTGCTTGGGGGTTTGGTATCGATGGCCGTCATTATCGCTGCCGCTGCAATTCCAAGCAATGAAGTAGCCAGTGCCATGGATCTTGCCAAAGGGTTGGAACCGCTTTATGGACGTGCGGCCAAATATTTTATGGGCATTGGACTATTTGCAGCTGGGGTGACTTCTGCCATAACCGCTCCTTTGGCGGCTGCTTATGTAGCCAATAGCTGTTTTGGTTGGAAAGCGGGTTTGAAAGATCCTAAATTTAAATTGGTTTGGATCGCCATCCTATTTTTAGGGGTGCTCTCTTTATCCTTTGGGATCAAACCCATTGAAATTATCCAGTTCGCACAGATTTCCAACGGACTTTTGCTCCCAGCTATAGCGATTTTCCTTTTATGGGTGGTTAATCGTCCAAACGTAATGGGGAAATACAGAAACGGAATGGTCCAGAATATTTTCGGGATACTGATTATCGCCCTGACGTTGATTTTGGGAGCCTTAACCATATTAAAGGTGCTGGGTATGTATTGATCCGTTTTTCACAAACTCCCAAATAAGCATAACTTATGGATTACCCTCGGAACATGGCTTTCAAGCAAAAAGATCCGACGATAGATAGCGGTCCCCGCGGTCACAGACAATGGAAACAATGATCCCGCTCTCTAAAGTGCTTGCCAATTTAAGGGCCGCTGTAGCCGCCCCTCCACTGCTCATGCCTGCAAAAATACCTTCCTCTTTGGCCAGGCGCCGTGCCATATCTTCGGCTTCTTGCTGGGAAACTTCCAGTACCTTATCGACCTTTTTAGCATCAAAAATTTTAGGGAGGTATTCCTCTGGCCATTTACGGATACCTGGAATTTTAGCATCATCAGCGGGTTGCACTCCGACAATCTGAATATTCGGATTTTTTTCTTTTAAGTAGGTCGAGGTGCCCATAATGGTGCCTGTAGTGCCCATAGCGGATACGAAATGGGTTATTTTTCCCTCAGTATCCTTCCAAATCTCAGGGCCGGTGGATTGGTAGTGGGCCTTCCAATTGTCATCATTGGCAAATTGGTTCATCATTACATATCCTTCCTTTTTTACCTTTGCTTCGGCATAATCCCTAGCGCCTTCAATGCCCACATCGTTAGGGGTTAGGGTTACCTTGGCGCCAAAAGCGCGCATGGTCTGAACCCTTTCAATGGTACTGTTTTCGGGCATCACAAGTTCTATGTCCAGTCCATATATGCCGGCGATCATGGCAAGCGCAATGCCTGTGTTACCACTGGTCGCCTCTATGAGTTTGGAATTTTTATTAAAATCGCCCCGATCCAATCCGTTTTTGATCATATTGAGTGCAGGACGATCTTTGACACTGCCGCCTGGGTTTTGTCCTTCGAGTTTAAAGAACAATTTCACCTTTGTATTTTGGTTCAAGACCTTGGATTCTACCAAGGGGGTATTTCCAATCAGATCTAAAAGATTAAACGGCATTGGGAAGGGTTTTTATCCTGATTTCTGCTGAATGGAAGACAGTGGAATTGGAAGGCACAGATTCGGTGATCCATGCATTTCCACCGATTACACTATTTTCACCTATTACCGTCTTACCACCCAAAATAGTAGCATTGGCATAGATGGTTACATTATTTTCGATGGTAGGATGCCTTTTCGTCCTTTGAAGGTTCTTGGCCACGTATAAAGCCCCCAAGGTAACCCCTTGATAAATTTTTACATGGTCTTTTATGATGGCAGTCTCACCAATTACTACACCAGTTGCGTGGTCGATAAAGAAAGATTTCCCGATTTGGGCCCCTGGATTGATATCCACCCCTGTTTGCCTATGGGCATATTCGGTCATCAAGCGGGGTACTAGGGGAAAACCTGTAATGTAGAGTTCATGCGCCAAGCGGTAAATGGCGATGGCATAGAATCCTGGATAGGCCATATAAACTTCCTCAATGGAGAGTGAGGCGGGATCACAATTGACGATAGCTTCGGCATCTAAATTTAGGCTTTCCAAGACTCCTGGTAACTTTACAACATAGTTTTCCCATACTTTCTTGCAAGGACTTTCGGTTTCCCAGCAAGCCAGTTCGACCAATGCGTCGAATTCTTTCTCCAATATCGCAAGGTTGTCCTCCACCGGGGTATCGATGTCGAATAGGGTGTAGAATAACCTATTCGTGAAAGCTTCAACCTTTTCCTTTAACGCGTACCTTAGATTAGGTTGTTTTTTGTGTTCCTTGATTTTATTGATGATCGACTTCTTATCCATGTGAGTATGCTAGTGGGTTCAAATTTAGAAATTATTGCAAGACTACTTTTGTATAAATGGTTAACTTTAGCTTAAAATAACCCCTATTTCGACAATTGGTCGCCAGCAATAGTGCCAGACGAACAGAAATGAATGACAATGTAAGCTATTGGGATAAGGAATAAAAGATAAGTCGTATGTCAACAGCTATCATTACCAAAGGGATTTTCGAATTTTTACAATCCCTCGAAAAAAACAACAACAGGGAGTGGTTTACCGAACACAAGAAGAAGTTTAAAACCGCAGATGACCAGGTTCGATCAGTCTTTACCGCTATCTCGGAAAAGATGAAGAAGCATGATGAAATCGAGAAATTAAAGTTTTTCAGGATTTACAGGGATGTTCGTTTCTCAAATGATAAAACCCCATACAAACTAAACTTTTCAGCGTCAATGTCCCGCGCTGGGGCGAAGCTTCGTGGTGGGTATTATGTTCATATACAACCAAAAGACAGTTTTATCGCTGCTGGGTTTTGGGAACCCAACCCCAAAGATTTGCTGCGCATTCGTAAAGAATGTGAACAAGATGCCACAGCGTTACGTAAAATCATCGCCAATAAAGAATTTAAAGCAATTTGGGGAGATCTTGTCGGAGACGAGGTCAAGACTGCGCCCAAAGGTTTTGAAAAAGGGCATCCGAATATTGACATGATCAGGAAAAAGCAGTATATTTTTGTAAAGAAATTTTCCGACAAAGCAGTAATGGCAGCAGATTTTGGTGAGCAAGTGAATACCGCATTTAAGGCTATAAGGCCCTTTTTTGATTTTATGAGTCATGTGCTCACCACCAATTTGAATGGCGAGTCATTGGTTGATTAGCTGTTGAATAAGAACTCAGTAAACCTATTTTTTAAGATAATATTTTTCCCGAGCCTGTGGAAACTTTACGGATTAGTTTACCGACGAAGTTATCGTGCATATTAAAATCACCCGATTTCTTAATAAACATTCCATAAATGATCACCAGAATGGTTCCTCCAGCAAAGCAAAGGTTCAGGATGAGGAGCGTGTAGATTATTGTGGACATACTGATTTGGTTTTAGTCTTTAATCAGTTTTAAAAGTATCCATATTCTTAAAAGTCCGATTTACTAATGTATGGATGGTAGTAAATTTTATGTAAATGGTAAAATTTACCGGGCTATTCTAACTGATGCTATAAAGATAAGACCCCCAAATTGTCTATTGGTTGCGTATCAAAAGTGCAAAAATTGCCAAAAGTGGCTACGTGTGGTTCGGTTAAGTCGATCGAGCTAAAGTGCCTTACGCCGCCTCATAAATATTTTATGGGTGTCCCCAACTTTTTTATGATAGTACATAATTTGCTTATCTATCGTCAGGGTCGGGGCTTCTACTAGGCTGCCGATACTTTCTGAAAACAAGACCGTAGGTATTGAGAAATTATCCGCTTCGGAATTTCTAACCGAAACGCATACCTCAAAAAGTGTTTCTGCTGAAATGGGACCGGTAGGGTAACGGGTGTAAAAAAGTTCCAAATTGTCGCTGCTGATACAAGGGGCATAAAAATTATAATTGGTATCATTAATTTGCTGCATAAGCGCGGTAGAATTCGGGAGTTTATTGAAAGTTGAGTCATTGACCTTCTGGGCAACACCCATTTCCGTTTCACAAGGGCCACTGCACCCTTCTGATTGGGTGATATCAAACCTTGCGTTGTTATAATACAAAAATTGACCATCCAAACTTATTCCATGATCCATAGCCAACCAACCAGGATTGGTCCGATAAAAATCGCCCCGAACCCTACCAATATTGCTTACGGTGCCAGTGTCAAAACTACCATGGAACATGTTGTTCGTTTCCTCCGGATAGCCACGGGTCGAGGTCCAATAAAATTGGCCATCAGCATCCATGTCAGCCACGGCATCCAGATAGGGGGTAGCTGTCTGATTGGGGCCATTCAATTCTCCTATTAGGGTGAAGGTTGAGTCATTTTCTTTTGTGGCATAAAACAGCTTGGTGTCGATGCCATCGTTTAGGTTGTTAAAAAATAAATAGTTTCCGTCGGCAGATAAAAAAGGTTCCATTGCATCGAAGGTCAGTCCATTGATCAAGACGTTAGTTTCCAACCCATAGGACGGATAGATCGGCAGTGGATCTACATCGCCGGTTAAATCACGGTCGGAAGAACATCCTACCATTGAGATGGTTATTGTACTTAAAATGAAAATAATATTTCTCATACCATTTATTTTCTAGCGATAGCTATGCGTTTTAGTCGACAATAGGTCCCATACAGCAACGATCAAACCCAAAGCTTATTGCGCAAATACCAAGTTGAAGACCCCTCCAGGACAGGTAATTATTGGTTCGATTTCCGCTGTATATATCGAAAATTCTTTTAGAGAGAGACGACAAGTTTCATATTTGGTTACAAAATGTGTTACCAAAAGGGTGCCACCTTGTCGCCTTAAAGCACATTTGGTGGTCACGAGATAGGGCAAACTTGCTATCTTTGAGAAAATTTATAAAATTGAAAATTCGGGTCAATCGTCTGCTGGGCAAAATTAATCTAAAGCGAATTTTCGGCATATATGCCTTCACCTGGGTAGTTGCCCTAATATACATATTGCCGAGAATGGTACGTTCCGGGGCAACACTTACCAAGCTATGGGATGCCTTTACCGACCTGTTGGGCTTTTCTGGTTTTATTATTGCGGTGCACGTGACCTTCCTGGTGCTATATGGGTTGTTTTGGTGCTTTCGGTACTTTTTGGCAATTTACAGGACCAGGGGCCATAAGGTGATGCTCAAGCATCTTGGGGTACGTTTTTTTAGCCCTATTTTATTGGTAGTCCTGCTCTATAATGGCATCATCTTTTCGAACAACTGGGAGGGCTTTGACTACAAATGGGACCATGCCGTCGAGAACCGCAATAACATATCCAACGAGTATTACACGAAAGACCATAAGCAAAGGGGAATGACCGTATTTGGTTGGAGCGACAATAACGAAGGTGCTATTCGTGAACTCCTTAAAAACAACATCGAATGGGTGGCCGTCGTGCCGTTTATGTTTCAGAAGGGCAACAGGACAAAAGAAATGCGACTGCCTGATACCGGGGATAATTGGTCATCTAGGGATTCTTCGTTTCTCAAAGCCATAGAACAGTTGCATGCCAAGAAAATACGGGTAATGTTAAAACCCCACTTATGGATGAACGAGGGCTGGCGCTCTAATATAATCTTGGATTCCCCTGAGGAGTGGAATGCATGGTTTGAATCGTATAGGGCCAATATGTTGCGTTACGCCAAAATGGCGGCAAAAACCAACGTTGATCTGTTTTGTGTGGGAACCGAATTAAAAAGCTCGTTGCGAAATGCCCCGGAGCAATGGGTCAAGTTGGTATCGGAAATTAAGTCAATTTATGATGGCCCCTTAACCTATGCCGCCAATTGGGATGGCGAATTTGACCTTGTGCCATTTTGGGACCAGATGGATTATATCGGCCTGCAAGCGTATTTTCCTTTAACCAAAACCAGTAATCCAGATCTGGAAGCCATTAAAAAAGGTTGGGCTCGACATCTGGTTACCCTAGAAACTTTGGCAGATAAATGGGATAAGCCAATATTGTTTACTGAAGTAGGCTATAGGAGCGATGCCCATACCACCGTAAAACCTTGGGAATGGGATGGTTTTATGAGCGTTCTCAGGAAGCGTACCTCCAATAAGACCCAATATTTGGCTTATGAGGCCTTGTTTCAAGAATTATGGCATCAAAAATGGTTCGCTGGCATGTACATCTGGCAGTGGAACACCCGCTCCGAACCAGATAATTCTTTTGAGCGTTTGGATTTTTCTCCACGCCATAAACCCGCCATGAATAATTTGGCCAAATGGTACGGGTCTCGAGTAGATTGATCCTTTTGCCAAAGCCACTATCAATAGCCCTGTCAGGACTTTTTAAGAATAAGGGTCAGTTCATCGTCCGCGATGCGTGGATCGTCCAAATAAGTGATCTCTAAATTATCTTTGTTCTTCTTAAAAGTATGTTCCCGTCCATCAATGGTGATGTTGTCGCCCTTTACCCCATAGGTTCGGCTGCTAACATTTTCGACCATCCCTTTTTCATCCAGGGTTTCCACGAGCAGGGTGTTGCCATCTCTGTTGAAAGTGTAATTCATGGACCAATCGGCGGGCAGCTGCCAGCAAAAGCACTGCCGCTCCAATACGCGAAACTTCCCATCGGGATAGCCATCGGAGTCGAAACCATCTTTGGAACAGGAAACCATTAAATAAACGGTAAGCAACAACCATCCTATTGATTTCATGTCCGTGGTTTTAGTAGTTCATTTAGCACTAAGACGGCGGCTTTGGCATAAGGTTGCTTGTTATTGCAGAAAAAACAATTGCAAATCGATCAAACTTAATCTGCGCGGTTAGGGTTCAAATAAGGACAGCGCCCTCGAATACCTGTATTTGGTCCTGTAGACGCTGTATGACCATATTCATCATGCGTTTGTTTAAGGCCGAGGAGTTTTGGATATAAGTGGCGTACTCTTCTACCGTAAACTGACCAATGACCATACCTTTTAGGGAATTTCTGAACTTTATATCTTTTTGAATGGCATTTTCGATAAATTCAATGCGCTTAGGGAAGGCGAGTTCATAAAATCCGTTTTTGTACTTCACGATATAATTGGCAAAAGCGGCCAAGAATAAATCGTTCTGCAACTTTATAATGGGCCTCAGCGTGGCATTTTGAAAATGTTCGTCGGGGCTCATGTTTTCGGTAATAATGGCGGAGGCTATTAAAGGTCGGATGGCCAGCAGTTGTTGGGACCGGTCGCTCATGAGGTTTGTTTTTATAAAGATAGTGAATAGGAGGGGGGACTTTTTTTGGGGATCGGCCGACTTTTTAACGGGGTTATGAACAAAAAATAGTCACTAAAAGAACCTCTAAATTTAACCGCTCCCCCTATATGGGGGATTATCGCATATGGGTTTATTTTCAAAGCAGCTAAAGGCATTGATTGTTGTAGTTAAGCTCGATATTCAATAGGCTGGAACGAACTTAGAACCTAAAATCCAGCTTCATTAAAATATACCTTGGCAAGAGCCTATAAGTAGCACTATAACTACCTGTATCACTAATATTGAAGTTTGAGAAAGTATTGGTATTAAAGATATTACTTAAGACCAGTTTTAATTTAAGTTTGTTTTTTTTAACATCATACTGTGCCTTCAAATCTGAAAAATAAAATGATTTGTCGGTGGATAGATTCCCAAAATAATAGCGTTCATTATTTAGTGCAATGCTTAATTTATCTGATAGTTCGAAGTTTAGATCCAGAAACGACACAATATCCAAATTGCTACTCTTCTGGGTAGTTTTTACCCTTGATTTTGTCCAGGTCGTTCCCATGTGGAAATCAAAAAAACTGGGAAAGGCAGACCTTAATTCTCCGCCATATGTATAGGTGTCGGCATCGACGCTTCTTAAACTGGATCCGTTGACCACATTTTGATAGGTGTTTTTTGAGAAACTACCGATCAATTTAAGGTTGGAAGAAATGAATTCAATAAATTTATCTCCCGTAAAATTTAGGGAAAGGAAATCCCTGTTCTTTAGTACCATCGGGGTGTATTGCACAAAATTTGACTGAATAAAGCTATTTCCAGTGACATAATCATGATCTAAATTATAAATCATTGAGGTATTGATCATAAAAGAATCATTCCAATTGCCCAAAATATAACTTGCCAAAAAGAAACTGCCCTTCAGTTGTTGAAAACTACCCAGGCCCCTCTTGAAACTCCTGTAATCCGTTAAGAGATAGCCTTCATATAATTCAGAAAATGGAACATTCTTGGTACTGTACTTACAGGTCCCCAAAAACCTGTTCACCTTATTGATCTGCCACGAAACCCCAATACTGGGCATGAAGGCTAATTGGCCCTCTTTTTCCTCAATACTGTCATTGCTTAAGTTTACATAGAACTGGTGGACCTCGATTCCAGAGATTAGGGACATGTTTTTAAGGGTGTATTTGTATTTCGTATTCAGATAATAATCGTGGACCGTGTATATCAAATTGTTTTTATAATCATCCCCAGCTTCGGTTTTATTTCCCGAAGTGTCGGTAAATACAAGACCACTTTGTAATTGATTTTTGTTCTGGATAAATCCAGAAGTGATGGAAAGGTTATTTTTAGCCTTATTCATAAAGTAGGAACCTTCCAACCCGAAAAAACCAATGCGATTATTGCTCTGCTGTTCCACTAAGGCAATCTCGGCGGTACTAGGAAATAGATCAGTGTATAAAAAGGTATCCACCCCATAATTTTGAGGCTTTTCATCATAGATATACCTTCCGGTTATTTGGAAGGCCTCTGCCTCATTTCGCTTGTTGGTGTAGGTCATTCTATGATCGGTGTAGGCCGAATTACTTTTGAGCGCTTCGTTGATCGCTTGTTCGTTAAAAAGGAGCAGTGCTTTATCTTTATTATTACCAAAGCTATATCGGCCTACATATTCGATTTGGGATTTTTTATTGATATTGAATATGGCATCCCACTTGCCTGAGCCTGCCAAACTTTTCTTTCTCAATTGATAATTTTCGGTATTGGTAAAAGCATTGGGAGGCAGCAGGAATTGCTCTATAGTACTATTTTTAATGCTATTCTCATCGGCCACAAAAAAGGCCAAACCTTTAATCTTTAAATTTTTATTGGGACTGTATATACCGTTGAGCGAGGCCAGCTCGGCATTGTTGAATTGCTGTTTGCTTTCATCCAAACGAAGTTCGCCATTAGAAATCTCTATAAAGTTATTGGAACCCACGCCATCGCCGACGTAATTTGTCGTGGTAAAAACATCGGGATAAAGGAGTTGGTAAATATCGCCAATGGCATCACTACCAGTGTTATTGAGATTGCCGAAAAAGTAGTATTTGGTTTTTTGGTTAAAGGAAATCAAGTTCAACTT
>JBBKWR010000440.1:0-6210 GCA_037969055.1 Flavobacteriaceae bacterium | reverse complement strand
GGTTGGGTGGCGTCCTTATTATTTTTGAATGCTGTTATAGAATTTTGGTACAATGCCAACAATATCTCCAATGTGGCCGGCGTAATTTTGGTATAGGTGGCCCTTTCATAACCTGCTGTGATATTAGCTTCAACATCATCCGAAACCTGCATTTTGATAGCCAATTGATATGCCGCTTCCAAATATACAGGGTCGTTTAAGGTAACCAAAGCCTGCAATGGGGTATTGGTAACCGTTCGGCGGATGGTGCAGACCTCCCTACTTCCAGCGTCAAAAGTCAGGAAGGAGGGGTATGGACTCGTCCGTTTCATATAAGTGTAAACGCCCCTTCTATACCGGTCTTCCCCCTTGCTTTCAATCCATTTTTCACTGCTGTAAACTGTTTGCCAGATACCTTCCGGCTGTGGCGGCATGACTCCGGGACCATACATTTTGTAACTTAAAAGTCCCGATACCGATAATGCTTGATCACGGATTTCTTCTGCGCTCAGCCGCTGTCTAGGGCCTCTGGCATAAAGGGAATTTTCTGGATCTCTCAGTAGTATTTCGGGGCGGACCGCAGAGCTTTGACGATAGGTACCCGACAGAACGATTTCTTTGATCAAGGCCTTCATACTCCATTGCTGCTCATTCATTAACCTAAGTGACATCCAATCTAGTAGTTCCGGATGCGTAGGGGACTCAGATTGTGATCCGATATCTTCGATGGTCGAAACAATGCCGCGACCGAAAAGTTGATGCCAAACCCTATTCACCAAAGTCCTGGCCGTCAAGGGATTCTGTTTGCTTACCAGCCATTTTGAAAGTCCTAATCTATTTTTTGGCCAAGTATCATCCCAAGCATTTAGGATTTCAGGGGTGTCCGGCTGCACCGTATCCGTTTTCATCAGCCAGTTGCCCCTCTCGAAAACCTGGGAACTCCGTTTCATATAGTCGGGATTTTCGGCCATGATCGGCACTGTTTGGGTAGGCGTATTTAAAACATTCACTAGTGTTTTGTTAATTTGCCCAAATCCTTGTTCGTCCTTTCCCGGAAGATCTTCGATGAACCCCAACCAATAAATATAGATGACATTCACTTCTTTTGCCACACGATCATTATTGGTTTCAAGGTAAAGGTCAATGTTCCTATCGATTTTTTTGAAGGGTATCTTTCGGGTTATATTTCCTTTTGTCTTGTCCACTTCAAAACGCGCCAATATTTGCCCTTCGGCATTGTTTTCGCGTATCGTCATGGTGGTCCCATCCAAATCTGACCGATAGTTAATATACATAGCACTGGCATCTTGGGTAGATACGCCCATTAATTTGCAAGCGCCATCATCCCACAACACCGAGGAAGCGTGGTCGTCATACGCACCATTTTTAAAATCCTGTAAGTGGTGTGCATTATATATTGGCTGTTGAAAGAGCATGAAATTCTTGTATGCCTCCTTAGTCTCTTTGTTACCGTATTTGGCGTTCCATTCGGTTACCGCATCCACCTGATTTTGCTGTTCCGGGGAATAAAATTTTAAGACAGGGGCCTCGCTTGGGACATCCTCGTCCCTTGAATTGTTGAAAAAAGCCATAAGCTTATAATAGTCCTCATGCCTAAATGGATCATACGGATGGCTATGGCATTGAACGCATCCTATGGTCGTGCTTTGCCATACTTCAAACGTAGTGTTCACACGATCGATTACCGCGGCGACCCGATATTCTTCATCATCGGTACCCCCTTCATCGTTGTTCATTGTATTTCTATGGAATGCCGTCGCTATGAGTTGGTCTATGGAAGGTTCGGGTAAAAGGTCGCCCGCCAACTGCGCTATGGTAAATTGATCATAAGGGAGGTCTTCGTTTAAAGCTTTGATGACCCAATCCCGATAAGGATAAATGCTCCGACCTTGGTCTTTTTCATATCCCTTCGAATCGGAATATCTGGCCATGTCCAACCACCAACTGGCCCATTTCTCACCAAAAGTTGTTTTTGATAATAAACTGTCTACAAAATTCTCATAGGAGATTCGCCCATTCAGGTACCCTTGAAATAGGGTTTGATCTGGGGGCAACCCCGTAAGGTCAAGTGCCAATCTTCTTGCAATGGTGTTTTTTTCCGCAGGCGGATTTGGCCCCAAGCCTTCATTTTGCAATCGTGTATACACAAAATTGTCAATTCCGTTTTGGACAAAAACGGAAGCGCCACCCGGAGAAAAATCTGCCTGATGCACAAGCGCTGGGACCGCTACTTTTTCGGGAAGCGAATACGCCCAATGCTCGCCCCATTTGGCCCCTTGGTCGATCCAACGGGTCAATAGTTCGATCTCCTCCTCCGAAAGTTTATGTTTTTGATAGGGCATTCGAAGTTCCGGATCGTCTTCCTTGATACGCCTTATCAATTCGCTTCCAGAGGCATCCCCGGGAATGATGGCCGGTCGGCCCGATTCGGTGTCACCCAGTGCCTGTTCCTCGAACAGGAAACTGAGCCCCGCGTTTTGTTTTACCCCCCCGTGGCAAATGATACATTTGTTGTTGAGGATGGGCTTGATCTGTGTGCTGAAATCTACTGTATCGGAAGGTTTGAAGGCATCCCATAAGAACGCCAATAGCGCTAAGGCCGCTATAACGAGTATTCCAGAATACACTTTATTTTTCATATGAGCAATAATTGTGCGAAGGACTATAAGTCATAAATATAAGCAATTTTTGAAGAGAGTTGATTCACCATGGGTACCATAGCACCAATGTTAATATGTGACTAGACGCAATAGAATTTATTGGTGGGCCAAAGGGATTTAGCCCAAGGTCGATCCATTTGCAGAATGACTTTAAATGTTGATCACACTTTCAAAATAATTACTGCTCGAATTTGTGGCAGTAAGGATATCGGCCCTATAGTTTGGACCAATTTTTAGAAAGATAATTGATGTTACGATGCCCCGGTCAAGGTTACGGTTTTTTGATTTCCTTCTACCATCACTTTGATCAAGCCGTGGCTGGAAAGTGCCTTCATACTCTTATCCCATTTTTTGCCGCTCAGACCAGCCTGTGATTTAAGTTCCGCCAAAGCCACACTGCCAGTGGATTTCAGCAGCCCAAGGATTGCTTTTTCTTCATCATTCAACTCTAGTGCTTTTTTCTCGGGCCGCATCTGTGGAAAGAACAACACTTCTTGGATGGAGGAATTATTGGTGAGCATCATCACCAAACGGTCTATTCCGATTCCAATGCCAGAGGTTGGAGGCATACCATATTCCAGGGCGCGCAGAAAGTCCTGATCGATAAACATAGCTTCATCATCGCCCTTTTCTGAAAGTTTTAATTGTTCCTCAAATCTTTCGCGTTGTTCTATGGGATCATTGAGCTCGGAATAGGCATTGGCCAATTCCTTGCCGTTGACCAATAGCTCAAAACGTTCGGTGAGCGCCGGATTGGTACGGTGTTCTTTGGTCAGCGGACTCATTTCTTTGGGATAGTCCATGATAAATGTAGGTTGCACATAATGGTGCTCACATTTTTCCCCAAAAATCTCATCGATCAACTTGCCAATTCCCATGGTCTCATCGACTTCAAGTCCCAATTTTATGGCAGTTTCCCGGAGCATAGGTTCGTCCATCCCAGCCACATCAAATCCAGTATGTATTTTTATGGCCTCTAGGATGGGCACCCTTGCATAGGGGGCCTTGAATTCAATTTCATTTTTACCTACGGTTACTTTTGAGGCCCCGTTGGCATCGATGGCGACCTTTTCCAACAAGGCCTCGGTGGTATCCATCATCCAGTTATAATCTTTGTAGGCCACATAGAGTTCCATCACGGTAAACTCTGGGTTGTGGGTGCGATCCATTCCCTCGTTCCTAAAATCCTTGGAAAATTCATATACTCCGTCAAAGCCGCCTACGATCAATCTTTTTAAATAAAGTTCGTTGGCGATCCTTAAGTATAGGGGAATATCGAGCGCATTGTGGTGCGTCAAAAAAGGGCGTGCGGCCGCCCCTCCCGGAATGGGCTGTAGAATAGGGGTCTCGACCTCCAAATATCCCCGTTTATTGTAAAATTCCCTAATACTGTTCGTGATCTTGGTGCGTTTTATAAAGGTCTCTTTTACCTTAGGATTTACCACCAGATCAACATAGCGTTGTCGGTAGCGCAGTTCCGGATCGTTGAATTCGTCGTGTACGTTGCCCTCCGCATCTTTTTTGGGTAGGGGTAAGGGCCTCAATGTCTTGCACAAGAGACTAAAATTTTTGACCATAACGGTCTGTTCGCCCACCTTTGTAGTGAACAGTTCCCCTTCGATTCCAATGATATCGCCAATGTCCAGCAGCTTTTTGTAGACGTCGTTGTATAAGGATTTGTCGTCGCCTTTACAGATCTCATCCCTATTAAAATAGACCTGAATACGTCCTTCTCCATCTTGCAACTCTGCAAATGAAGCCGAACCTTGGATCCGACGGGACATCAATCGGCCTGCAATGACCACCTTTTTTCCTTCCGAAAAATTGGCCCTGATGCTCTTTGATGTGTTGTCTATGGGATAAAGGGCCGCTGGATAGGGATTGATACCCATTTCCCGTAGTCGTTCCAGTTTTTCCCTTCTGATAATCTCTTGTTCCGAAAGTTGCATTGATCGAGTGTTAAGGCTGCAAATATAGTTAGTCTGGCCAAATCTATCAATTGGTAACATTTATGATTATTAGAATGTAACATTGAGGGGATACATACGTCTAATAAGCATACCTTCCTGTAATAAAGGTCGGGTCATCAATCAAAATCAAATAAAAATGAGCTTAATAAGGGTTATTTTGGCCATCATTTTTCCGCCCTTGGCCGTCCTAGGCAAGGGGTGTGGGTCATTCTTGATCGTCCTTCTGCTAACTTTATGTGGCTGGGTGCCCGGCGTTATAGCGGCCTTGGTCATTTTAAACAATCCGAACTAGGCCCCCTCCCTAGCCCTCCCCCCAAGGGGAGGGAACCTATTTTACTAGTGTAATAGGCGCTTAGACATTTTTGTATCTTTGTCTGTAATGAACAAAGATGTAATTCTCCGGGATTTAGGGCTCAAAGACTACAAAGAAACTTGGGACTACCAAGAACTTTTGTTCCAGAAAACGGTGGACCTGAAAATTAAAAATAGGAGGGAGGACAGCCTTGTGCCAACGCCCAATCATTTTCTTTTTGTGGAGCACCCACATGTCTATACCCTTGGAAAAAGTGGGAATATGCAAAACCTTTTGGTGAACGAAGAACAACTATCGCTAAAAGGGGCCAAATTTTATAAGATTAATAGGGGCGGTGATATTACCTACCACGGACCGGGCCAGATCGTTGGCTACCCAATATTGGACCTAGATAATTTTTTTACCGATATCCATAAATATTTAAGGCTGCTTGAGGAAATGGTCATTCTAACACTGGCCGATTACGGACTGCAAGCGGAGCGCTCCAAAGGGGAAACCGGGGTCTGGCTAGGCGTTGGTACGCCCTTTGCCAGGAAGATTTGTGCTATGGGCGTCCGCGCGAGCCGTTGGGTGACCATGCATGGCTTTGCGTTGAATGTAAACGCCAACCTTGGATATTTTGATCTAATGATCCCCTGTGGTATTAGAGGAAAGGCCGTTACCTCTTTAAATGTGGAGTTGGGCGTAACAGAAATGCCAATGGGAGAAGTAAAACAAAAACTACTGAAACACTTTGCCGAACTTTTTGGGGCACAAATTATCAAAGAAAAAACCAAGGCCTAAGCCTGGGTGCTTCACAAATATTTTTTGACTTCGGTTACTTGTTAAATTTTGTCAACTCGGATCGGTTCATCAGGTCCCCGTTCTCCTTATAGATTTCCTGGCGGACCATCCCGACACCTTCGGCCAACCACAGTTTGCTCAACATGTTTTGGTTCATTTTCATTACCTCAGATTTATTTTCCCCAGAAATCAGATAACAATCAAAAGTGCCGGCAGGGGTGGTCACACTTTCTTTCTTTTCTACCTTTCTGTTCACCATGTTTACGTTTATATCCATGGTCATTCCTGGCATTTTCATGCTTACCGAAACAAAAGCATCTTCCAAGGCTTGTCCAACAGTCAGATTATTGGGCAGCTCAATGTCGGTGCCGGATATTTCCATCTCCATGCCCATATCTTCATATTGTTTCATCATTTGGGAGGGCATGAGTGAATTATAATCGATTTTTATGCCATCTCCCGTACAGGTTATTTCATAGTCTGA
>JBBKWR010000439.1:0-6574 GCA_037969055.1 Flavobacteriaceae bacterium | reverse complement strand
AAGACCAAGCAGAACGTTTTGATATATCCCGAAATGGCCGGAACATTGTATCGCATCTACGTGAAGGAAGGTCAGCGTGTAAATAAGGGACAAATTTTGGCTTCCATTGACGATGGTGGCATGGGGAGCCAATTGGCACAACTTAAAACACAGACCGAATTGGCCAGAACCACTTTTGAGCGGCAACAGCGGCTATGGGACCAAAAAATCGGATCAGAAATCCAGTATCTTCAAGCCAAGTCCCAATACGAAGCATCCGAAAATGCCGTGAAACAGGTACAGAGCCAATTGGGCAAATCAACCATTCGCGCCCCATTCTCGGGTATTATTGATGATGTCATTAAAGATCAAGGTACTGTGGTCGCCCCGGGTCCAGGTGCTGAGGTCTTTCGCATAGTAAACCTGTCAGACATGTACATTGACGTGGAAGTACCGGAAACCTATTTGGGCAGTATCTCCAACGGAAAGCAAGCCTATGTTTTTTTCCCGGTACTGGGCGATAGCGTTACCACCAAAATCAGGCAGACCGGGAATTTTATCAAACCTGGCAACCGATCATTTAGTGTTGAGATTCCAGTACCCAACAAAAATGGAAAAATAAAGCCCAATTTAACAGCAAAGGTCAGCCTCAACGATTATAGCAGTGAAAATGCGATTCTTATTCCACAAAGCATCGTCTCTGAAAATGCGGCCGGTGAACAATATGTGTTTGTTGCCGAGAACCCTGATGCGGAGCACGAGGCCATCGCAAAAAGAAGAATCATCACCACGGGTAAAATCCAGAAAGGCTTTGTTGAAGTACTTTCAGGCTTGGAAGCGGGCCAACATGTTATAAAGGAAGGGGCTAGGAGCGTAAAAGAAGGCCAAAAAGTTAAAATTTTAAACTAAACCAACTATGAGCAAAGTACAGAAAAACGCCGATAAGGAATTCGGACTTTCATCATGGGCCATCGATAATGCCTCCGTTATCTATGTGATGATCGCTATCTTCCTGTGGTTGGGTTTCAAGGCATACAATGCCATGCCCCGCGAAGACTTTCCTGAGATCATAGAGACAAAAATATACGTGAGCACCCCATATCCCGGTAATACCGCTGAGGATATTGAGCGATTGATCACCGATCCATTGGAAGATCGTCTAAAAGACGTGAGTAACCTGGTTGAAATAACCTCCACCTCCCAAGAAGATTATTCTATAATTACGATTGAATTCGATGAAGAAATTACAGTTGAAACAGCCAAGCAAAAGGTAAAGGACGAGGTAGATACCGAAAAAGCAGGCGAAGATTGGCCGACTTTTAATGGTGCAAAAGTAGAGCCAAATGTATTTGATTTGAATTTTTCGGAAGAGGTCCCGATCATGAACATCAATTTTACCGGGGACTATCCCGTGGATAGGTTGAAGGATTTTGCAGAATATTTACAAAATCAGATTGAGGAGCTCCCCGAAATCAAAAAAGCCGACATCCGAGGGGCACAGGATAGGGAGGTTGAGGTTGCAGTGGATGTCTACAAAATGATGGCTGCCCAAGTGAGTTTTCAAGATGTATTAAGTGCGATAAGTAACGGTAACATGACCATGTCTGCCGGCAACATGAAGAGCAGCGGGCAAAGACGTACCATTCGTATTCTTGGCGAGATCGAAAACCCGAAAGATTTAAACGATTTTGTGGTGAAGTCCGAAAGTGGGGCTGTGTACCTAAAGGACATCGCAGAAGTGCGTTTTGAGGAAAAGGACAAAACAACGTATGCCAGGGAGTTCGGGAATAATGTAGTGATGCTCGACGTGAAAAAACGTGCCGGACGTAACGCAATTTCCGCGGCCGACCAAGTAAAGGAAATTATTAAAAAAGAACAGGCAAATTACTTTCCACAGGATCTGCACATTTCCATAGCGAACGACTCATCGAGCAGAACGTTGAACCAAGTAGATGATTTGGTGAACAACATTATATTCGGCATCATTTTGGTCGTTACCGTTTTGATGTTTTTCTTGGGATTCAGAAACGCCCTTTTTGTGGGTTTTGCCATCCCTATGTCTATGTTTATGTCCTTCGTGATTCTTTCATGGCTGGGCTTTACCCTGAATACCATGATCCTTTTTGGTATGATCATGGGTCTTGGGATGTTGGTCGATAATGGTATTGTCGTGGTCGAAAATGTATATCGACTCATGAGTGAGGGGATGCCCCGCATAGAAGCGGCCAAAAAAGGTATAGGTGAAATTGCCTTCCCGATCATTATTTCAACCGCTACCACGGTGGCGGCATTTGTACCGCTAGGACTATGGCCAGGTATTTTTGGACAGTTCATGATATACTTTCCGATCACTTTATCCGTAGTGTTGGGATCTTCTCTGTTCGTAGCCATTTTTATGAACTCAATGTTGGTTTCCAATTTTATGGATACCGACGAAAAAGAACTGACTACAAAACAGTTGATCCGGGTTAGCATTATTTTAGGGAGCATCGGAGTTTTGATCCTCGTTTTTGGCGGTGCTATGAGAGGTTTGGGAACCGTAATGCTGCTTACAGCAATCATGTTCTGGGTATATAAATATGCTATCAAAGGGGCGGCTCAGAAATTCCAGAATGACACCATGCCCCGATTTGAAAACTGGTACGAAAGACGTTTGAAGCATGCCCTGCGCGGGGGTAATGTATATTGGTATTTTGGCGTCACCTTTCTGCTTTTACTATGTGTCTTTATGCTTTTTGGTATGTCGGTGGGCGCTGGGAGGACCAAAATTGAATTCTTCCCTGACAACAAACCAAACGAAATTTATGTGTATATCGAATATCCGGAAGGTACCGATATTGATAGGACCAACGCGATAACCCAAGAGGTGGAAAAACAGGTCTACACGGTACTTGACGATCCGGCATATAAGAAAAATGGCAAGAATTTTATGATGGCTTCTGCCGTGTCCCAAGTGGGGGAAGGTGCTGGAAATCCATTCACGGATGGGGGTTCCTCGGCCGAAATGCCACATAGGGGAAAGATGACCGTTAACTTCAGTGAATACAAATATAGAAACGGTATCAATACAGAGGATATACGTGCAAGCGTCCAAGAGGCACTCAGCGGGGTTTATCCTGGAGTGGCCATTTCCGTGGAGAAAGAAGCCAATGGCCCGCCGGCAGGCTACCCCATAAATATTGAATTAGAAGGCAAAGATTACGACAAGCTTATCAACACTGCAGAGGACATCAGAAACTTTATCAATACCAAGAATATTGCGGGTATAGAAGAAATAAAAATCGATGTGAATAAAGGCAAACCTTCGATGCAAGTTCTTGTAGACCGTGAAAAGGCAGGGGAACTTGGAGTAAGCGTTGGCCAAGTGGGCAATCAACTGCGAAGATCTTTATTCGGCGAAAAAGCCGGAGTGTACAAAGAGGATGGAGAAGATTATGATATTAACGTCCGCTTCAATGAGGATCTGAGATATAATCGCGACGCCTTGTTCAACCAAAATATCATTTTTAGGGACCAGGCCTCGGGGAAGATTCAGGAAATTCCCGTATCTGCTGTCGCTTCAGAAAGGAATACTTCTGCCTTCAGCGCCATCAAGCATCGGGATGGGAGAAGAGTGGTTACCGTATATTCGGGACTCAAACCAGGTTTTACGGACGCTGCAGCCATTGTATCTCAGATCCAAAACGAAATGGAAGAATTTAAAAACCTTCCCAGCGATGTTAAGATCGATTATACTGGCCAGATCGAAGAGCAGAACAAACAAATGTTATTTTTGGTCGGGGCTTTCTTTTCTGGACTTGGATTGATTATGTTGCTATTGATCTTCCAATTTGGGGGTATTTCGAAACCCCTGATCATTATGATTGCCATATTCCTTAGTTTTATTGGGGTATTTGGAGGCCTGATGATCACGGGTTGGTCGTTTGTGATCATGATGACCATGATGGGTATAATTTCCCTTGCGGGAATCGTGGTGAATAATGGGGTCGTACTGTTGGATTATACCCAAATATTGATCGATCGTAAAAAAGTGAAACTCAAATTGAACGACAAAGATCTTGTTACTATGGAGCATCTGACCGAGATCTTAACCAAAGGAGGGAAGGCCAGGTTGCGCCCCGTACTCCTAACCGCTATTACTACGGTTTTGGGATTGATACCGCTCGCCATCGGCCTTAATATCGATTTCTTTTCGCTCTTTTCCGAGTTCGACCCAAAAATTTATGTTGGGGGCGATAATGTGATTTTCTGGGGGCCATTGGCATGGACGGTGATTTTTGGATTGATCGTGGCCACCTTCCTCACCTTGATCATCGTACCCGTACTATTTAATATTGTGTACCGGATAAAGACAAGGTTAAGGGGTGGGAAAAAGGAGGCCCCCCAAGAAGTAAAATCTTTGGAAAACGCCGCATAAAAAATCTATTAAATTATTATATAGCCCCCATACCTATTATTATTGGTGTGGGGGCTTTTTGATGAATTTATCAAAATCTCTTCCCCCGCGTGGCCGCACCTGACCAATACTTCTTAAATTTGCAGCTTAAAATCAGTCTTACATGTACAGAAGCCATAACTGTGGGGAATTGCGAGAAACCCATATTGATCAAAAAGTCACATTATCTGGATGGGTACAAAAAACGCGTGATAAGGGCTTTGTGACTTGGGTTGATTTGCGTGACCGTTATGGCATCACGCAATTGGTTTTTGACGAGGACCGGACCGCTTCGAAATTGATCGAACAGGCCAGGAACTTAGGCCGCGAATTTGTGGTTCAGGTCAAAGGAGAGGTGATTGAAAGGACCTCCAAAAACCCAAATATGGCAACTGGTAATATTGAGGTTTTGGTCACGGAACTCTTGGTGCTGAACGAATCCAAAACCCCGCCCTTCACCATAGAAAATGAAACAGATGGGGGCGAAGACCTTCGCATGAAATACCGGTATTTGGATATACGTAGAAACCCTGTGAAGAACAACCTCATTTTTCGCAGCAAGGTGGCCATGGAGGTTCGAAAATACCTGTCAAACCAAGGATTCATTGAAGTAGAGACACCATATCTTATAAAGTCTACCCCCGAGGGTGCGCGCGATTTCGTGGTGCCCAGCAGAATGAACCAAGGACAATTTTATGCACTACCACAGTCACCACAGACTTTCAAACAATTGTTGATGATTGGGGGCCTTGACAAATATTTTCAAATTGTAAAATGTTTTAGGGATGAGGATCTTCGTGCGGATCGACAGCCAGAATTTACGCAGATCGACTGCGAGATGGCCTTTGTAGAGCAAGAGGATATTCTTAATGCCTTTGAGGGACTCACCAAACATCTGCTTAAGGAAATCAATGGGGTGGAGGCGCAAAAATTTCCCAGAATGACTTATGATGAGGCCATGCAAAAATACGGGAACGACAAGCCTGATATTCGATTTGGAATGGAGTTTGGCGAATTGAACAAAGTAGCCCAGCATAAGGAATTTGGGATTTTCAATGAGGCCGAACTGGTAGTCGGCATTGCGGTCCCCGGAGGCAATACCTACACCAGAAAAGAAATTGACTCGTTGATCGATTGGCTGCGCCGGCCACAAATTGGTGCTAAAGGAATGATATATGTGCGGTGCAACGATGATGGCAGTTTTAAATCATCGGTCGACAAGTTTTATGATGGAAATGATCTGGCCCGATGGGCAGAAATAACCGGCGCAAAAGCGGGAGACCTGATATGCGTATTATCTGGGGAGTCCCATAAGACCAGGACACAACTCAGTGCCTTGCGTATGGAAATGGCCAAGCGATTGGGCCTTCGGAAGGCAAATGAATTTGCGCCTTTATGGGTGGTGGACTTTCCACTTCTTGAACTGGATGACGAAACTGGCCATTACCATGCCATGCACCACCCTTTCACCTCTCCCAAACCCGGTCAATTGGAGCTATTGGAGACCAACCCTGGAGCCGTAAGGGCCAATGCCTACGATCTTGTCTTGAACGGAAATGAAATTGGGGGCGGCTCCATCCGGATACACGACCGGGAGGTTCAAAGTACCATGTTCCGGCATTTGGGCTTTACCCCTGAACAGGCACAGGCACAATTTGGATTTTTAATGGAGGCCTTTCAATATGGCGCCCCGCCGCATGGCGGTATCGCCTTTGGTCTGGACCGCTTGGTCGCTATATTAGGCGGACAGGAGACCATCCGCGACTTTATTGCATTTCCCAAGAACAATAGTGGTCGGGACGTGATGATCGATGCCCCTGCACCAATTGATATCGAACAATTGGAGGAACTCGGTCTAAAGTTGGCTATAAAAGCATAAATTTAGATCAAGGTCCTTCCCGGATTTTCTTGAACATACATGGCGGCACTTAAAAAATCTTGGCTTAACAAATTTCTTGTCTGGAGGGCCAAACATATCTCGCAGCGACAGTTTGTATATATCCTTAGTATTTTGGTGGGCTTTACTTCTGGGGTAGCTGCAGTGGTGCTTAAAAACCTTACCCACTTCTTTCAACACTTATTGGAAGGGAATCTTGTAAAATACTACCATACGGCCTTTTATTTTGTTTTTCCGATCCTAGGTTTTACTATGGTCTACCT
>JBBKWR010000438.1:0-3493 GCA_037969055.1 Flavobacteriaceae bacterium | reverse complement strand
ACTGATTTTTGGTACGTTGCGAGAGCTCATGTTTGATCAAGGGCTGGTTCGATTTTATGCCTTCCATAAGGGCTTCGGCTTCTTTTACTGGGAAAATGCTCAGATAGACCTTGGCAATGGAGAGGTCGGTGGTGACCGTCACCTTGGATACTGAAATGATGATGCTCCGCAGGCCCCCATCGATTGCGGCCCGTTGCAGGATGTCGACGATGTCTTTTTGTATGACGCCCGCTATCTTCTTCTGTCGCTGTGTTTCCATGGGGCAAAAGTACATACAAAATTGTTCAAAGCCTATTTCAGGGCCTCTCGGCTATTTCTTTTACTACTTTTTTCCATTGATGAAAAAAGTAGCAATAATTGGTAATTGTACAAGCCATTAATTATTGTTCGTTCATTTTGTCTTGATACAAAATGAACCAAAAAATCAAGAAGGTTTTATAGGAAATTTTTGGTCGCAACCAAAACCGTGGCTGTTGCTATCGCTGCATGCTCTTTTTCGCTGCGCGAAACGCACTTCCGCTTGCACCACCACTATTTCTTAAAAACCTTCATATTTAAATAGCACTTTTAGCACAAAACTTCCTTCGAGGGCTTTCCTTTTTCCGTCTCTTTTTGGAAAAGCAAAAAGAGGCAATGAAAAAATAAATTTTTAATCTACGAAATCTTTTGGGCCAAAGTGAAAACCTCCATGCTTTTAATCGCTAAGCCATGGACAAATAAATAGAAAAATAGTTATCGCAAAATTGTACTTTTGAATTCACTGGTATTTTAAAATAGACCTAAGCTGGAATTCAGTAAAATGAACAAAATAGAACATATCGGGATTGCCGTAAAAGACCTCGACGCTTCGAACGAAATGTTCGCAAAATTGTTGGGCGCACCGCATTATAAGATCGAGGAAGTGGCATCGGAAGGGGTGCGCACCTCGTTCTTCAAAGCGGGTCCGAACAAATTGGAATTGTTGGAAGCCTTGGATACCGAGGGGCCGGTGGCCAAATTCTTGGAGAAAAATGGGGAAGGGGTACACCATATCGCCTTTGCCGTCACCGATATAAAGGCCGAGATGGGGCGGCTGCAAAAAGAGGGTTTTATAGTCTTAAACGAAAAGCCCAAGCGGGGCGCCGACAACAAATGGGTGGCCTTTTTGCATCCCAGATCAACCAATGGGGTGTTGATCGAACTCTGCCAGGAAATAGCACAATAGGGAAACATAAAGCCTCAACAATTGCTGTGGTATTTCTGTGGTCCCAACTGCTAATTGGTTTAACAAAACATTGCTCTGCGTTATACTTCTTTTCCATCCGGTAGATTGAATTTAAGGGTTACCACCTTAAAAAGTTTCCCGTTACAGTTATCCAATACACTTTCTCCAAATTTTGGAAGGCGCACATTGCACAAATACCCACTTCCAACCGAAGGAGCCTGAAGCATCAATGACAAGGCAAGGAGTTCTGGACCAATTCAAAATAGACCCCTCAATATGTTGGCATTAATACCAAAAAAAGAAAATTAGCTGCTTACGGGGTTGGAAAAACGGGGATTTATAGAGCAATACGATTGGGTTCGGTTTATTTCGATCGCATTAAAATCGGCCATCACTATAAATTAAGGGATCTTTTTAAATCAACAAGTGCTCCCTATCTATATCTTTATACTGGTGCTTGATGGAATATTGATTATAGGCAATTACCAAGTGCATTATGAAGTATTCGCGAGGATTTACAATTTGATGAACGTGGTAGATCATTTAAATTAATTTATGCGCTATGGGCCAATCCCGTCAGCTCGCTGTCATTATGTTTACCGACATGGTCGGATACACCACATTAATGGGAAATGATGAACCCAAAGCCTTTGAATTGTTGAATAAAAACCGACAATTACAAAAACCCATCATTGAACAATTTAATGGCAGATGGATAAAAGAATTGGGTGACGGGGTAATGGCCAGTTTCAATACCGTTTCTGACGCCGTATATGCAGCTATTAAAATGCAGTCAGCTTGTAATGCCCAAAAAGAATTCCAAATAAGGATTGGGATTCATATGGGAGAAGTGGTTTTCGAGAATGAAGATGTGTTTGGTGATGGGGTGAACATCGCATCTCGGATACAGGCCATCGCAAATCCCGGAAGCATTTTTGTCTCTGAAGTGGTTCATGATAATGTGCTCAACAAGAAAGACATTGTCACGCAGTTTGTAAGAGCACATGCCCTTAAAAATGTAAAAGAACCTGTAAAGATCTACCAGGTGGTTACAGAAACCAATACCCTTAGTCCATCTTCCCGGTTTGCTGCGAAAATAAGGGCTAAGCCAAAGACCCTATTGGTTTTTTTAGCCCTAATAGCCCTTTTGGCATCGGGATACTTTCTTAGAAACCTTCTCCCCACAAAAAAAGTTGGCCCTGGAACGAGTGTAAAATCAATTGCCATCCTTCCATTTACCGATATGAGCCCCGGGAAGGACCAGGAATACCTCAGTGATGGGTTGGCTGACGAAATAATCAATTCAATAACTATCATTAAAGATTTAAAAGTTATCGGGCGTACTTCTTCTTTTCAATACAAAGGAAAAGATTTAGATGCCCGCACGATAGGAGAAAAACTGAACGTAAATATTGTCCTGGAAGGAAGCATACAAAAATCCGGGAATATACTCAGGATCATCACGAAGCTTATCAGCGTAAAAGAGGATTCAACCATATGGTCGCAACGATTTGAGAACGAATCAAAAGATATTTTTGCGATCCAGGACAGCATTGCCAATAAAATAGTTGAGAAACTTAAAATTACGCTTACCTATGAGGAAAAACCAAGATTAACCAAGAAACAAACAGACCCCGAAGTATATTCACTTTACCTCAAAGGCATGCACACCTATAAAGAGCAGAATTATGATAAGAGCATTGAATATAATCAACAAGCTGTCGCGTTAGATTCATCATTTGCACCATCTTATGCCTATCTTGCTTTGGCTATGATCTGGAAAATCAATGGGGCTGGCAATTATTCCGATGTAAATGTCATTCGGGAAACCAAAGAATATGCCAACAGGTCTGTCATGCTCGATCCCGATCTTGCAGAAGGGTATTCAGCGCTTGCCTTATTGGCTTGGACCATTGAACTCGATTTCCCTGCTTCAAAAATAAACTTTGAAAAATCTATTAAACTCAACCCATCGTCTTCCTTGATCAAAAACAGGTATGCCTATTTCCTTCTTTGGATGGGTGACTTTGATAAAGCGGAAAAACTGGGACTTGATGCGATCAGTTCCGACCCCGCCGACTGGAACGGATATGTAATTGTTGCCAACGCCAATATGTATAAAAAGAAATATACAGAAGCTGAAAAATATATTGCAGAAGGGGAAAAACTATTTCCGGAAAACTTCAATTTTGACAATCTGTATTTTTCTTCAAAATTTTATTCGGGCAACTATGCAAGTGTCATTCAAGGCCTTAAACCTCTTTTAGTAAAAAACGCCTCAAGTATTCC
>JBBKWR010000437.1:0-6147 GCA_037969055.1 Flavobacteriaceae bacterium | reverse complement strand
TTAAAATCGATAAAATCCAAAAAATCCAATCCTTGCCGTTTTGGTAAATTTATAAAAAATAGATGAACAATGAAGGTCATTTCTTGCCCTAGCATTCGTTATTCAACACAATTGGTATGGGCACCGATTTTTAGTACCCCTATGTGGTTAGCACACTGCAATTACTGTGGGATGGAGCCTACCCCAGATGTGGCTTTGTATTAAAAGTGGGTTTCATTCGACCTATTTTGTCGAAACATAAGCATCAAGGGGTTAAGTGTGCAAAGAGCTTGATGCATTCCAAAGCTTCTTTGACATCGTGGACACGCAATAGGTTCGCTCCTTTGGTCAGCGCATAGCTGTTAAGGGCAGTGGTTCCGTTCAGTGCCGCATTGGCATCTGTGCCCAAGGTTTTATAAACCATTGATTTTCTACTCAGACCAACCATGATCGGACAGCCAAGCGTTTGGAAAAGTTCCAGATGTTGCAGTATTTCAAAATTTTGTGGAAGGGTCTTTGCAAATCCAAATCCAGGATCGATGATGATATCGTTTGCACCTAACGCCCTGGCCGCCGCAACCCGTTCCGAAAAGTAATAGAGCATATCGGGCAATAAATTTTCATATCGTGTTTGCTGTTGCATGGTTTGGGGCGTACCGCGCATGTGCATCATGACATAAGGAGACTTATAGTGGGCAATGGTTTCCATCATTTTAATGTCTTGCACCCCTGCAGAAATGTCATTGATAATTGTCGCTCCCGCCTCCAAACAAGCCGCCGCCACCTTAGATCTAAAAGTATCGATGGAAAGAAGAATTTCTGGGAATTGTTGCAACAACATTTCAACGACGTGAAGTATCCTATCCAATTCCTCCATTTCAGAAACGTCCTTTGCTCCAGGCCGTGAGCTGTAAGCACCAACATCGATAAAGGTAGCCCCTTCCACGAGCATCTTTTCCACCTGGCGTAAAATCGAGTTGCCATCCCTAAATTTACCCCCATCATAAAAAGAATCTGGAGTGATGTTGAGAATGCCCATTACTTTTGGGCTGGTAAGGTCAATAAGCGTGCCTTTGCAATTAAGGGTCATATTTAAAATCGGATAGTTTGACAAACCAGGTTTAAAACCCGAACTTTGGCGATTGGTAATTTTAGGCGAAATTTACGTAATTAAGAAAGATGATATGCAGCACACCTCGGAACAATATGATATGGTGATCAAAACATGTCGGGAATTGTATCGAAAAAAGATGGCCGATTATGGCAGTGCTTGGCGTGTCCTTAGGCTTCCGTCCTTAACAGATCAGATATATATAAAAGCACAACGCATCCGTGGCCTACAAGAAAATGACGTTAGAAAGGTAGAAGAGGATGAAACTTCTGAATTCATCGGCATTATTAATTATTCGATAATGGCTTTGATACAATTGGAAAAAGGGGTGGCCGATCAGCCCGATCTTTCTTTAAAGGAGGCCTTGGCCTTATTTGACGAACAAACATCCGTAACCAAGGCGTTGATGCAAAATAAGAACCACGATTACGGAGAGGCATGGAGAGATATGAGAGTAAGTTCGCTGACCGATCTTATATTGCAAAAACTGTTACGCGTAAAACAAATTGAGGACAACATGGGCAAGACCTCGGTAAGTGAGGGCATAGATGCCAATTATCAAGATATGGTAAACTATGCTGTATTTGCCCTAATTCATCTCGGGGCAAATGCCAAGCGCCAACTTCGAAATACGAAGTAATTGGATTTTGCTAGCACCTAAAATCCCAAAATATAGGTCGTTTTAAATAAATCATTGGAATAACAGGTTAATGAACATTGTGAGTACATTAATTAATTAGATTTGATCACAATATAAAATTCCCCTGGGAATTCCTCCATTGGAATTTGGTCCCGAACATTTGGGGCTTGCATTTTAATAGACAAAACAAATGAAATATATAGTAGGCGTTAGTCGGGTACTGGTCGGCATCCTTTTCGTAATCAGTGGGTTCATCAAACTGAATGATCCAGTAGGCTTTTCGTTTAAGTTGGAAGAATATTTTAGTCCTGGGGTGCTCGACTTACCACTTTTTGAACCCTATGCCCTTTATATTTCTGTATTTGTGGTGGTTTTGGAAGTGATTTTGGGGGTTATGCTTTTGGTCGGGTTTCGGGTAAAATTTACGGTTTATAGCCTTTTGGTCATGATTATCGGCTTTACTTTCCTTACTTTCTATTCGGCTTATTTCAATAAGGTCACCGACTGTGGTTGCTTTGGGGACGCCCTAAAACTTACCCCATGGCAATCGTTTGGTAAAGACATTGTTTTATTGATATTGGTCCTAATCCTTTTTTGGGGCACAAAATATATAAAACCCATTGTAGGTTCAAATGCCATTAGGATCATTACCCTTATGTTTCTAGTGATATGCGGTTTTTACGTCAATCATGTTTTGAATCACCTTCCTACAATCGATTTCAGACCTTATAAGATCGGAGCTAATATAGAAGAGGGCATGAAAGTTCCTGAAGATGCCCCAAAGGCTATTTATGACTATGCCTGGAAATTTATGGTCAATGGAAAGGAACAGATCATTGTAACGCAAGGGGATTATCCAACTGTTGAAGGCGAATTTATTGATGTCCAGACCACCGAGGTACAAAAGGGTTATGAGCCACCGATACACGACTTCACCATTGAAAAGAATGGTGAAGATTTCACCACATCTTTATTGCAGGAGCCCAAACTGGTCATGGTCATTGCCTATGATTTGATGAAGACCAACAATAATGTCTATTCGCAAATTAAAAAAATAACCAATGTAGCAATAGGTAAAGGCTACAAGGTAATAGGCATGTCGGCCTCGAATGATGAACAAACGTCCCAATTGATCAATAGCCACCAGCTAAATTTTGAATTTTATTTTACCGATGAGACCACCCTTAAAACGATCGTGCGCTCCAATCCGGGCGTGCTCGTCCTTGAAAAAGGGACCATCATGCAAAAAGTACATTATAATGATCTTGACGATCTAAAATTTGAATAATTTAGAAAAATATTAATTTAGGACGTATAGTGCCAATAATTAATCGAGAAACCTGAAACCTGAAACCTGAAACCCATAACCTGAAACCTGAAACCTGAAACCTGAAACCGGAAACCCATAACCTGAAACCTGAAACCCATAACCTGAAACCTGAAACCCATAACCTGAAACCTTTAGAATGAGAATAAAAATAGTTGCCGGAAATTGGAAAATGAACAAAAACCTGACGGAGACTGAGGCCCTGTTATCCGAACTTTCCGCCAAATTGCCCGAATCCCTGGCAGACGTAATGGTGGCCCCCACCTTTGTAAATTTGGCCGCCGCTGTCAAGCAGTTGGAGGCTTCCTCCATTGAGGTGATTGCACAGAACATGCACTATGCTGAAAATGGTGCTTATACAGGGGAGATTTCGGCTGGTATGTTGCTGGATATAGGCGTGGGAACGGTTATTATTGGCCATTCCGAACGAAGGGCATACTTTGGGGAGGACGACGAATTTTTGGCCAAAAAAGTCGAGGCCGCTTTGGCCAAGAACATGCGCATCGTTTTCTGCTTTGGTGAAGAATTGGCGGATCGCAAGTCAGGAAATCATTTCTCAGTGATCGAAAGTCAATTAAAAAATGGCCTCTTTTCATTAAAAGCCCCAGCATGGGGTAATATAGTGTTGGCCTATGAGCCAGTATGGGCCATCGGTACTGGAGAGACTGCCTCACCTGAACAGGCCCAGGAAATGCATGCCTTTATCCGAAAGACCATTACTGGTGCTTATGACGCCTCTGTGGCAAACAAGGTATCCATACTTTATGGCGGAAGTGTAAAACCTGCTAACGCAAAAGAGATATTTTCCAAACCCGACGTCGACGGGGGATTGATCGGTGGCGCTTCCTTGGTCGTCGATGATTTTGTAGCCATCATAAAGGCCATCTAGTTATTGCTTTAAGCGAAGGAGAACATGCATTAAGTTTTTGACGAACCTATCAATGACCGAAACGATATACTTCGAGTACGCCTTCAACATAAAGCCTTTACAACCAGCTTCGGATATCTTGATCGCTGAATTGGGAGAGGCGGGTTTTGAGAGTTTTGTAGAGCAGGAAAATGGTCTCTTGGCCTATATTCAAAAAAAAGATTGGCGCAATGGAATGTTGGATGGAATAGCTATCCTTTCCAATCCAAAATTTACGATCCAATATGTCCGAACAGCATTAGAACAACAGAATTGGAATGCAACTTGGGAAGCGAGTTTCGAGCCGATCCAGATCGACGGCCAATGTGTGGTTCGTGCACCTTTCCATGCCGTTCCCAAGGTGCGGTTTGATATTGTGATCATGCCCAAAATGAGTTTCGGTACTGGCCATCACGAAACGACCCACATGATGCTCCAGCATATTTTAGAGCATGATTTTAATGGGAAATCGGTCTTGGACATGGGCAGTGGCACAGGTGTCCTGGCCATATTGGCGGCAATGAAAGGTGCCGACCGAATTGATGCGATAGATATCGATCATTGGTGCTATTTGAATGCCATCGAAAATATGGAGCGCAATAATTGCACGCATGTTCATGTAATGGAAGGGGATGTTCACCTCTTGAAAGAAACCAATTACGATATTATTCTCGCCAATATCAACCGCAATATCCTGCTAAAGGACATTCCCATTTATACCCGATTTTTAAATACAAACGGACTCCTGTTTGTAAGCGGATTTTATGATCCGGATTTGGCTATAATTTCTGCAAAATGCGAGGAATCTGGACTTACTTTTAATAAAAAAATGCAACGAAATGACTGGGTATCCGTAAAGTACGTATTGTCCTAAGAAGTACATTATTGACATTTAGCCACAGTGTGTAATATTGTTAAATGTGCATGAAAAGGTATTAATTTTCATTTCAGAGGATTATATTTAGCCTATCGAAAAGATGTCTGACCAAAAATTGATGTCTATGGGAAGCAAAGAAAAACTTCAGGAATCGCTGCTGGTGGAAGATGAAACGCTCAAGCACAACGAAATTGTCCTTTTTAACGATGAGGTGAATACCTTCGACCATGTGATCGAAACGCTGATCGATGTGTGTGAACACACGCCAGAGCAGGCCCAACAATGCTCGCTCATTGTACATCACAATGGGAAATGCATTGTAAAAACAGGGGAGTATGATGACCTCAAACCTCGCTGCAGTAGATTGCTCCAAGCAGGGTTGAGTGCTGAAATTGTTTAAAGGCAACCTCCGAATATGGAGTATAGCATCCAATTCTTCCCCAAAACTAATAGAATCTTAGAAACCTAGGGAATCGAAGCCATTTCAACGAGGTCGTATCGTGCGCACTGTAAATACCCATTTACTTGGCTGCATTGGACTGACTTAGTTAAAATTGTATTTTTAATCAATGTGGCAATTGATTACGTAGAAGGCCGTATACAAAGGTCCCAAGAACTGCGGCAGCGATTACGATCAGCATACTAAGGGTGCCCGTGCCTAGAAGTATATACATGGGTCCAGGACATGCACCTGCCAATCCCCAGCCCAGCCCAAAAATAATACCTCCCAAAATATAACGGGGGAAGCTACGCTCCTTGGGAGGTAAATGAATTGCATTACCCTCAATACTCTTTATGTTGAATTTCTTAAAAGCCCAAACCCCCAGGGCGCCGAGTAGCACCGCAGATCCAATGATACCATACATATGGAACGATTGGAACTTGAACATTTCAAAAATTCGATACCAGGAAACGGCCTCGGACTTAACCAGGACGATTCCGAAAAAGATACCGACCAATAAGAATTTTAATACCTTCATTTGTTACTAGTATAATGTCGTTAATTTTATTTTCGCTTACTGCTTACTGCTTACTGCTTACTGCTTACTGCTTACTGCTTACTGCTCACTGTTTTATCCTCCGAACTTGCCTGCCGGTTTACCTGCCGAAGGCATGGTAGGCAGGGCCGCAGGCGAAGGAGAACTTACCCAAAAATAATGGGAAGCAAAAGGTGTGTCATGATCAAGCCGCCAATAAAAAAGCCGATGACGGCGATCAATGAGGGCAATTGTAAATTACTTAGGCCGGTTATGGCATGGCCAGAAGTACATCCACCAGCATACCGGGTTCCGAAACCCACCAAAAA
>JBBKWR010000436.1:0-4858 GCA_037969055.1 Flavobacteriaceae bacterium | reverse complement strand
CCTGGGTACAATGACCTTTGGCGATGGTGCGGATATGGATATGTGCAAGAAGCTATATGCATTATCCCGGGACAAAGGAATCAATTTTTTTGATTGTGCAAATGTCTATGCCAAAGGCGAATCTGAGAGAATACTTGGAAAATTGGTTCATGAACATAGGGATCAGGTAGTTCTAGCAACAAAGGCTTTTTTTCCAACAGGCGAGGCCATTAATGACAAAGGCCTAAGTAGGTTACACCTAACAAGAGAACTTGAAAAAAGCTTGAAGCGGCTTAACACACATTATATCGATGTGTTTTACCTACATAGTTTCGACAAGGAAACTCCGTTGGAAGAAAGTTTATCCACGCTCAATGATTTTTTACGACAGGGCAAGGTGCTATATATAGGGTTAAGCAATTTTTCCGCTTGGCAGGTAATGAAGGCGCGGGCGCTTACCACTCAATTTAATTATGACCCAATAACTTGTATTCAGCCCATGTACAATTTACTTAAACGACAATGCGAGTCGGAGATTTTGCCCATGGCACATGGCGAAAGGCTGGGAGTTGTGCCCTATAGCCCTTTGGCCGGGGGAATGTTAACGGGTAAATACCTTAAGACAAAGCCTTCAGAAGGAAGATTTGAAAGATCCGGAAAAATGGGCGATATGTACCAAAAACGATACCTCAATGAAGTTAATGAGCTTGCCGTTAAAAAGTTTTTGAAATTTGCCAGAGAAAACAATTTCGACCCTGTGAGTTTGGCCATTGCTTGGGTGAACGGCCATGATTCAATTACATGCCCAATCATTGGAGCTCGAAATGAAAAACAGTTAAAACCAGCTTTGGAATCACTTGCTATAGACATGACAAGCGATTTAAGAAGTGAAATATCAGGTTTTTCACTGGCCCCGGCTATTGCCACAGATCGCACAGAAGAGATGTAGCTTATATTTTGTATGAGCAAACATTTAATCCAAACCCTTGCGAAAGTTCAAATAAACGATAAGATGGCATTTACAAAAGAGACCAAAGATGATGAGCTTTATGTATATATGAACGGAAAGTTAATCTATAAAAGATGGTTGAAAACAGGACAGTCAAAAGTCTTTGATGTAATGGCCTATGACGCATACACCTTGGAATCAATAAATGAGAATGATAGAGTAGTTATCGCAAGTGATGTCGAACGTGATGGAATAGGCATTGAAGTTTATCGAAACGACGCAGGAATGCTTAGAAAGCCCCTGCGTCCTACCTTTCTGCTAGGGGAAAAACTTACAATAATTAAACAGGCAAAACAAGTGATAAGTCGTTAATAAATAATAACTTACAATATTAACCAATAAATAACAAACCAATGAAAAAAGTATTTTTTTGCATGTTGATTTTTATGGCCTTTACGCTCAGCGCACAAGAGGCCTACTGGACGCATTATAATGTTATCGTAGCTCCTCAAGAAGTGGAGACGGTGCATAAATTGATGAGCGATTACTTTACGGCCAATAAACAGGAAGGGGTTACGGTAAGCTTGTGGGAAAATCATTTTAACGACAGCGGCAATAATTTTACACACTCCATTGGTTTTTCGGGAACTTTGGATGCCTTGGGTGCCATGTATGGTAGGGATGGGGGCGATACATGGAAATTGTTCTTGACCCAGTTGAACCAGCACATCAAGGACGGTTTCAATGCACGTACGGGTACACGGGAGTCGCATAATGGTGACCTCGACAAAGATTACCCGGTGCAAAAGTATTTTATTGTACACGTGGAGGATGGCGCAACTTGGGACAAAGCATTTAACAAATATGCAAGCGCGAATCATGTTGCTGGCACGCTGAACATGATGGGTAATTTTACTTCTGGGGTCTCTCCCGATGGTGAAAATCGCTGGGTAATCAATGGTTTTAGCGACTTTAAAGGGGCTCTTGGAGGAGCCAATGCCATGAGGACCGATGCCGAGAAAGCGACAAATGACAAAGCTTGGAAAGAATTTTTGGATACCAACGGCGTATCACATTTGGTGCGATCCGGTACGCGGGTGATGATGGGTAAATGGTAGACCATCCTATTTTTAAACTTAATAAACCCTTTCCTTTTTTTGGAAGGGTTTTTTTATGGTTTCTCTTTTGGTGTTGTTTCAATTTCACAACAAGATCTGGAGATTGGTGTTGTACTATCTTGTACAAAATATTTTTGAACAAAAGTAAAGCTTAATTGTTGTTGGCAAATGGTGTATTTTGAAGTAATTTAAAGTTCATATAAACGATCATTTATAGAAATTAAAATGAAATTTTAATTAACCTGTATAAACTACGAATTAAAGGGAAACTTACATTTCATTTGAGGAATTAAGCAGACCCTATCCGTCGGACTGCATAAAAGTCAGAATATTTTGAAAAAAAATAATTAGGTATGATTTACTACAAAATAAATAGAGGCCAAATCTTGTTAGCTCTTTTGCTAATTGTTTCATTAAACCTTAAAAGTCAGTCAATTTGCACTTGGAATCCAGAAAAAAAGGAGTTGGAGTTTTCTTTGGAACGTATCTCAGGTACTCTTAATTGTGACATAAATAAGGAGCATGGTAAAAGC
Organism: Flavobacteriaceae bacterium; assembly: GCA_037969055.1. Taxonomy (GTDB): domain Bacteria; phylum Bacteroidota; class Bacteroidia; order Flavobacteriales; family Flavobacteriaceae; genus Pelagihabitans. Next base: position 2,279 of record JBBKWR010000436.1, on the reverse strand, counting down.
CATCATTTTGGTAACGTGATACATAAACCAACAGGTCTGAAGATTAGTCCTGATGGAGACCGCATGGCTGGAACAGGTATGTTGAATTTTTTCCGAGTACTGATCGAGGGCGGATACCTCACCGAATTGCGCGTTGAAGAACCCTTATTAGAACCAACAGAAGACGGTATCACTTTTACATGGATGCCAACAATTCGGAGACAGGTAAAAGTGAAAGTCAAATTTACATTTAGGCAACCGAACATCATTGATATGGATATGTGGGTAGAAACACTTACCAACTATCCGGGATTCGAAATCCTGTTATCGGCCTATATGGCACCCGGATTTGATTCTGGTGTTTACGTGGCCAAGGAAGAGTTTGGTGCGATTGAAGCGGAACAAATCCGGCTGGTAGTTCAACCGATGATCCATGGAATCTGGCCCTTCTTTCCTCGCGACGAAGCAGGTGCGAACCTGCTAACCGATGGTCGTCACCAGAAAGGACGCTGGTTTTGGAGGATGGCAATAGGTAGGCGATACGCAATGCCTCTCGCTTTCTTCAGTAAAAATAAAGTAGATGCCATACTTATGGGACGCCCGGAAGATGTTTATGCAGTAGGGGCTACTTATAAAGGAGATGCTGAAAATGATGACGTGGCCGGACATCGTAGCCTCTATTTGTCTTTGTTCGGTGAAAATTTAAAAGCCGGAGAAGGGAGACATACTCAAATGCGTATGATCATTGATGACTTTGCAGGCGATGCCGAAAAGCACAAAGAATTATTTCGGTCCTTCTTAAAGGACATGGAATCAAAACCCCGATCATTTCAAATCAACCCTGCGCCAAAGACAAATTAATTTTCAGACATTACGGTGACTAATTCTTTTCGCACAACATTGTAGATAAATTTTTTTTCTATACTTCCTCATTCTTTCTTAAGAAGCGAAAAATGACTAAACACAACAAAGAACTAAACTGAAACCAAAGTTCAAATAAAGGATCAATATGGAAGTTAAAATCAAAAAACTTCGGGAAGTGCTAAGAAATGCTGAAGAAGGTATAGCGGAGTTACACATAATAAGACTTCAAGCGCCATTTAAAGCACTTCTGGTCAAAAAGCTATATGAAACCAATCGCCTCGAAAAAATAAAGGTCAAAACCTTGGCTAATGATAATCCTGACTATGAAGAAAATCAATTGTTAACAATAGATTTATTTGATGGGGGACTGATAGAGATTAAAATTTTAAATTAATTAATATCAAGGATTACCTGCATAGGGGCTAATAAAGTCTAAAAAAAGATGGAAGCGTTCACACCTCATACTTTAATAATTAGTGGGATTATATTCGAAGTAATTGGTGCTTTCATATTAGCTTTGGAAGCATTTGGAAAGAAAAGAGTAAAAAACATTGTAAAGAAAATCGATAACTTCTCACAATGGGCCAAAAAGAGATTGATAAATATGTTACTAGTAATTTTTCCCTTCATCGGATTAACATTAATCGGATTCCTATTTAATTCAGAAGTATTGGTTGGCCTTGCAATTCCATTTGCATTACTATCTATAATTCAAGCTACAATTATTGACGATGCACGAGCAATTGTTGATTGGGAATCTAGGCCCAAAAAGTTTAAAAAAATTGGTCCTTACGGATTTATCTTGTTATTAGTTGGCAATTTACTCCAAGTTATTAGTGTAATTTGGCAAATGGCTATGGAATAAAATGCTAATGTCAATATCGAACTGTGTTAATCCAAAGTTCAAATAAACGATATTGTAAAAGTGAATATAAGAAAAGGAAATTCAGCCATTGACAAAGGTCTTGGATTAGTTGGAAATGATGTAGATATATTCAGGAATACAAAAGTTGATGGGGAAGACGGGGCCTATGTGAATATTTTTCTAAACCGGGGCTTAATGGACCGTCACTTAAAAAATCCAATAGATGCTGGATTAGGGATTAATGGAATAAATCCTGATGCTACACGAACAAATCCCACTCGTCATGAGTTCAACTTTTGGTCGCAAAGTGAAAGTGGGGGTGGAAGAGAGAGTCTTTTGCTATTACAGTTTTACAGTCCTAAAGACGAAGGAAAAGCTTTATATGAAAAAACAATGAAGAGGATTTTTCCTGATGAAATAGAAATAAAAAATCTAAGAGATTAATGTGCTATTGTACGTCTTCAACTTAATTTGGACTTTTCCTTAGAGAGTATTTAGTTAATTAATTCAAAGCTAATCGATTTTTTTTATTTGATGATTTTTTAAATTTCAGGTACTCATTTCTACGTTC
>JBBKWR010000435.1:0-3296 GCA_037969055.1 Flavobacteriaceae bacterium | reverse complement strand
TCAATAATAGCGGTTTTCATCCCTAATTGTGCGCATCGAATGGCAGCAACGTAGCCCCCTGGGCCGGAGCCAATTATGGCTACATCGTATTGGGTCATAGTTTGATTTTTGTTAATGCGGAATAATTTATCGGATTTGTGATGACGAAATCCAGTTCAAAAGTACGAATGTTTTATTGTTGGACAAAGGGAGTCGGGCCCAGAAAGAAAACGCTATGCAATGGACTTACAGTACTGTATCACCAAAAAACGTCCGAGCCATATGCCTAATATCAACGTGAGCCCTGCAAGGGCATCCGACCAAATGGGATCGTTCGTTTGGTCCGAAGCAATAAGGTATATGGTTTCTGCAGTTATCAGGAAGCTAATGATGATGTGTGGCCAATAAGTGGAATGGCCAGCGATTTTGGAAGTTATAACGCCCGCTAGGACGGCAGCGATAAAAGTGGCCAATCCCCCAAAAATAATATCAAAATTGGAGGAGGTATTATAACTAATGCCGCCAAATAAAACCTCTTGTGCTAGGGTGGTCAGCAAAACCAGCGCAATTTCCCCAATTACCGTGGCCAATACGCCCCACAATATTCCTTTGGCCATAATATTTTACATAATTAATATCAAACCTTTAATAGAGGGCCACAATGGATTCTTTGGCCCCTAATGAGATCAAATATTCTTTGACCTCTAAGGCTTCTTCGCCACCTTTTTCCGCATGGTGCAACAAGGTGTAACCATGCGGCCCTTTGGCATGCAAGGTGTTCGGGAAAGCGGTGAGCATCGGTTTAACAATTTCCATTTTACCAAACAAGCACGCCGTGAAAATGTTGGCCTGTGCCCCTTTGTCCAAAAAGTGCCGTACCAACTCCTTATGCCCAACGTGGGTGGCCGCCCCCAAACCGGTTTCGAAGTCACCAAATTTCCAGTCGTGTGCAGCGTTCAACAGGGTTGGATACTCTTCCAATAATGGAACGACTATATCCATCTTTCCATGGGAAGCCCCCACAAATTCCTGCACCACTTTTTTGTCCAATTGCGGTTCGTCCTGAGATTTTGCCGCAAAGACAGGAACAGCTACCAACAGTAATCCTCCGCTACCGGCGGTCTTCAAAAATTGATTTCTATTCATTACCCATTATTTTAGAATTATAATGTAGCTATTAAATCTACATAAACCGTTTGGTTTAACATTATTTTAGGCCCCTGTGACCTCAGTCCAAACATATGGCGGAACTATGTTTTACCTCGCTAATTATAAACGAACTGCGCGTACTTCCAATATGTTTTAAGGCGGTGAGCTTGGTCATCATAAAGTCACGGTAATCTTCCATATCACTTACATATATTTTTAATATATAGTCGGAATCTCCGCTGATATGGTAGCACTCCACCACCGCCTCCAATTTTAGTACTTCGCTTTCAAATTGAAGGACAAATTCCTTCGTATGCTGCACCAGTTTAACGTGACAAAGCACAATGAAAGATTTGCCCACTTTTTTCTTGTCTACCAAAGCAACATACTTGGTGATCACCCCTGTTTTTTCCAACCGTTTAATCCGCTCATAAACAGCCGTGGTGGAAAGATTCAATTGATGGGCGTATTCTTTGGTCGTCTTATTACTATCGGCTTGCAATAGGGTCAATAAGCTTACATCGACTGCATCAAGTTTTGACATGACAATTTTTCATTATTTGTTGAACATACTTTAATTTAATAGTTTATTAATCTATATATGTTAACAAATATAGTTTTATTTTCTATTTATTAGATTTATTGTTGTTTTTTAATCTAATGAGCGATAATTTTACCTCCTACAAAACTGATACCTATGGATCATAATGCCGCAAATAATATTCAAGACCTTCAATATTTTGGGGAATACGGGGGAGTCAATCCTTCCATTTCAGATTCTTCCGCCTATACCTTTTTATCGGCAAAAACGATGTTCGATACTTGTGAGGGAAATACAGAAGGATGCTACCTCTATAGTAGGCATTCATCGCCTTCAAACCTTTATTTAGGGGAAGCCTTGGCTGCAATCGAAGGGACGGAATCTGCCAATGTATATGCTAGTGGTATGGGCGCGATCACGTCGGTAATCTTACAATTGTGCAATGCGGGCGACCATATTGTAAGCAGTAGAACGATCTATGGTGGCTCCTATGCCTTTATGAAAAATTACCTGAAAAAATTCGTCATCAAAACCTCTTTTGTTGATACCACTGAGCTAACTGCCGTTGAGAGGACAATAACGCCAAAAACAAAATTGATCTATTGCGAAAGCATTAGCAACCCATTATTGGAGGTTGCAGATATAAAGGCACTTGCAAAATTGGCAAAAAAATATAGTATCCCACTGGTCGTTGATAATACCTTTTCACCCTTGTCGATCGCCCCTAAGCTGCTGGGCGCGGACATAGTGATTCACAGCCTCACCAAATTTATAAATGGTTCGAGCGATTGTGTAGCCGGCGCCGTATGTGGTACAACGGATTTTTGTTTGGCACTAAAGGATGTGAACAATGGTTCGGGAATGCTATTGGGTAGCACGTTGGACAGTTTACGTGCGGCATCCATCTTGAAGAATATCCGCACTTTGCACCTTCGTATGAAAAAGCACAGCGAAAATGCACTTTATTTGGCCCAGAATTTTCAAAAGGACGGACTGAAAGTAGTATATCCCGGTCTAAAGAGTCATCCTGGACATGAGGTTTTAAAGAAGCAGATGAACCAAGAATACGGATTTGGTGGTTTGATGACCTTAGATGCAGGATCATTGGAAAACGCAAATGCACTAATGAAAATGATGCAGGATAAAAAATTGGGCTATCTGGCGGTGAGCCTTGGATTTTACAAAACCCTTTTCAGCGCCCCGGGCACCTCTACTTCTTCTGAAATTCCGTTGGAAGAACAACGACAAATGGGCTTAGGCGATGGATTGATCCGATTATCCATAGGACTCGATAACGATATACACCGCACCTATGAAACCATGAAAGCCTGTATGCTACAAATCGGAATTCTTAAGGAAAAAGGCATGCTTATTTCGGTTAAATCTAGTATATGATAGTTGCAGAACAATTTCCAAAATTGTAATATTACTGGGTAACCGAACCGCACCAATGCAAAGTCAAGACATCCACCCTTCAGAGCCCCAAGACGAAAATATTGTTGAAAACGTTGAACTGAACATCTGGGAGGCCCTATTGCCGGTAGGCATATTGGTTTGTATGTTGGCCTATAATGTTTTTGTTTTTGGCGATGATGCCTTAAGTGGCTCGAACCAGTTTATATTGCTC
>JBBKWR010000434.1:0-4027 GCA_037969055.1 Flavobacteriaceae bacterium | reverse complement strand
TTTACGAAGTTTGGCCAGACCCATTGCTAAGAGAACGTTTGGAAGAATTATTGGTATTGGTCCGCGATACCATAACCACTGAAAAAGGAACCCTTTCGCTGCATTTGCAAAGGAACTGGACCCCAGTTTCCCTAAAAGACTCTTCGGAAACCTATAGCAAGCAAAATTTTTGGCTCGATCATGTGTCCTTCGGGCATGATGTTGAGACCGCTTATTTGCTCTTGGACGCTTCCCATGTCCTGGGCATAAAAAATGATACCTTGACCTATAGCAAGGCAAAAAAAATGGTCGACCATGCCATTGCAAATGGTTGGGATGCACAACATGGTGGGTTCTATGATGCCGGATATTATTACGAACCTAACGTATGTACCCTTGTAAATAGGGCAAAAGTATGGTGGACAGAGGCGGAAGGCCTGAATTCACTTTTGCTCCTATCAAAATTATATCCGGAAGATTCGCGCTATTGGGCACTTTTCGAGAAACAATGGGAGTATATCAATAAGTATATGGTAGACCATGAAAATGGCGGATGGTACCATGAAGGTTTGGATACCAACCCCAGTGCCAAAAACGACGCCAAGGCCCATATTTGGAAAGTCAATTATCACAATATCAGGTCGTTGATAAATGTTATCGAGATGTTGCGCGGCAATTTTGGGCTAACCTCTGAATAACGCTGCGAAGGCAGACCATGAGGGGAACTTTAAAAGATGTTTTTCTGTAAAATATATTGACAATGTAGTAGTTGTGACCTTTTTCAATTCATCATTATTTGGTTGATAATGTTGATTTTATGTTATTAAATGGGTATAGCTCGCCAATAATTTATATTTTTGCCGCGACGGAATCGATTTTGGCCCAAGCTTTATTTTCAGCTTTTAAATGAAAAAAGTATAGTTGCCCCGCCTTCTGTTAAAAGCGTTGTCCGACCCAACCAACTTCATACTAAATCTATAATTGATACGTTCGCTTCATATGGGTCGATCTATTATATGTATACTGTTGGTTCTTATGACCACCTCCTGTGGTTCATTGGGTATTGGAAAGAAGTCATCGCAAAAAGCCGATGCTGAAAATTCCGTGGTTGCCGTTCCGAAAAGCTACGAGCGTTTTATTACGAAAGATGCCATTAGCCAAGCTGGACTTTTTGAGGTACATCAAGTGGGGAGCAAGTTTTACTTCGAGCTGCCCGACAGTTTATTGAATCGGGAAATCCTAGTGGTTACCCGCTTTATAAAAACCCCTTCGGGAGCCGGTAATTACGGGGGTGAAAAAATTGGGGAGAACACCATCATCTTTGAAAAAGGCCCCAACAACAACATCTTTTTAAGGATTTCTACCTTGGTGAGTACTGCCAATGAGGAAGATGCCATTTCAAAAGCGGTCAACAACTCGAACATCACTCCAATTTTGGAAGCCTTCGATATAAAAGCCACGGATGATAAAAAAATGACTTTCCTAATCGACGTGACCGAATTTCTCAATGGTGAGAATCCCTTGTTGGCGTTGGATGCAAACCAAAAGGATGCTTTTAAGCTCACCTCCCTCGAAAAAGACAAGTCCTATATCAAAGAGATCAATACATTTCCCATCAATACCGAAATTAAAACCGTTAAAACCTATAAGGCCAAGCCTAGCAAGGATAGGCCCGTCGACCAATTGCCCGCCGCGGTATTGGCAGGGATGGTGACTTTGGAAATCAATAATTCTTTCGTGCTACTTCCTAAAGAACCGATGCGGAAACGCTTTTTCGACGCCAGAGTAGGATATTTTGGGAGTTCATACCTCCACTACGGCGACGATCAACAACAGGTAGACCGCAACACTTATATACATCGGTGGCGCTTGGAACCCAAACCAGAGGATGTGGAGAAGTGGAAGAACGGCGAACTGGTAGTGCCCAAAAAGCCAATTGTCTATTATATTGATCCCGCGACTCCAAAAATATGGAGGCCTTATTTGATCCAGGGCATCAACGATTGGCGAGTAGCATTTGAACAGGCAGGATTTAAGGATGCCATTATCGGCTTGGAATGGCCAGAGGAAGATGCTACCATGAGCTTGGAGGATTCCCGATTCTCGGTGCTACGCTATTTTGCATCCCCATCCAAAAATGCCTATGGGCCCAACATTGTCGACCCCAGGAGCGGAGAAATTTTAGAAAGTCATATCGGTTGGTACCACAACTTGATGACCCTGTTGCACAATTGGTACATGGTCCAAGCGGGAGCGGTTGACAATCGGGCCCAGCAGATGGACTTTGAACCTAAATTAATGGGAGAACTTATTCGTTTTGTTTGTGCCCATGAAGTAGGCCATACCTTGGGGCTACGTCATAATATGGGCGCGAGCTACGCCACGCCGGTCGAAAAATTAAGGGATCGTGAATGGCTGCAAAAAAATGGGTATACCAGCTCGATCATGGATTATGCGCGGTTCAATTATGTGGCCCAACCCGAAGACAGTATCCCAACAAGGGATTTGCTTCCCAGGATCGGGGAGTATGACAAATGGGCCATCCAGTGGGGGTATGCCCGATACGCAGATGGATCTTCCCCAGAAGAAGAAAAAGAATTCCTGGCCGAAATGGTCGTTGATAGTATTTCCAGCAACCCACGGCTTTGGTTCGGCGGGGAGGGCCGTGATTTTGACCCAAGATCTCAAACAGAAGACTTGGGTGACAATGCCATGGAGGCGAGTAGCTATGGCATAATGAACCTACAACGCATTACCCCATTTTTAAGAAAATGGACCAAGGGAAAAAACAGCGATGATTACAAAAATCTGGACCAGGTATATACCGATCTGGTAAAACAGTACAGTGACTATATCTTTCACGTCACTAAGAATGTGGGGGGCATTTATGTGACCCCAAAAACGGTTTCTGAAGAGGGGGAGGTATATCAACCCGTGCCAAAAGAGACACAAAAGCAAGCGCTAGCTTTCTTAAACCGACATATTTTTCATGAACCCAAATGGTTATTGCGCAACGACATTCTAAATGCGATCGAATCGCCCCAGTCAAAGGAGTTGGTAATCAAAACCATGGAAAGTGTAATGATGAACCTATTGGGCGGCAGTAGGCTGAGCCGAATGACATTTATCGCAGAACGCAACAGCGACGCCGATACATATGCCCCAGAAGAATACTTGGATGACATTCGTAAATTGGTATGGGGCAATATGAACGTTTTTTATCAGACCAATGCCTATCAAAGGAAAATGCAAAAATCCTATGTATCCAATATGATTGCCCTGTATAAGCCCAATGAGGCCGAAGGCCTGGTGGAGGGTATTTTGGCCAAATTGTCCGAAGGATATACGGCCCATACCGATGTGCGTTCCTTGGCCCTGGACAACCTATTGCGATTGCAGAGTAATATTAAGGGAACCATTCCGGTGATCACCGATCGTTTGACCATAGCACACTTAAATTACCTACAACGGGAAATCGACGGCGTGATCGGTGCCGCCAAGGATACAGATCCGTTCTATGTCCCGATCAACAGGGACATGTCGATAAAGCAAAGTGGCGAGCGGTGATACTTCAGTTCCGCAAGCAAAGGTTTTTTCATCCTATTCATAAAATTGGCAAAAGCATCTAATGCTATCTGACCCGATAGGGCTATCCAATTATCTGCCATAAGTTTTATTTCGGCTCCGGCTTTTGTAGGACTCAAAGAAGGCGGTGGTCTGCAATGGCTGACCTACGAATTCGGAGTGCCCCTTGCCATGGCTTTTTTATTGATCACCATTATCCCCACGTTGTACAATTCGGGTATTGTAAGTGTTTATGAGTATTTGGAAAAGCGGTTCGATGCGTCTTCCAGATTGTTGATAAGCTTTGTTTTTCAAATAAGCCGATCGGCAGCCACGTGAGTTATGGTGTATACCATGGCACTGATCCTACAGGCAACGGTTCAAATCGATTTTTGGATATCCATCCTGATCATAGGGGTCATTACCATGATCTATTCTTTTCAGGGCGGTATGAAAGCAGTTATTTGGGGCGATGTCATACAAA
>JBBKWR010000433.1:0-3034 GCA_037969055.1 Flavobacteriaceae bacterium | reverse complement strand
GCGGTAATCAAATCAATTTTTGATATTTCTTGAAAGTACTTTTCTAAGGATTTGGTATCTCTGTTTGTAATTTGTTTGGTGATCTTAAGTTGCCTCATATATTTATTTTAGTTAATATTCCTTTCCTATAATCTACTCTTTTTTTGCAGAAAACCTAATAAAACAGCACCTTTCTTTAATATTGTTCCTATAGGTCAGATGAAATATATAGGAAGGAGGTGAACCAAATATTTAATGTTTGTCTTAGATAAACTTTGCAGTAAAAAAATTTGTTGCTTTCGGCCCATGAACTGGATCGGCATTGAGAATACTTAGATTTTCCAACAACATATAAAGCCTTCCACGAATTGATAATTTATAAAAATAGGAGCGAAGAAAGTTAGTCTTAGATAGGTAACTATTATTTTTTGTTGTTTTTTTTCAGGCAAAAAAAAATTCTTATATTGTTGGATGTTGGCTTAATTTTAGAATACCAAGAAATTAGGCCGTATAAAATTAATTGGATCATCTGTGCCCTGATTGTGTAAGCTAGATTAAAATCTAAATACTGTAAATTTCGTGGGCTTATTACAAAAATTGATAGAATATGGCTAGTATTGAGGTTACGGGATTTCACTGTACGGATGAAACTGGAAAACGTGATGTTGGATCGAATGAAATCGCTTTTTGTTTGGCTGCCTTCAGCATTAACTCTTACCAACAATATGATGAATTTCGTCGTTTTTATACACGGGTAAATACTGGTGTAGATTCTGGAGAAGATCATAGTTTTAACGAACCGATAAAAATTACGGTTAATGAGGATGACGGGGCCCACCCACTCCGTTATCTGGAGATACACGTTGCGGCATATGAAATTGATGGAAGAGGAGATACCGGTTCACTGGCTCGTTCTCTTTATGAGCGTTGGCGAACTGCAGTTGATGAGGAGTTGTACCCATATCGAAATGGTAGAATAGATACTGACCGTTCTGCATGGGACGGATTATCGAAAGCAGTAGTTGCTAAAGGTAGTCACCAATTAGTTATTGCCGATGCTTGGCGCATGAATATTAGAGAGCCATTCGAAATAACTACGAGTGCTCCAGGGGTTGGTCAGTCCAATGGACTTTATGTGGGCCCAGCCGTTGGTGGTGTGCATCGTAGTATTCGCGGTGTGCAGCGTTTTGATTCTGATCCAACGAGGAGAACCGACCGTAGATTTTATGGCGCAACTGATCCACTTAGTAGTTTTCGATTTGATACTCACTACTACATCTAGGTGGAAATAAATTAGCTACGGTCATTTAAATGGTATGATATTTATAGCCTCAAGATCATAACATTTGGGTCATAAGATTATTTAGATGGAAAAAATTAGATGCGTGATTGACGGGTAATCTTTTTCCGCAGTATAGGAGATGCTTCCGTTAAGAATTGGCGAAGCCTTGGAGCCAATTTAGGAAAGATCGATGATTTTGCATAGGCAAAAATACCTTGTAAAAAGTGCCCTTTTTTTTTGGTTCGTTTATTTTTGGGCAAGCAAAAAAAAATGAACTTAATAGTGCATCAGAGCTAAGGGTTTTAGGCATGTAACCAATGTTTTGCTTTTGCCAATCTCTTATTTTCCGGAATACCTAGTACAACAAATGATAATAATTAATCGCCCACTATTCTAGTAAACTCATAGGTAAAATCGCTCAAGTTGAGTTTAACATGGTATTTCCCTGCCGGAACAGGAATATTATTGCCATCTGGGGTCGCACTTCCCTTAGGAAACTGTACTTCCCCAAAATTCCCTCCCCAATTGCGCAGCCAACTGTCGTTGCACCGGAACTTCACGGTACCTTCTTTTAAGACCAATTCTGTTTCCCATATACCCTTTTTGGCATCGGTACGGCGCATGGGCGTCGATCGGCCGCCAACATCGTCATAGCCTTGCAGGGCGGTTCCGATGATGCCCACATCTTCATAAATGACCCGGACTTCTGGATAGTACCTTTTGATGAGTTCAAGAATGGAAATGCCATCGTGATATTTGACCTGTGCCCCCCGTTTATAGAGTACTTTCTGACTGCGATAGGTTTTTAGAGTGGTTTGGTACCTGTTTGTTTTTAGATCCTGCTGCAATTTTTCCAATTCTTTTTCAGGGTAATAAAGCGAATCGCTGGTGATCCATCCTTCGTTAAGATCCTCCCTGTTCATTTCGGGATAGGCAATGCCTTCGGAAATTAAAAAGGCGGAAAACATATCATTATTGATGTCATAAATATTGGTGGGCGAATTTTTGATCTTATTAAGGTAGCCGGTAATTTGTTTGACCAACTCGTTCTGTTCCAGATTGGCATAATCGGAATGCAGGTCGTCCACAAAAAAGAAGGCGTCGGATTGGTACGATTTAAAATTATCAAACCCGAGATTGTACAGGGCATAGGGCAAGTCTTTTTTAGGAATGGAATCTGGATGTTGTAGGATAAAGTCCATATTTTCAATTTGGTACGACATAAAATCCATTTGGTTCTTGAACTTGTCGACATCGTAAATGATGGCATTGTACAATTGCTCCAAAATTACCTTGAACTCATTATGCTGTTTGCGTTTTTCGTTCCAGTTCTGCAGTTGTAGGGCCATAAAAATCCCTATCATGATCAAGGTCACTTCCCCGAACGCGTAACGAAAGTATTTTTGAAATTGGTTCTCGTTGGCCAGCTGTTTTCGAATCTTTCTGAAAATGTTGATCATGGGTGTTGGTTGGTTGGGTACGGATTGTCCTATAAAACTAACTAAATTGCACAGATATGCAATTTAACCGCGCTATAGAAGCGTAATTTTGAAAAACTTCATAGGAAACCATAAAAATCTATTATTCGCTTGCCCGGCAATTAGTAGGAGCAGACTTACCGCAAAGAACTCCAACTTTAGGCAACGAAGTGGCGTTTCCCCGTATCCGCAGCAGGCGGAGAAGGAGGGGAGTGGGCTTTGCGTTCGTTGTTACTGGTTTTCCACTACTAAAAGCTTCTGATAGCAGTGCTTTTGGGTACAACCTTGATAGCGC
>JBBKWR010000432.1:0-5080 GCA_037969055.1 Flavobacteriaceae bacterium | reverse complement strand
TGTAAATGACTGACATCCGTCATATGAATTCTTGTTTCATCAACCTACTTTAGCCTTCATAATCATTTATTAACCCAAAGATTTAAAATCATGCAAAACGATAGTGGAAACATCTTGTTGGCTTTATTGACAGGAGCTGCAATTGGCGCTGGAATCGGAATTCTGTACGCCCCCGATAAGGGATCTGAAACAAGGGACAAAATAAAGCACAAAGTACAGGATACTAGTCATGACCTTGCCGAACGCCTTTCTCATGCAAAAGATGAGCTTACCAAAACGATGAATGAAAAGAAGAGTGTCATTGATCGCAAATTGGATGAGGCCATCGCTACCATGAGTTATAAAGCAGACGACCTTATTGAGACTTTGGAAAAAAAACTTGAAGAGCTCAAAAAGAAGAATGCACAATTACAAAAATAGCTGCAAATGGCTTTTGAAGAATTAAGTAGGGACCTCATGGAAGCAAACGCCGATATGAGGTCTTATCTGCAAAGTAGTGAAGAGCACCTTAAACTTAAGGCTTTTAAAGTGTCTATGAAGGCAATAACATCCATCGCCCAGACCTTGTTGGTGGGCGCCGTAGCGCTATTGGCGCTATTTGTCCTCTCGTTAGCGGCCTCCTATGGCATAGGACAGGCGCTGGACAACATATTCTACGGATTTTTGATCGTAGGGTCGTTTTATGTATTGCTCGGCTTTATTTGCTATCTACTTAGGGAAAGGTTAAACGCTCCCTTGCTCAGAAAGTTCTCCGAATTTTATTTTGATGAATTATGATGCAACGGTACAGCTCCTTTGAAGAAATTGATGAGCGCCTTAGGATACTAAGGCTACAGAAGGAAATTCACGTAGAGGGTCTAAAGTACAATCTACATAGGGCCAAGTCAGATTTGTACCCAAAACGCTTAATGGGCGGGTTGGGCTTTTCTTTACAACAAATGGTGTTGACTTATTCCATCCAGAGGCTTTCGCGCCTATTTCGAAAGCAAGAGCGGCCTAATCAAATCCATTGATTTTCTGTATTATTTGAAATCTGCTACGCTTTGTAACTCTTCTTTGTTCAGAAGTATGATCCTGCGTCCCCTTTCGGTGCCGATCAATCCTTCCTCCTTAAATTCGGAAAGCGTGCGAATGGCAGTTTCGGTGGCGGTACCGATCATCCCTGCAAAATCTTCCCGTGCAATGCCGATCCCGCTGTCGGCGCTATCCTGGATCATGCCTTTGTCGTGCAGTTCCAATAATGCCTTGGCGGCCCTTTGGCGCACTGAGGAGAAAGCCATAGCTACCAAATGCTCTTGTACATCTTTAAGGTTGTTGGAGATCATCTCGATGAACTTTTCGGAAACCAGGGGATTTCCATAAAGCAGCTTGGTAAATACATCCTTGGGAATGGCATACACTTCCGCATCTTCCAATACTACCGCCGTTTCTACATAAGTGCCCGTTTTGCTCAATAATGACAACTGACCCACAAAATTGCCCCCGTTGAAAAGGCCTGTGACAAAATCCTTTCCAGACTCGGTACTCTTGTAGGTTTTAATGGTTCCATTTTCTATAAAAAATAGCGTATTCGCAGCGTCGCCTTCCCAAAAAAGTATTTCCTTTTTGGGGTACTTTTTAAGGCCTTGATCACGGGATAGGCTCTCCAGATCCAAATATTCGGAAGCTTCTTCCATGAAGTTGCTGATACCCTCCAAGTTTTTGGCGATTTCTTTTTTTAGAAAATTATATTTTTTTAGTCGGCAGCTTATTGCTTGCAACAGCTCTTCTTCTTCAAAGGGCTTGGTCAGGTAATCATCTGCCCCCAAGTTCATGCCCATGCGCCTATCGGCTTTGTCCGTTTTGGCGGTCATAAAAATAAATGGGATGCTGGCCGTTTTGGGATTTTGGTTTAGGTGCTGCAGCACCGAATAACCATTCAAACCCGGCATCATGATATCGCAGATGATGATATCCGGTAAGTACTTTGTTGCTTTTTCAATACCGATCACACCGTTTTCTGCTGTGGTAACAGTGTAGTTGGCAAATGTCAATATTTCAGCAGTATTCTCACGTACGTCTTTATCATCCTCAATTAGCAATATTTTTTTCATGTTCCATTTATTTAATGTTAGACGGTATACAAGATCTTCCTAGCGTCCGCTATAATTTTCAAACCTTGATGCCAATAGCGCGTATACGAACTCCGATAAAACTGAGAATGGTTTATCTTGTCATCCTATTTCAATCTTTTGCAATTATTTACTGCTTCCCGACACTTATTTAAATTTTATATCATAAATGTACTATTGTGGGGCATCCTTAAAAATGATTTTGGTCATCGTTATTGCGGTAAAGCACACCGATATGACACATATCATTTAATAACAATTGGCGATCAAATATTTTTGGATCTTATAAAGTGTAATTATGAATATAGGTTTGGTGTTATCAGGAGGCGGGGTAAGGGGTATAGCGCATATCGGGGCCATTAAAGCCCTTGAAGAATTTGATATATATCCGTCGCATATTGCAG
The DNA here is from genome assembly GCA_037969055.1 of Flavobacteriaceae bacterium. GTDB lineage: Bacteria > Bacteroidota > Bacteroidia > Flavobacteriales > Flavobacteriaceae > Pelagihabitans. The sequence continues at coordinate 2,565 of JBBKWR010000432.1, read as the reverse complement.
GGACAAGTTCTGGTGCCATTGTCGGCGCATTATATGCGGGAGGATGTAGATGGGAAGAAATACTGGATTTTTTCAAGACCGTTGAGATATTTTCAATTGACAATTATGCTAGAAGACAACCGGGCTTCGTAGATGCAATGAAATTCTACGATCGGCTGAAATCCTATCTGCCCTTGGATAATTTTGAAACATTGAAAAGACCGCTGTTTGTTACGGCCACCAATTTGTTGGATGGAACCCTTAAAGTGTTCCATCGAGGGGAACTTATAAGACCGGTTTTGGCATCCGCTTCAATTCCCGGAATATTTGCACCCGTGAAAATCAATTCTGGGTATTATATAGATGGGGGAACGCTCAACAATTTCCCAGTGGATCTGATAAAAATGTACTGCGATCGCATAGTGGGCGTTTATGTCAACCCGTTTGAGAAGGCAAAAATCGAAGATTTTAAACATTCCTATAACATCATGGAGCGGGCCTACCATATAAAAATGGCTAATGAATCGATGGCAAAATTTGAGGACTGTGATATTTTGATCCGTCCGGATAAAATGGGTGATTATAATATTTTTTCAACGAATAAGGTCGATGAGATCTTTAATTATGGCTATGCCTCCACCAAGGAAATCTTAGCGTCTCATAAAAAACTTGAGACACCCTCGATATCCACCCTTGAAAAAGGCAAGGTGTGATCAATTAATGATTAGGTCCCCCTTGGACAACTAGATTTAGCACAGTCAACTTCATATATAGCACTTTTCTAATTTCGACCACGTAACTAAATGCCCTCTAAACCAACCTATTTCACATGGACGCTATAAGGTTTTGGCAGGAGGGCATTTTGCAAAAATTGGCAATTATCAATAGCGTTAAGCTATTTCGATAACCTTGGGAGGTCTTTTTTTGGACCCTTCTTTTTTGGTCAGCTTAAAACTGAGTATACCATCGTTGTACTTGGCTTTGATTTCTTCCTGCTTTACGCTATCGGGCAACTGCAACGATCTTTCAAAGCTGCTGTAACTAAATTCCCGACGGGTATAGTTTTCCGCTTTGTCCTCGGCTGAGGTCGATTTTTCTGCAGTAATGTTTAGACAGCCTTGCTCGATGGTAATTCCAAAATCTTTCTTGGCAAATCCAGGGGCGGCGAGCTCAATTTCAAAATGATCATCGGTTTCTTTGATATTTAGGGCAGGTTCTGCCGTTTTACCATTCCAAAAACGATCTGGCGATAAATCCCTTACCCAGGTGCGATTGTCGAAAAAATCACCCATATTAAAAAAATTTTGGGTCATGAAATTTCCGAAAGGTCTTCTTCTTTTAAATTTTACGAGTGACATAACATTGTATTTTAGGTTGAACAATAACTCAACCAAAAATAGGTGGGGATCATCCAGCACAAAATGACCTAAATCAGGTCACTGATTTTTTTATAACAATTATAACATGGGCCTATAAAATTATCTTTAAGAGGGCCAATTGCATGTCGTTCTAAAACTTAGATTTGCTTTTAGAATAACCTATTACGTCTATATTTTAAAAACAACAAAAATTGAAATCCATCTCTCGCACGGTTTGGACGTTGTCCCTCGTTAGCTTGTTTACGGATATGGCCAGCGAAATGCTCTATCCCATACTGCCCATATATTTGAAGAGCATTGGTTTTTCGGTAGTGCTGATCGGCCTACTGGAAGGCATTGCCGAGGCCACCGCAGGATTGAGCAAAGGGTATTTTGGCAAACGATCCGATGTTTCTGGAAAGAGGGTGCCCTTTGTACAATTGGGATACGCTTTAAGTGCCATTTCCAAACCAATGATGGGGCTTTTCGTGTATCCCCTTTGGATTTTTTTAGCAAGGACCACCGATCGACTCGGAAAAGGCATTCGAACTGGGGCCAGGGATGCCCTGCTATCGGATGAGGCCACGCCTAAGACCAAGGGTAGGATATTTGGCCTGCACCGATCAATGGATACATTGGGAGCTGTTATTGGGCCTACACTGGCCTTAATATACCTTTATTTTTATCCAGATAACTACAGAACATTGTTCTTTATTGCCTTTATACCGGGGGTCATGGCGGTATTCGCGACCACCTTGTTAAAAGACAAAAATAAAGTGGTAGACAAGGAGCGGGATCGGGTGCCTATTTTTTCATTTTTGAGCTATTGGAAGGGTAGCTCCCAAAATTACCGCAGGCTAGTTATTGGCCTTTTGGCGTTCGCATTGATCAATAGTTCGGACATCTTTTTATTGTTAAAAGCGAAGGAAGCCGGACTCAATGATTCGCTAGTGATTGGCGTATACATTTTTTATAATCTTATATATGCGCTTTTTTCTTATCCAGTGGGGGCCATTGCCGATAAAATTGGTTTGCGAAAAATGTTCATGATCGGACTTTCATTATTTGTAATCGTTTATATGGGGATGGGTCTTGCCTCACAGCCCTTTATGCTGGCAGGCTTATTTTTTCTATATGGAATTTATGCGGCTACGAATGAAGGAATCGCCAAAGCTTGGATCAGTAATATTACCCCTCAAAATGAAACGGCCACGGCCATCGGAATGTA
>JBBKWR010000431.1:0-4013 GCA_037969055.1 Flavobacteriaceae bacterium | reverse complement strand
AACCGCATGAAATTTTACTTGGGTGTGCAAGTATAACGATTCCTAAAAATATTAGTATAATCGATGGGGAAATAAATTATTTTTGCACACTTTAAAGGATTGATATTTAACCATAATTAGTCTATATTGTAGTTTATGGCAACCGTACAACATATACCCTATTATTCAAATATCTTGGGGCGCAATATCAATCTTGAGGTAACCGGTCATTGGGGCCAGCCTGTTTTGATGTTTCCATCTTCAGGAGGGGCCTACACCCAAAATACAGATTTTGGCCTTAGTGGCTCCGTGATGCAATTTGTGGAAGAAGGGCGTATTAAACTATACAATGTCGAGACTTTGGATATGCTATCATTTTATAGCGATGGGATGTCGTCGGAAGTGAAAATACACAACTATGAACACTACATGCAATTTCTTAAAGAGGAATTGATTCCTTACATCCAGAACGAATGTAACACCCATAGACTGGCAGTAGCGGGCGTAAGTTTTGGAGGTTTCCATGCGGCGAACACGGCTTTTCGATATCCAGACCTGATCTCCCATTTGTTTTCAATGAGTGGGGTTTTTAATATTCGTAATTTTGCTCCATTATCCGACGATTTACGCATCTATTTAAATTGCCCGGATGAATATATGCAAAATGAGGAAGGGTGGAAATACCACCATATGCATATTGTGCTGAGCACCTCTGATTGGGACAGTTGCCAGCCGAAGAACAAGCACATGGCCGGTATTTTAGAAGCGAAAGGCATTCCATATTGGTACGACGAAAGAAAGTGGATCGATCACGATTGGCCACTTTGGAAAATGGTTTTCCCAGAGTATATCAACAAGTATCTATAATTTAGAAAGAACAAATAACCATATTATAATATCATGGCAAAAAAAGTAGGAATTTTATTTGGGATGGAAGACACCTTCCCTTGGGCATTTATTGAAAAGGTAAACGAATTGGGAAAAGGCGCGGTGGTCGCAGAGGCCGTTAGCATTGATAAGGTGCAACAGGGCATCGATTATGGCTATGATGTGATCATAGACCGAATTTCCCAAGAAGTACCATTTTATAGGGCGTATCTGAAAAATGCGGCATTGAAGGGGACGGCGGTGATCAATAATCCGTTTTGGTGGAGCGCAGACGAGAAATTTTTCAATAATTGTCTTTCTTTGGAATTGGGCGTCCCCGTACCCAAGACAATTTTATTGCCTTCGAAAGATCGGCCGGACGACACCACGGAGAAATCGTTCAGAAATTTAAAAGCACCACTCGATTGGGATTATATTTTCAACTATATTGGATTCCCTGCCTATATGAAACCACATTCCGGGGGAGGCTGGAAAAGTGTTTATCGCGTTGATAGCGCGGATGATCTTTTCCATAAATATGGCGAGACGGGACAATTGGTAATGATGCTTCAGGAAGAGATTATTTTTGATGATTATTACCGTGTCTATTGCCTAGGACAAAAATATGTGCATATCATGCCCTATGAACCGAGGAATGAGCCCCATTTAAGATATGCCACAGAACCCAAGACCAAAGGGGAAGAACACAAAAAGTTGATGAAGACCATCAACGATTATACGCTGCGGCTCAACAGGGCATTGGGCTATGATTTTAATACGGTAGAGTTTGCCATCAGAAACGGGGTGCCCTATGCCATCGATTTTTGTAACCCCGCCCCAGATGCCGACATCAATTCCGTTGGGCAGGCCAATTTTGATTGGATCGTTGAACATTCTGCCAAATATGCGATTGAAAAAGCAAATGCCCACAAAGAAAACAAAAACAATACCTCTTGGGGAACTTTTGTAAAGGAAGCTACTGCAACATCAGCAGCCCAAACCAAAAAGAAAACGACCAAGATCGTGGTGAAAACCAAGAAAGCCCCTATTAAGAAACGAAAAGCAACCGAACCCAAAACAACGCTTCTTAAAAAAGAGCCCTCCAAAGGGGGTATTACTGCCAAAAAAGCGAAGGCCGATAAGACCGTAGTTAAGCGCGAGCCTGCGAAAGGGGGGTTGGCGAACAAGTCAAAGGCCAAACCTAAAACCGCCACTAAAAAGACGAAGTAATTTACTTCTCAACATTCGAATAGATCAATATGCACAGATTCACGCTGGGAATAGAGGAAGAATTTCAGATTATTGACCCCGACACGTTTACGTTGCATTCGCAAATGTCGAAGATCATCGACGGGGGTAAAGTAATACTCAAGGAACGTATCAAAGAAGAGATGCACCAGTCGGTGGTTGAAATGGGGACCAATGTTTGCGAGAACATCCAGCAGGCCAGGGATGAGGTTTCGTATTTAAGGCAAGAGATATTTAAACTTGCCGCCAAAGAAGACCTACAGGTAGCTGCGGCCGGGACACACCCTTTTTCCCATTGGAGTGAGCAATTGATCACCCCCAACCCGCGTTATGACCAGTTGATCCAGGAGATGAAGGACGTGGCACGCTCCAACCTCATTTTTGGTATGCATGTGCACGTGGGCATCCCAAATCGGGAAGAGGGCCTCGAAATTATGAATGTTGCCCGTTATTTTTTGCCCCACCTGTATGCCCTTTCCACAAATTCACCTTTTTGGGAAGGTCGTGAAACCGGGTTTAAATCATTTCGGTCCAAGATTTTCGATAAATTTCCCAGGACCGGAATACCCCCTTATTTTGCAAGTGTAGGGGAGTACGACAAATTTGTCGAATTGTTGGTAAAGACAAATTGTATCGACAATGGCAAGAAAATTTGGTGGGATATTCGCCTGCATCCCTTTTACCCTACGGTTGAATTCAGGGTCTGCGACATGGTCATGACCGTGGATGAGGTGGTCTGCATCGCGGCCTTAATGCAATGTGTAATCGCCAAATTGAGCAAACTTCACCAAAAGAACCAAAGTTTTAGGGGCTATAGGCGGATTTTGATCAATGAGAACAAATGGCGGGCCGCACGTTGGGGCATGGAAGCAAAATTGATAGATTTTGGCAAAGAGGAAGAAGTACCCTTTGCCCTATTGATACAAGAACTATTGGAATTCATAGATGATGTGGTCGATGAACTGGGGTGCCGTACCGAGGTCAACTTTGTACACCAAATGCTGCAACAAGGTTCCGGCGCCGACAGGCAACTGAAAGTTTATGAAGAAACCAAAGACCTCAAGGAGGTGGTTAAATACGTAATCTCGGAAACTGCCAAAGGATTATGACAATAAGCAATCGGGCAATCACTTCAAGAATAAATTGCTTTAAATTAAAGGGATGCAACGCAATTACAAGATAGCGGTTTTGGATATGAACGCCGGTCATCCCAATGAGGGGATGCGCTGCATTCAGTTATTGGTGACCGATTTTTTGTCCGGGGACGGGGTGAACGGTGATTTTGACATTTTTGATGTCCGTACCAAAGGCGAACTCCCTGACTTGCAGGACTACGACATTTTTATTTCCTCAGGGGGCCCGGGCTCCCCGATGATTTTGGGAGCAACTTGGGAAGAAGGGTATTTTAAATTCTTGGACGAAATTTTGCACCATAACCTGTCCAAGCCGAACAAGAAGCACCTTTTCCTCATTTGCCACTCGTTTCAATTGGCTTGCGTACATTGGGATTTGGCAAAAGTGACCAAACGCAGGTCAACTTCCTTCGGTATATTTCCCATTTATAAGACGAAAAGTGGAGAAATGGAGACCCTTTTCGAGGGCCTCGATAACCCTTTTTATGCCGTTGATTCTAGGGATTACCAAGTTGTGGGACCTAAGGAATGGAAGTTGGACACGTTGGAAGGAAAGGTATTGTGCAGGGAAAAGGTTCGAGATCATGTGCCCCTGGAAAGGGCGGTAATGGCGATTCGGTTCAGCAAAGAAATATTTGGGGTCCAGTTTCACCCGGAAGCCGATTCCTTGGGAATGAGCCACTATTTCCAACGGACCGATAAACGAGACCTTATTATTAAAAGGTATGGGAAAGCAAAATATTTGAATATGATGGCCCATTTGGATGATGACGATAAGATCATGAA
>JBBKWR010000430.1:0-3653 GCA_037969055.1 Flavobacteriaceae bacterium | reverse complement strand
ATACCTTCATCCCATCCCGGGATTACCTGACCCACACCCAGTTGAAAATCTATGGGCTGCTTACGAGGGTAAGAAGAATCGAACACTTGGCCATTCAAGAGCGACCCCTCGTAATGAACCGAAACGCCTTTGCCTTTTTCAGCCTTGGCACCATTTCCTTTTTGAATTATTTTATATCGGAGTCCGCTTTTTGTTTGCTCAAATCCAGCTGCCACCTTATCCATTTCTGCGGCCTGTTTCGCTTTAGCATCAGCAGAACTGTTCGCCTTGGATGCCTCCAAATTTTTAAAGGCTTCCATGGCATCCCAATTTTTTGCAGCTGTCCCCATTCTTACAATTTCAAGGGTTGTAAGCGCATCTCCCTGTTGTATCGCATCGACCACATCTTGACCGGTTACGACATGACCGAAAACGGTATGTTTATTGTCTAACCAAGGTGTCGCCAAGTGGGTGATAAAAAATTGGCTACCATTGGTGCCCGGCCCTGCATTGGCCATTGAAAGGACACCAGGAGCATCGTGTACCAATTCGGGATGGAATTCATCATCGAATTTATAGCCTGGATCCCCTGTTCCCGTTCCAAGTGGACAACCTCCCTGAACCATAAAATTGGGAATAACGCGATGGAACTTTAAGCCATTATAATAAGGACTACCCTCAGCTTTTGCCGTGTTCTTTTTACTGCCCTCTGCCAAAGCAACAAAATTTCCCACTGTTCCCGGAGTCTTATCATGTGTCAGTTTGACTAAAATTTCTCCTTTTGATGTATTAAACTTTGCGTAAATACCGTCTTGCATATTGCTTTTTTTAGTAAGGGGCAAAGGTAACAATTTTTGTCCGTGGAATAGAAACTCAAGATCTAGGAATTTTTGGAAAAGATGGCCCCGATCTGTGCATGATGGTTAATATGTCGAAAATCTACAATTACATCAATCAGGGGAAACCCCATATTTATCAAATAAATATACCAAACTCGACATTGCGGCGGCTCCTAGCTCAAGCTCCCTTTTATTGACATGCCCGAAAGTATCGCTTGCGGCATGATGATAGTCAAAATATCTTTGGGAATCTGGAATAAGGCCCGACAACACAATGCCATCCCCTTTCAAGGGACCAATATCCGAACCCACGCCCCCCTTGGTGAAGCTATGGATTAAATAAGGCTCAAAGAGCTGCTTCCAGGCCAGTGCCTTGTTATAGTTTGCATCGGAGCAGTCGAAGGCAAACCCTCTTGGCGAGAAACCCCCAGCATCGCTTTCCAAGGCAAAGACATGATTTTCTTTCTTGGCTTTGGCCTCTTCGGCGTACTTATTACCGCCGCGCAGACCATTTTCCTCATTCATAAAGAGCACTACCCGAATGGTCCTTAAGGGTCTGTAGCCCACCAATTTTAGTAATCGCAATACCTCCATGCCCTGTACGCATCCTGCCCCATCATCCTGGGAACCATCACCCAGATCCCATGAATCCAAATGGCCGCCGACTAACATTACTTCATCTGGATGGGTACTGCCCTTTATTTCTCCGATTACATTGAAGGACGGTACATCCGCAAATGTTTTGCAATTCTGTTTAAAGTACAATTGTGTATTGGCGTTTAGTTGTAAGGTTGTGGTCAACAATTCAGCGCCCTGTGTACTGATGGCGGCAGCGGGAATCTTTTGTGAATCGGGAAGGTCTCCATAACTCATTGAGCCAGTATGGGGCAAATCGTCACGCTTAAGATTCAGAGATCGCACGATGACGCCGACCGCGCCATATTTAACGGCTTCGGCAGCGCCTGAGTAACGTTGGTCGACGGCACCAGAATAGGCCTCAAAGGTGTTGATCTTGGTGGCATCCATAGACCGGTTGAAGAAAACTATTTTTCCACTTACTTTTTCTTTTCCCAAGGTCTTCAGATCATCAAAACTTTTAACTTCGATTACGCCAGCCTTCAACCCTCCAAGTGGCGTAGGAACTGAACCGCCAAGGGCGCAAATGGCAAGCGTACTGGAAATACCGGGACTTGTCTCGAGGTATGCGTACTCGGGCACCCCCCGCACCCATTTGGGTACCATAACTGGTTGGAGCCAAACACGGTCCAACCCTAAAGAATCCAACCGGGATTTCACATAGATAATTGCCTGTTCCGCTTCCACTGAACCGGAGAGTCTACCCCCGATTTGGTTGGAGAGATGATTTAACCAGCCATAGGCCTTCCCTTGTGTAAGTGCCGCATCATAAATTGCTCGAAGCTGTTTTTCATCCTCCGATTGTGCAAATACCTGCGAACCGATCAACACACATAATACCAATATTTTCTTCATTTATTTTCCTTTTCCAATTGCGCTTTGTAGCTCTTCAAGTTCGATTTTATGGTATCATCCATTTCTGGCTCTTTTATATCCTTATATTTTGAGAGTTCCTGCAACAGTAGTGAGGCAAAGATGACACGGGCCCCCTTTTTGTTATCCGCCGGGATCACGTACCATGGCGAGTTGGGTTTTGTAGTTCGGTTGATAGCCTCTTCATAACATTTTTGATAGTTGTCCCATAATCGGCGCTCCTTTAGGTCTCCTGCTGAAAATTTCCAATGTTTTGCCCTAAGTTTAAGTCTTCGCAACAAACGCTGTCGCTGTTCCTCCTTTGATAAGTGCAAAAAAAACTTAAAAATCAAGGTCCCATTTTCTGTAAGATGCCTTTCAAAATTAATGATCTGTTCAAAGCGTTTGTCCCAGAACTCCTGATCAATATCTTCAACCTGGTGTATTCCCGGAATGTGTTCCCCCAGTATATACTCGGGATGTACCTTGGTGACCAATACATTTTCATAATGGGTCCTATTGAATATCCCAAACTTACCTTTTCCAGGAAGCGCAATGTAATGGCGCCAAAGATAATCATGCTCTAATTCGAGCTCTGTGGGGACCTTAAAGCTATGCACCTCTACCCCGCTCACATTGCAATCCTTAAAAACTTCGCGAATGAGGCTGTCCTTCCCAGAAGTATCCATCCCTTGAATACATATGAGCACACTATACTTACCATGGGCATAAAGAATATCCTGGAATTCTCCCAGGGCCCTTCGAATTTTTTTTAAATCCTTTTCAAGCGCGTTGTCGGTAAAACCAAAATCCTCATAAGTAGGATTTTCGGAAAGGGTTACTCCCTTTTCGATCTTATAATCTGCAATTGTAACCATATCCATAAGGGGAATATAAAATATTTTATCGATGAACAGTGCGAAATGTTAAAAAAAATAACTGTTGAACATCCGTTTCATTCACTTTAACCATTTTAACCGAAAGAGGGTACCATGTATCGAAAAAACAAGGTTCCGACGCTTCACTATACCTAACTTTACACTGTAAAACGCCCAAATTTTACTAATCTAAATGCAATGCTATGAGAACGTTACGGATCAGTAGCTACGTTATCATTTTTCTCATTTTTACATCGTTCAAAATGAACGATGCTTGTCAGTATGCAGCATCTAACATTAATTATGTTAGAACACAGACAGAAGCCGCCATATCCCAATCAGATCTCAATTTGGTCAGATACTACACCTATAAGGCCCTGGGTGGCATGGATAAGTCCAACAAACAACTTGAAACTTGTGGATGCGAATATGCATCGATAGGTTTAGAAGAGAGTACCTATCAGATGAA
>JBBKWR010000429.1:0-3522 GCA_037969055.1 Flavobacteriaceae bacterium | reverse complement strand
CCCCAAAAAGTATTGGACAAGATCTTTCAGCCTTTTTTTACCACCAAACCGACTGGCGAAGGAACGGGCCTGGGCCTGAGCATGAGCTATGATATCGTAAAGGCCCATGGTGGGGAGTTAAAGGTTGAGACCAAAGAAGGTGCAGGAACTGAATTTATCATAAAAATTCCACAAGATTGATATGGACATAACATACATGATATCGACAACCTTTATGAAATATAAGTTATGCTATCTTCTTGTATTTACCTTATGTTTTTCCAATTTTGGTATTTCCCAGACCGAACAACTTAAATTCACCAAAATTGAAGGATCCAATGGCCTGACCTTAGGCAAGATAAATGCCCTGGCCAAGGACAAGCATGGGTTTATGTGGCTCTCCGATCAAGACAACCGATGCATCATCCGATATGATGGTAGTCAAATGATCAGGTACCAGCATGATCCCAATAACCCAAATTCCTTGGGAGGCTATTACCCAGAATGTTTTTTTATAGAGGCTACAGGTAGTATCTGGATTGGTTTTTATGGCCAAGGGCTTGACAAATTCGACCCTGAAACCAACACCTTTACACATTATGACCATGACCCGAACGATCCAAAGAGCTTGGGCAATGATTTTGTATCAACTGTAATTGTTGATCATCTTGGCAATATTTGGATAGGCACAAATGATGGACTGGACCTTTTGGATGAAGAAACAGGCACATTCACGCATTACAATAATGATCCCGATAACCCGACCAGTCTGAGTTGTAACATGGTTAGGGCGATTTATGAAGACCATGAGGGCACGCTTTGGGTGGGGACGGGGTTTGCGTTCGATAATGTAGACGAAGGAGGCCTAAATCGATTTGATAGGGATACTGGCACATTTACACGGTTCCTGCACGACCCTTTGGATCCGCATAGTCTTAGTAGCGATAAAGTTCGAGCGATTTTTGAGGACAGCAGGGGCAATTTCTGGATTGGAACAAATGGTGATGGCCTACATAGTATGGATCGAAAAACAGGAAAGTTTACACGACACTTGTATGATCCGACCAAACCAGATCAGTTAAGCGGTCCACCTGTTAATAGCGTCTTTAGCCATATTACTTTTATTACTGAAGACGTGGATGCAAATTTATGGATTGGTTCTGAGTCAAGTGGGGTAAACCGGTACAATCTTGTAACCAAAAAATTGGCCCATTTTGGCAATGATGCGGATAATTCAGGCCAGTTTCTTGATAATTCAGGATGGTGCATACTTGCATCCCCTGACGGTCTTGTATGGCTTAGCGCCCAAAATGAGGTCAATTTGTATAAGATCGACCTTAACAACACTAATATTCCGCTAACTCTTGGATATAATTTTGTGTATGATTATTTTCAAGAATCAGACTCTATTTCCTGGGTGGGCTCCGAAAGTGGATTGCAACGTCAAAATCTTAAAACCGGAGCTACCCGCGAGTTTGTAAATAATCCCTTGAGTCCAAATAGTCTTAGCAACAATAGTGTTGGAAGTATTTTTAAGGACAATCAGGGATTTCTATGGATTGGCACTGCCTCTGGTCTTAACCGGTATGATCCTGTCAAAGGATTGTTTACCCGTTACCAAAATGTTTCGAACGATAGTCTCAGTATTGGCAATTATTTTATAACTGATATTATTGAGGATAAGGAATTAAATTTATGGATCGGCACTCTTGGGGGGGGCTTATTTTGTTTGAATAGAAGCAGGGAAAAATTTACACTGTATTGGAATAACCCAGCCGATTCGGGTAGTATAAATGGGAATTTTGTGATGAAAATTCTAGAGGACGACCCGACGAACTATCTTTGGATCGGGCTAACCAATAATGGCGGATTAGATAGATTGAACAAGGCAACCGGAAGATTTACCCATTACCTGAAAGGTTTAACTATTCTAGCTATTTATAGAGATTCCGATGGCATTATTTGGGTCGGCACTCAAAATGGGCTATACAGCTATGAAAGGGAATCGGATAGTTTTACCGCTATAGTGGATCAAAATAAAGGCATAAATATTAATACCTCCATATATTCAATTATTGGTGATGACCTGGATAATCTTTGGATGGGCACGCCTTTAGGAATTTATAGGTTAAACCAAGCACGGGACAATCTTATTCTATATGGAAAGGAAAACGGTGTAATTGGAAATACGCTATTGAACGGCGCAGTGCATAAACTACAGGATGGCAAATTGCTTTTTGGCACCTTTAATGGCTATTATGATTTTTATCCCAACAAAATTAAACCCCCTTCAGGGAACTCAAATATTTATTTTACCGATTTGTGGCTCAACGGCAAGTCAATAGCGCCAGAAAATAATGGCGCCTTAAGGGAACCCATTATTTCAGCAAAAGAGGTGCTCCTAAATCACGACCAAAATGTGTTTGCTATCAGTGGTTCGAGTATTGATTATCGCAGTTCTGGGAACAAACAAATTTTATACACCCTCGAAAATTATGATCAGGAATGGCGCCTGGCCAATGTGGCGGAAAAAATGAATTATTATAAAGTGCCTCCAGGAAACTATACTTTCCGTATTAAGTCAGCTGATAGCAGTACAGGGGAATGGTCAGAAAAAAGTATAGCAATACTAATTTCACCACCCTGGTGGAAGACTTGGTGGGCATATGGCACCTACGCCTTGATATTTATAGGAGGTGTATTTATGGTAGACCGCACACAACGAAGGAGAATCTTGGCAAAAGCGCATGCTGACGCCAGGGAAAAAGAGCTAGTGCAGGCCAAAGAGATTGAAAAAGCCTATGGAGAACTAAAATCCACCCAGGCCCAATTGATCCAATCCGAAAAAATGGCGAGCCTAGGAGAACTTACAGCAGGTATCGCCCATGAGATCCAGAACCCCTTGAACTTCGTCAATAATTTCTCGGAAGTGAACAACGAACTCATAGATGAATTGAACGCGGAAATAGAAAAGGGGGATTTGGATGAAGCTAAAACGATTATGAACGACATCAAACAAAATCTGGAAAAGATCAACCACCATGGAAAGCGGGCCGACGCCATCGTCAAGGGCATGCTGCAGCACAGCCGGAGCAGTAGCGGAGTAAAAGAACCCACAGACATCAATGCCCTAGCTGACGAATACCTACGCCTTGCCTACTACGGGCTGCGGGCCAAGGACAAGGGTTTTAATGCGACCATGAAGACCTATTTCGATACTGCGATCGGTACTATCAATGTTGTTCCGCAGGAAATGGGAAGGGTTATTTTGAATCTGATTACCAATGCGTTTTATGCAGTAAATGAGAGGTCCTCCTTCGCAAAGGCTTCGGAGGATTTAAAATATGAACCTACAGTGACGGTGACCACCAAAAAGGACAAGGACCAGATCACTATCAGTGTCAGTGATAATGGCAATGGCATACCCCAAAAAGTATTGGACAAGATCTTTCAGCCTTTTTTTACCACCAAACCGACTGGCGAAGGAACGGGCCTGGGCCTGAGCATGAGCTATGATATCGTAAAGGCCCATGGTGGGGAGTT
>JBBKWR010000428.1:0-3824 GCA_037969055.1 Flavobacteriaceae bacterium | reverse complement strand
TTAGTGTGTTCAAATTATAATTTCATTGAGCCAACGATGAGATTTGAACTCATGACCTCTTCCTTACCAAGGAAACGCTCTACCCCTGAGCTACGCCGGCTTATTTTAGGTTCAAGGTTCAAAGTCCGTCCGATATCGGGCGGATTTTAGGTTCAAGGTTTAATCCCTGAAGACCCGAAACACTTCCAAGACGACTGAAATGGTAAATCCAAACATGGCGTCTTTTCAATTTTTTGAGCGGACGACCGATCTTCGCCACGCTCGGGTCGGTCACTCAGGACATGCTTCTCATCCTTACATCAATAAATCAACCCCCTTCCAACGTATCTTCTTTCAATCTTTCCTCTGAAAGATCTAGAGCGGGAGACCGGGTTCGAACCGGCGACATTCAGCTTGGAAGGCTGACGCTCTACCAACTGAGCTACTCCCGCAATTAATATCAATTTGCCAAAACTAAATCCAGACCCAATCCCTTCGGTCGTGCATCCTGTTCGGGTGACCCCGAACATAAAATTTTCGTCCAACCTTACAAAAGCAAGCTTTTGACGGTATCTCCTCAAATTTTATGTGGGGAGAGCAGGATTCGAACCTGCGAAGACGTAGTCAGCAGATTTACAGTCTGCCCTCGTTGGCCGCTTGAGTATCTCCCCGCAACAAAATTAAATGGACCTAAAATCCATCTTGAGCCGCTAAAGGGACTGCCTTCGTCTAAACTCAGGGCATCCACCGGCTTTTCAAAAATTTCAAATCTTGGGAAAAAAACTGTTTTTTCCCATTTTTGAGCCGATAGAGGGACTCGAACCCACGACCTGCTGATTACAAATCAGCTGCTCTAGCCAGCTGAGCTACATCGGCCATTTACCTCTTTTTTCGCATAAAAAAGTCCGCTATTTCTAACGGACTGCAAATGTAGATATTTATTTGTTTAATCAAAATAATTTTTGTAAAATTTTAATTAGGTATGAAGTCTTAATTTTTGTTTCCTTTTTATGAGCTTCCTTTCCATAGAACTACAAGCTGAATCTACAGCTTCCTCAAAGGACCGGCATTGTTTTTTTACCATATATTTATCCTTGGGAATATTCACCTGTATTTCAACCATCTTGTTTTCCTTGGCGCTGGTTCTTTGAACTTTTAAATACACATCGGAACAGATGACCTTGTCATAAAATAAATCCAGTTTGTCCATTCGGGCCTGAATAAAATCGATGAGTTTCCCGTTTGCAATGAAATTTACAGAATGTGCGTTAACTTTCATAGGTCTATATGTTAATTAAGATTATACTAGTTATCGTTTCATTAACTACTCCTTGCTCCTAGGATGGGCGGCGGAATGCACCTTTTTCAATTCGGCTATGCTGTTGTGGGTGTAAACTTGCGTAGATGCCAAACTAGAATGTCCCAACAACTCCTTTACCGAGTTAAGATCTGCTCCTTGGTTGAGCAGATGTGTCGCAAACGTGTGCCTGAGAATATGAGGGCTCTTTTTTACCTTCGATGACACCTTACTAAAATACCCATTTATTGTTCTATAAACAAGGGTTTCATACATTTTATTACCCAATTTTGTTAAAAATACATGGCGCTCATCAGCAGGTGGAGCCAACAGGTTGCGGGCCTCTAGGTAATCATTGAAGAGTGGGATGGTAGATGGTAATAAAGGTATTATCCGCTCTTTGTTTCTCTTGCCCAATACCTTAATTGTTTTTGCGTGTAGGTCTAGGGAACCCAGTTGAAGGTTAATAAGTTCTGCCCGACGTATACCGGTCACGTATAACAATTCGATCAACAATTTATCCCGTATCCCTTCAAAATCTTGGGGATAATGAATTTGTGCCATCACGGTTTCCATTTCTTTTGCGGAAAACGGGATTTCCAATTTTTTAGAAGTTTTTAGCGCCTTATGCTTGGATAATGGATTGATGGTAATATGCCCGATACGAAGTAAAAATTTATAATAAGCTTTGAGGGCGGCGATCTTACGATTAACGGTGCGATTAGTAATTCCTTCATCTACTAGTTTAACGACCCAACTTCTAATGACCGAATAGGGAATGGTATCTATGTTCTCGGTTTGGTAGTCCTCGAAACAGAAAGCCATGAAGGCCTCAATATCTGTTTTGTAAGCAAGGGTGGTATGCTTGGAATATTTTTTTTCCAAGGATAGATAGGTAAGGAATGCGGTCAACGCCATATCACAAAGTTAACAAACATTGCAGGAATGGTATTGGAAATAAAAAATCCCATAATAAATAATGGGATTTTAAACTTTCATATAAGATAACCTTGGATTTAAATATCCTCGTTATCCCTTAAGCCTTGAATATATTGTGCTTTTTGAATCTGTGCTCTGCGTTCAACGGAAGGTTTCGTAAACTGCTGTCGTTTGCGCAGTTGCCGCATTGTACCTGTCTTGTCGAACTTTCGCTTGAAGCGCTTTAAAGCTCTGTCTATGTTTTCTCCTTCTTTAATGGGTATAATTAACATGGGCTACAACCTCCTTTCTTTAATGATTAAGGCCGCAAATATACGGCCATATATATGATAAACTAAAATTATTTTAAAATATTTTTCGCAATGACCACTTTTTGGATTTCAGTGGTGCCTTCCCCAATGGTACAAAGTTTGGAATCCCTATAAAACTTCTCAACTGGGAAGTCTTTGGTATAACCATATCCACCATGAATCTGTACTGCCTCGTTTGCTGCGCGAACGCATACTTCGGAGGCGTACATTTTGGCCATGGCGCCCAACTTTGTCATTTTTCGACCGGCATTTTTTAAAAACCCTGCTTTGTGGATTAATAGTTCCGCAGCCTCAATCTCTGTAGCCATTTCAGCCAATTTAAAGGAGATGCCTTGGAATTCACTAATGGGTTTTCCGAACTGCACCCTTTCCTTTGAATATTTTAAGGCCGCTTCATAAGCGCCCTTTGCGATGCCTAAAGAAAGTGCCCCAATTGAAATGCGACCCCCATCCAATATTTTCATAGATTGCACAAAACCGGTACCTATCTCCCCAAGACGATTCCCATCTGGAATTTTACAATTATCGAATACCAGTTCTGCTGTCTCAGAGGCGCGCATCCCTAGCTTATTTTCTTTCTTACCGCTGGTAAAGCCTTTTGTGCCCCGTTCAACCACAAAGGAGGTCATGCCATGACTATCTCCTTTTTCCCCGGTTCTGACGATGACAACGGCTATGTCGCCACTTTTCCCATGGGTTATAAAATTCTTTGCTCCGTTCAAAACCCAAGAATTACCTTCCTTTACAGCAGTTGTAGACATGGCGCCAGCGTCCGAACCTGTATTGTGTTCGGTCAGTCCCCACGCCCCGAGCCACTCTCCAGTGGCCAACTTGGGTAACCATTTTTGTTTTTGCTGTTCGTTGCCAAAGGATAGAATATGGTTGGAACAAAGCGAATTGTGGGCGGCGACGGAAAGTCCAATGGATGGATCAACTTTGGATATTTCCTCAATTATGGCAATATATTCATGGTAGCCCAATCCGGACCCGCCGTATTGTTCTGGAATCAAAACGCCCATAAACCCCATTTCCCCCGCTTTTTTGAAAACTGCCAAAGGGAAGGTCTGTGCTTCATCCCATTCCATTATATGGGGCCTTATATATTGCTCGGCAAATTCTTTGGCCGAAGCAGCAATCATTTGCTGGGTCTCGGAATAATCGAAATTTATTGATGACATTGTATCCACAATCATTATAGCAATTTAGAGCGACAAATATAACGTAATTCTGTCGATCTTGTCGGATGGGAACCCTTCAATCTGCTTTAATTCGTCGAATGCCACAATACCTCCGTTCTT
>JBBKWR010000427.1:0-10862 GCA_037969055.1 Flavobacteriaceae bacterium | reverse complement strand
TAGATTTGAACATGCCCTTAATGAACGGTGAAGAGTGTTTGGCAGATATACGTAATGAACCATTGCTTTCGAAAATTCCTATCATTATCTACTCGACATATGTCGACCAAATGAAGATTTCTCTTTTAAAGGAAAAGGGGGCCAATCTGTATTTGGTAAAACCCACTTCTTTTAAAGAATTGGTGTCTGCTTTGAACAAAAGCATCGATTATTTGGAGTTGGGTGCCAACCAAGTTGAGGATGAAGTCGATTTTATGATATAGCAGCTATCGTGATTGGAACATAATTAAGGGACAAAATTCTATATTACCTTAAAAAAATCTAGCGAAATTACTTCAAATACCGTTCCACAAACCCCTCTTTAAAGGCACGCCCGATTGGGACAAAGTATTCTTTGTTAAAAAAAATACTATTGCCCGAAACTTTGACAATCTTAAGCGTGTTTACGATATATGATTTATGAACTTGTGTAAATTGACCCATCGGCAGGGTATGAAGCCAATACTTTAACGAATGGGAAGTTAGGTGCTTTTTGTCAGGAGTGAATATTTCGGTATAGTCCGCTTCAGACCGGATGTAAATGATATCGTTGACCCCTATTTTTAAATGTTCATACCCCGATTTGATAAAAAGTACATCTGAGAGAGCAGGGTTTTGCTTGACGGGCCCGTCTATTTCCTTTGTGGTTTTGGGAACGGGTACTTTTGAGACAGCTTTGACGAAACGCTCAAACGAAAAAGGTTTCAACAAATAATCGACCACCTGATATTCATAGCTTTCCAACGCATAGTCCGAAAACGCGGTAGTTAAAATCACATACGGTTTGATTGGCAAGGCCTTTAAAAAATCAATGCCCGAGATCTTGGGCAAGTGAATATCCAAAAAAATAAGATCGATCGGCTCTGTTTTCAAATAAGCCATTGCCTGCAACGCGTCTGTGAAGGTAGCCTTCAACGACATCTCATCCATATCACCAATAAATTTTTGCAGTACACGCTGAGCCGGTGGTTGGTCTTCGATAATGATGCAGCGAATCATACAACTCCTTTTTTCAATTCGATGTTCAACTTTACCGAATATAACATATCGGTTTCTTGAATGGAAAGTGTATGCGAATTGGGATATATAATTTCCAACCTTTTCTTTACATTTTGTAATCCGATGCCGTTGGATAGGTCATCGGTATTCGTAACATGACGGAAGGAATTGATACATTCAAATTCTAACGTGCCATTTTCCTTTAATTTGATGTGTATCCTGATCGAAATATCTTCCGATTGACTCGCGGAACTGTGCTTAAAGGCGTTTTCCACAAAAACGTTCAGAATCAATGGTGCGATCTGGTAGCCCGATTCGATATCTTCTGCCTTAAAATCTACTTTTCCCCTGCTTTCTATCTGTAATTCGCTCAGTTGGGTAAAGTTCTTGAGATGTTCGATTTCCTTCGACAAAGGAACAAAATCTTCCTTGCAGTCATATAGCATATAGCGCAGCACCGAAGACAGTTCCAAAATAATGGAAGGCGTTTTGGGCGAATTGTTGATAGCATATGAGTACAGGTTGTTCAGGTTGTTGAACAAAAAATGCGGATTGATCTGCGATTTTAAGTATTGGAGTTCACTTTCCTTGATCATCGCACTAAGTTCATCTACTTCGCGCTGTTTTTTTGAGGCATCCCAAGCGAACTTAAATCCAGTTAGGATAATGATGATCGGCATTACATCCAACAAACTGTAGATTAGTCCCGGAAAATATTTACCACGGGTATCGGCAAAATAGATCCGTTCCAACACAAACTCCTCCATACAAATAATGGCGGCGATAACCAAGACAAGGAATAGAATGAAGGGAACATATTTTTTTCGATAAAAGAAACGGGGCAATAGAACATAATTGATGATCAATGCCCCGACCGCATAACTGATAAAAAAGGCTACTTGAAAACCCTGAATTTCTGGGTTATGTTTATCAAAGGAATAGAAAAGAAACAACAAGCTGTGCAGTAGCACCTGAAAGAATACTTCCGCTGAAACACTCTTGGTCCAATATAATTTAATTGCCATGGCCCAAAATTACGTTTTTATGGTCTAGTCAACTTTAAAAATCCCCCATCGACAAATTTGGCGGGCCGAACGACATTTTTGCCCTCTTCTGTCGATGGCAATCTAGTTCTTGTCGTTCGCAGAAAATTATTACCGGCATTTCTTAAAAAAAAGAATCTTTGGGCAACAATATTGAAAATCCTATAGAAATCATGAAAATAGCATTTAAACATTTAATAAAATTTTTAGGCTTGTTTTTTTTGATTTTCAGTTCAATGGATTTGATGGCGCAGGACGGTGTAAAGATTAAGGGAACCGTCGTAGAAGAATCTGGTGGCTTGCCCATTGCCTTTGCCACTGTAATGGTCGCCGATAACGAAACCAAAAAACCCATAGACGGTACTACTACCTTGGACGATGGTACTTTTATTTTGGAGACCAGTGCATCTAACTTTTATATCGAGGTCAGTTTTTTAGGCTTCCAGTCCAAAACATTTGGGCAGCCACCTTCCCCGTCCGCTACGATCGATTTAGGCACAATTGCCCTCTCCGAAGATGCCGAACAATTGCAGGAAGTCGTCGTGCAAGGAGAAATCTCCCGAACAGAATTTAAATTGGACAAACGGGTTTTTAATGTAGGAAAAGATTTGGCCAGTACAGGGGCCAGTGCGTTGGAAGTATTGAACAATGTGCCCTCGGTGAGTGTAAATATTGAAGGACAGGTAAGTTTAAGGGGAAGCCAAGGGGTTCAAATCTTGATCAATGGCAAACCATCGATTATCGCTAGTGAACAGGGCAACGCGCTTGGCACCATTACCGCAGATATGATCGATAGGGTCGAGGTAATCACCAACCCTTCCGCCAAATATGATGCCGAAGGTACTTCGGGAATTATCAACATCGTACTCAAAAAGGAGGAACGTAAAGGGCTTAATGGCTCCATTTCGGTAAATACCGGTGCCCCAGATAGCCATAGTGTAGGTGTCAGCCTTAACCGTAGGACGGAAAAATTCAACCTGTTCAGTCAGCTGGGTGTTGGATTACGGGAGCAACCTGACATTAACGAAGCGCGAAACGTTGATTTGGTAAACAATACGATTATCCTTAGTAATGGAACGGAATATCGGAATGAGAAGTACTATAATTTTGTCCTGGGGACAGACTATCATATCAACGATAACAATGTACTGACCCTTTCCGGAAATTTTGCAATGGAAATCGAAGACCAACCGTCGACCTCCAATTTTACCGCACTCGATTCGAACGGCGGGATTACTTCACAATGGGAAAGAAACGAGGTCACGGAGGCAAAAAATCCTAAATTTCAGTACGAATTACAGTATAAAAAAGATTTTAAGGGCGATGAGGAACATACTTTGCTCTTTAGTGCCCTGGGTAACTTTTTTGGAAAGGATCAATCCTCAGATTTTGCCAATACGACTATTAGTGGTAATGATAACAATTCACAACAGAAGACCCGTACCGATTTCAAGGAATCTGTATTCACCTTTAAACTCGATTATACCAATCCATTTACGGAGGAGTTGACCCTGGAAACAGGTGCCCAATATGTTTTAAATGATGTTGCCAATGATTATGAGGTAAATAATCTTATCGATGGAACATTTGTAAACGACCCGGGTCTTACCAACGTTTTTGAATACAACCAAAATGTCCTAGGGCTTTATGGTACAGGATCATACGAGGGCAAAAAATGGGGCGTTAAGGGGGGTATTCGCCTTGAGCAGACCGATCTCACCACCTTACTGGCAACAACCGACGAAGCTAACGATCAAAACTATACCAACTTTTTTCCGAGCGTACACACTTCTTACAAATTCACTGAAAAAGTATCCCTGCAAGCAGGTTATTCAAAACGCATCTACCGTCCGAGAATGTGGGATTTGAATCCCTTTTTCAATATTCGAAACAATTTTAGCATCCGTCAGGGCAATCCAGCCCTGATGCCGGAATTTACTGATTCCTATGAGCTTACAAGCATCTATATTTTGGGTAAAGCTTCCTTGAACTTTGGGGTCTATTACCGTTATACAAGCGATGTCATTGAGCGCGTATCCACCTTTGAAAACAATGTGAGCACCTTCAGACCTGAAAATATTGGTACGAACAGGACAACCGGAATCGAGTTCAATGCTAAATACAGTCCTGCCAAATGGCTCACCTTGAACGGGGATTTTAACTATGGTCAATTCGCCCGAACGGGTATCTTCGAAAACACCGTTTTCGATTTCAACGGTGATCAATGGTCATCAAAGCTTATGGGCAAGATCAAGTTGCCTGCCGATATGGATTTGGAAATGACCGGAAATTACCGATCAAGTTATCGGACCGTACAAAGTGAAATGAGTGATTACTTATATATGGACCTCGGCCTGCGTAAAAATATACTCAATGGCAAGGCAGTGCTCAATTTGAGCGTTAGGGACTTGTTCGCTTCAAGGATTGATGAAAGCCAAATCGCACAGGCGGAATTTGAGGTGTACAATAGACGGCAGAGAGGTCGGTTTATTGCACTCGGGTTCAGTTATGGTTTCGGTAAAGGGGAGGCCATGCAGTATTCAGGACAACGAAGAAGATAGTAGAAAGTATTTTACCAATAGTTATATATAAACTCAATTAAAACCCAATAGTATGAAAAGTACAATTTCAATTTTAGCCTTTTTAGCAGTACTTAACTTAACTGCCCAATCTGCATGGAAAGCGGATAAGGCCCATTCCAGCATTAGTTTTGATATCGTCCATTTAATGATTTCCGAGGTAACGGGAAGTTTTGGTGATTTTGACATCCATGCTATGGCTGATGAAACTTTTAATGAACCCATCTTTTCAGTGGACATTAAAACTGCCAGTATCAATACCAACAATGACCGTAGAAACGAGCATTTACGCAGTGACGATTTCTTTGCCGCCGAAAAACATCCCTCCATAGTATTCAAATCGTCATCTTTTGAGAAAACAGGTGAAAAAACCTTTAACTTAAAAGGTGACCTTACCATGCACGGGGTTACCAAACCAGTTACTTTAAAAGGAAAACTAAATGGCATCATTACGGACCAACGCAGCAACAAATTAAAGGCTGGACTAAAATTAACGGGCACCGTAGATCGATTGGCTTTTGGTGTAGGAGGCGATACCCCGACTTTGGGCGACGAAGTGGAAATGACCATTAATCTTGAAATGGCCCAAGAGTAATAAAGATCTGGATTGGAACTTTCAAATCGATGGGATAAATAAGTATTGTGAACATGGACAAGTTTAAAAAAAGATGGCTTTTATTTGTGCTTTATGTTGTTTATGTGATAGCGATTCTGTTACTTATTGATTTGGAAGTTTGATTTATAAAACGAATTAAAGATAATGGGAAGGAAGACCGAGCTAACTTTCCGCGTTGTACACCGATATTTAGGCTTTTTCTTGGCCGGGATTATGGTTGTGTATGCCATAAGCGGAATTGTATTGACCTTTAGAAATACCGATTACCTAAAAAAAGAAATACAAATCGATAAAGATTTGGGACCCAATATCGCCGCCGATGATCTAGGCAGGGCCCTGGGCAAAGGTCGATTTAGCGTAGATAAAGAGGAAGGGGGAGTCACTTATTTTGAAGGGGGTACCTATAATCAAATATCGGGTATGGCCTCCTATACCGAAAAAAAATTGCCCGTTGTTCTGGAAAATATGAACAATATTCACAAAATGCACAGTGGGCACCCTTTGTTTTGGTTGGGTATATTTTTTGGGATATCCTTACTTTTCTTTGCGGTTTCGGCGTTTTGGATGTTTCGGCCAACAACCTCCGTATTTAAAAATGGGCAGTACTTTACAGGGGGTGGCATAGTCTTGACATTGATCTTGCTATTTGTTTGACCGGGTTAAACCATTGTAACGTCAAGGATTCTGTGCCTATGGACTGATTACTAGTAGCACTTTTTAAATCAATATTATGAAAAAAGCACCCTTATTTATGCAACGGATCATTTGCACAGTTATGCTAATGGTCATTTCCACAGGAAGTTGGGCCCAGTCGCAGGAAAAATCAAATCAAACTGATTTGGACCAAAGGGTTAAGGCTTTTTTAGAGCGCAAGCAACAAGGCTGGCGCGATATGAATGTTCCCGCTTCTGATGGAAAGTTATTGTATGACATCATCATAAAAAATGGCTATAAAAAGGGACTTGAAATAGGTACTTCCACTGGGCACTCATCTATTTGGATCGCTTGGGCCTTTAGTAAGACCGGTGGCAAGTTGATTACGATCGAAATCGACGAAAGCCGGTACAAGGAAGCCATTTCTAATTTTCAAGATGCCGGATTGTCCGATTATATTGATGCCCGTTTGGCCGATGCACACCAATTGGTCAAAGAATTGCCAGGTCCGTTCGACTTCGTCTTTAGCGATGCCGACAAAGATTGGTACACAAATTACTTTAAAGACATATCTCCGAAATTGGAGCGCGCGGGTTGCTTTACGGCACATAACGTAAGACCTGCGGGTCAAAGTAGTCGCGGAATGTCCGGTACAAGGACCTACTTGGATTATGTTCAAGGTTTAAGCGGGTATACGACCACGGTAGACAACTCTGGTGGTGGCCTTGCCATTAGTTATAAGAAAAAATAGCAACTTGCCTAAGGAACGATCAGATATGCTGACCCGAAAATTGGGTCTTTTTTCGCTGACGAATATCGTGATCGCCAACATGATCGGTGCAGGCATTTTTACTACCACTGGTCTGCTGATGGGTGATTTGGGGAATCCCCTGTTGATGCTCCTTTTATGGGTTATTGGAGGGGTAATAGCACTTTGTGGGGCGCTGAGCTATGGCGAATTGGGGGCGGCAATGCCCTATGCCGGGGGCGAATACACCTTCCTTTCAAAACTATTCCATCCTATTTTCGGTTTTCTCAGTGGATGGGTATCCTTCATCGTAGGTTTTTCTGCACCGATCGCTGCTTCGGCCATTGGCTTTAGTGCCTACCTATTCCATGCTTTTCCAGGTATCGCCGAAACCTTGGATTTTCCTGAGAACACTTTGAAGAAGTTGGTGGCTATCTCGGTGATTCTTGTATTTTCATTCATTCACCTTCGGGGAGTCAGCTTTGGCGCGAAAGTCCAAAACTATCTCACCTTGTTAAAAATAGGTCTGGTCACAGGATTGATTTTAGTGGGATTCCTTTTGGGCAACGGAAAAATATCCCATTTTACAGAGGGCGAAACGTTGGTTGCCGGATTTGGAAGTTTGAAATCGGTGGGTTTATCACTCATGTGGATAATGTTCGCCTACAGCGGTTGGAATGCTTCCACCTACATTGGTTCAGAAATCAAAAATCCAACAAAAAATCTCTCCCGATCCCTACTCTTAGGCACTGGAATCGTGATGGTGTTATACTTGTTGTTGAATGCCTTATTCATCTATGCCATTCCCCCTGCAGCTATGCATGATGTTATCGCCATTGGCGGATTGGCAGTAAATAATCTGTTCGATAGATCAACCGACACCCTTATTTCACTTTTGATCTCATTCGCATTGTTTTCCTCTTTGAGCGCATTTATCATTATTGGCCCAAGGGTGTACTATGCCATGGCCAAGGACGGGTATTTTTTTAAATTTTTGGGGGAAGTACACCCGACTTTTAAAGTTCCGACCAAGGCGATACTTATACAAGCACTGATAGCCATTATCATGGTATTTTTTGGAGCCTTTGATCAAATTTTGACCTATATGGGATTCGCATTGGGCATTTTTCCCATATTTACGGTATTCGGGGTGTTCCTTTTGAGGAAGTCTGGGCGTTCTGTAATAAGACAACCCGGCTATCCGTGGGTACAGCTGTTTTATATTTTGATGAGCCTTTTTATACTGATCTTGGCCTATCTTGAACGTCCTAAAGAATCCTCAATCGCATTGATCACGGTATTGGCAGGGATACCCTTATTCTATTTTTTTAAACGGATTTATGGACGCAAAATGAATTATGATTCTTGATAGAAATTATTAAACTGTAGTCAATATGAGCAATGAATACACATATATTAATTAAAATTGATAGAACAGCAAATTAGATATCTGCTCGGCTTAATTGTACCCAACCTGGGTTTTTGGCCAAAAGGCCTGTACATTAGACCCTGGGAATTCACGGAACAGAGTTCTTAGCCCCTCTCTTGTTTTTCGGTAATAAAAGGCTGATGATAATGTCTTTTGCCTGTCGCTTGGTACAAGGCATTGGCCACCGCTGCGAAAATGGGCGGAAAGGTAGGCTCTCCCAATCCTGTGGGATCCATAGTACTTTCAACAAAATGGATATCAATTTCTTTGGGCGCTTCGCTCATCCTGATCATCCGGTACCGGTCGAAGTTGTTTTTTTCAGGAACCCCATCCTTAAAGGTAAGTTCCCCGAAGAAGGCATTTCCAATGCCATCTACTATGCCACCTTCGGCCATATTGACCGCCGCGTCAGGGTTTACCACAATACCACAGTCCAGGGCACAAGTAACTTTTTTAACCACCGGCCTATCATTTTCCATGACCAGATCCAACACCTGTGCCGCATAGGAGTTATGGCAAAAATAGGCCGATACGCCACGATGAACAGTAGGATCAGTATTGCCCCAATTTGATTTTTCCTTTACCAATTTAAGCACCCCGGCATAACGTGCTGCATCGTAATCATTTTTCTCTCCAACAGGATCCTTTCCTGCCCGATCTAGGAGATCCAATCGGAAGTCGAAGGGATCTTTTCCAGCGGCCTCCGCCACTTCATCCAAAAAAGACTGCTCTGCACTTGCTATAAAATTGGAACGTGGTGCCCGAAAGGATCCCACGGTAAGATTGGTAGCAATGGTCCATTCTTCTGCAAGGTAATGGTCGACTGCTCCCGCAGGAAATCGATCTGCAGCCAACGGACTTTCGGGTATTCCCCCGGCCTTTACATGGAAAGCTATCAAATTATTATCAGCGTCCAGACCTGCCCGATATATGGCATGATAGGCTGGGCGATAGATACCGTCCGTCATATCATCCTCCCGGCTATAGACCAGCTTTATGGGGCTCTTCATCTTTTTTGAAATGAGGGCTGCCTCTATAAGCCAGTGGGCATAGGACCTGCGGCCGTATCCCCCGCCCAAACGGGTCATTTGAATGTCTATGTTTTCCAAGGGAATACCGAGGCGTGCGGCAAGCGCCTGTTCCGTAAATTCCGGTTTTTGAAGTGGCCCGATAAGGTCTGCCTTAGCATCGGTAACATGGGCAAAAAAGTTCATGGGCTCCATGCAGTTATGGGCCAAGAAAGGCGCGGTATAGGTGCGCTCGATTATCTTCACGGCTCTTTTGAAAGCAGCATCGGGATTTCCATCTTTGCGCCGAATCTCTCCCGGTTTGGCCGCCCTGGCCTCCATTTGTTCCCTGTGATTTGTAGTGCTTTCCAGTCCTGCCGGGGTATATTCTTGGTAGGTATTTCCAAATCGACTTCTGGTAGCTGTGCTATTTTCGATGGGCTCGCATACCACCTTCAACATTTTTTTGGCGTTCATTACTTGCCAGGTCGAATCGCCCACGATTGCCACCACTTCGTTAAAAGTACGTGTATCGAAGAAGGTTTTTTCGTAATCGTCGTTAAAAACCTTAATGGTAAAAATATCCTTAATCCCCGGCATGTTCCTTGCCTCGGAATCGTCAAAAGATTTGAGTTTCATCCCGAAGGCGGGTGGATGTACAATCATCGCAACGAGCATACCCTCGCGGTAGGTGTCAATGCCGAATAAGGGTTTTCCGGTTACGATTTTAGGCCCGTCCACATTTTTTTGTGAAGTTCCTATAATCTTAAAGTTGTTCGTGTTTTTAAGTTCGACTTTATCCGGGACTGGAATTTTGGCCGCCGCCGAGGCCAATTCCCCATAGCCCGCCGAACGGTCGCTTCCCTGGTGCTTAAGTACACCTGCCTCCGTGGTAATTTCTTCCAAAGGTACTTGCCATGCCTGTGCAGCAGCTTCCAGAAGCATATGCCGTGCAGTAGCACCTGCCATGCGTAGCCCTTCCCAACCGCGCCGTATGGCCTGACTGCCCCCAATAAATTGGAAGGCGAACGCATCGGTATCCAATGGTGCCTGTTCTACAATAACGTCCTTCCAATCGATGTCCAATTCATCGGCAATGATCATGGGCATCGAGGTCTTTACGTTCTGGCCCCCCTCTGGATTGGGCGACATGATAGTAACCAGGCCGTTGTCACCTATCTTTAGATAACCATTTATCTTGAACCATTCTTTGGGTAAACTGTTGACCTCTTCTGGGGTCAATTTACAGGAGGCCAGCCAACTGAAACTAAGCACCAATCCACCACTTGCCAAGGCGCTACTTTTGATAAAGGCACGTCTTCCAAATGTTGTTTTTATAAGATCCATGTGAACTATATCTAGCCTAGTTCTCTAATTTTAGGTTACCCCACTACAGGCTTTTCGGTAACGAAGGGTTGGTGATAATGGCGCTGACCTGTTGCCTTGTACAAGGCATTGGCGAGGGCTCCCATTATTGGAGGGAATGGCGGTTCACCAAGACCTGTAGGATCAATATCATTTTGCACAAAATGGGTCTCAATAGATTTTGGGGCTTCGCTATGCCTTATCAATCGATAACTATCAAAATTGGTCTGTTCAGGTGCCCCATCCTTAAAGGTTATGGCACCGTACATGGCATGGCCTATACCATCAACAACACCACCTTCGGCCAAATTGGTAGCCGCATCCGGGTTGATCACAATACCGCAATCAATGGCGGTGGTGACTTTCTGAACAATAGGTTTATC
>JBBKWR010000426.1:0-7558 GCA_037969055.1 Flavobacteriaceae bacterium | reverse complement strand
AGCTCATGGATCGCCGCTTTGCTACCCTTGGCCTTAAAAGCGCTTCGAACCCATTGTACAAACCATTTTTCGAACACTAGATCTTCGGAATCTTTGTTCAGCAAATCGAAGGCCTTGTTTAAATTTCCATCGGATTCCTGGGCCAAGCGCATGGCCTCCAATTTTTGTAAACCTTTAGATTCCAAAGCATTAGTGATAACTTGTTCAGACAAGGGCGGAAAATGTAGTATTTGGCAACGGGAACGAATGGTCTGCAAAATCTGTTCCTCATCTTCGGATATTAAAAGGAAGATAGTATGTTGTGGGGGTTCCTCTATAAGCTTTAAAAGTTTATTGGAGGCTGCCGTGTTCATCTTTTCTGCCATCCATACCAACATAACCTTGTAACCGCCCTCGTAAGATTTTAGGGATAGCTTCCGAACAATATCCTGCGCTTCATCGACCCCAATTTGACCTTGTTTTTTTTCAATACTAATCAACCTGTACCAGTCAAATAAGTTGCCATAAGGTTGTTCTTTTACAAATTGGCGCCATTCCGACAGGTAGTGGTCACTCACCGCATGGCTCTTTATTTTGTCGCTGTTTGCAACGGGAAAGGCAAAATGCATATCTGGATGTGATAGCCCCGAGAATTTCTTATTACAAATTTCTTGCTGGCCAATATTGTCGCCATTCGAATTCCCACAAACAACATACTGGGCATAGGCCAATGCCATTGGCAAAGTACCTGACCCCTCTGGACCGACGAACATTTGGGCATGCGGGATCCGACCGGAATCCGCACTCGTGGTCAGGTGGTTTTTTAGATGGCCATGTCCATGAATATCCTTGAAAAGCATCTGCCAAAGATAGATTTTTTTGTTGAAAACTTGTGTTGCCTATCAAATTGCAGGCTTTAGGACGACGTCCAAATTCAGTATCGAAAATGCACGCTTACCCTAATCGCCAACGCTGTGATATTTTTAAATTTTCGCACAAATAAATCGGCCCGGAGTGGGCTACCAGCATTAGAAATCTTTACATTTGACATTCCTTTAAAACACCTCAATATGAAGACCATTAAAGATTTTAATTTTAAAGATAAGAGGGCCTTGGTTCGCGTAGATTTCAATGTTCCGTTGGATGGCGACTTCAAAGTTGCCGATACCAATCGGATCGAGGCCGCCAAACCTACTATTTTGAAGATATTGAAAGATGGTGGCCGTGCCGTTTTAATGTCGCACTTGGGCAGGCCTGACGGAAAACGAAACCCGGATCTGTCATTGTCACATATTCGCGACACGGTTTCTAAAGTCATCGGGGTCCCAGTTAAATTTAGCGGGGAGTGTGTTGGAAAAGTCGCAGAAAAAGCAGTCGCCGAAATGCAGGCAGGCGAAGTGTTGCTGTTGGAGAATCTTCGCTATCATGCCGAAGAGGAGCAGGGTGATGAGAACTTCGCGGAACAACTATCCAAATTGGGCGATATTTATGTCAACGATGCTTTTGGCACCGCGCACAGGGCCCATGCCTCTACAACGATAGTGGCAAAATACTTCCCGGGGAAAAAATGTTTTGGGCTTTTGATGGCAAAAGAGATTGAAGCCATAGAGAAAATAATGAGAACTGGTGATAAGCCAATTTTGGCGATTTTGGGCGGGGCCAAGGTGTCGTCTAAAATTACCATCATTGAAAATATTCTGGACAAGGTAGACCATTTGATCATTGGTGGCGGCATGACCTATACCTTCGTAAAGGCCCAAGGGGGAAACGTCG
The DNA here is from genome assembly GCA_037969055.1 of Flavobacteriaceae bacterium. Taxonomy (GTDB): domain Bacteria; phylum Bacteroidota; class Bacteroidia; order Flavobacteriales; family Flavobacteriaceae; genus Pelagihabitans. Next base: position 5,806 of record JBBKWR010000426.1, on the reverse strand, counting down.
GCGCTTCTATATGCGAGGATGATAAAATGAAACTTGCACTTGGTATTTTGGAACAAGCCAAAAAGAAAGGGGTCCAAGTACACCTACCTGTAGATGTGGTCGCGGCAGATGATTTCAATAATAATGCCAGAATCCAGGTTGTCGATGTAGACAAAATACCGGATGCTTGGCAAGGCTTGGATGCAGGTCCGGCTACCCTTAAAAAATTCAAAAAGGTCATTTTAAATTCAAAGACCATTTTATGGAACGGGCCTGTAGGGGTATTCGAGATGGAGCACTTTTCCCATGGCACCATAGCAGTCGGCAACTACATTGATGAAGCTACCCGGAATGGCGCCTTCTCTTTGGTGGGCGGTGGGGATTCGGTGGCCGCAGTTAAGCAATTTGGCTTTGAAGAAAAGGTAAGCTATGTATCTACCGGTGGAGGCGCCATGCTAGAAAGTCTCGAGGGAAAAACCTTACCTGGCATCGCTGCAATAATCGAAGGATAAAGGCGTTATCGATTAAAGGTAGTGGCATGTGTGAAACATGGAATAACTGCCAAAAATTTTATTCTTTCAGAAAAAAAAACGATTTTCGTCTACTTACCATAAAGCTAGGAATGAACATGAAAGCCAAATCAAACTTCAAATTTCCCGCGATATTCCTATGTATTATTGTTGCACTTCCGATATGGGCACAAGATGGGAACCCCACTTCGAGGGGGAAGAAAGAAATCAAGATTATAGAATCAAAAGATATCCCGTTGGATACTTTGGAGCTTGATATGCAAAATGTGGAGGAAATGGATCTGATGGATGCAGAGTCTGATCAAGATAACTTGTTGTTGCCTGCCGATGCGAACAGTAAAAGCAAATACCAGCTGAACGATCATCCACAAGCTGCCATTTACGATAGTCTATGGATGCAGGAACTTTATGGGGCCGACGCCCTTTTTGACGATATGTACGAAACGGTCTTGAGCGCAAATATGGAAATCAACGATATCGGTACCGATGTTGCCCCATTAGGCGATAGTTACGTTTTCGACCTTCCAACAGACACCTTGAAGGCTAGATTGGCACTGCTAAATCAAAAAACACCCTTTAATGTGGTATACAATGCATCGCTTGAAAGCTTGATCAAATCGTTCTTGACCAGAAAACGAGACTTGATGCAGCGAATGTTGACGGTTAGCCAGTTTTATTTTCCAATGTTCGAAGAAGAATTTGACCGACACGACATTCCTTTGGAAATGAAGTATCTCTCCATTGTTGAATCCGCGTTGAACCCTAAGGCACGTTCCCGGGTAGGCGCAACGGGACTTTGGCAATTTATGTACGGCACGGGTAAAATGTATAAGTTGGATGTGAACAGTTATGTGGATGAGCGCAGCGATCCCATAAAAGCGACCAAAGCGGCCAGCGAATTTCTCTCCAAACTATATACTATTTTCGGGGATTGGGACCTGGCCCTTGCAGCTTATAATTCAGGCCCAGGTAATGTGAACAAGGCCATCCGAAGATCTGGTGGACAAAGAAATTATTGGAATATACGACGTAATCTACCCCGCGAGACCGCTGGATATGTGCCCGCGTTTTTGGCAACCATGTACATTTTCGAATACGCAGAGCAACATGGCCTAAAGGGAAAAAAAATCGAGAGACCCTATTTTGAAACCGATACCATTCTGATCAAAAGCATGATCACCTTCGACCAAATTTCAGATCTTGTTGGAATAAGTGTTGAAGAACTTAAAATTTTAAATCCTTCCTATAAGCTTAATGTAATTCCGTTTGTAAAAGGCGAAGAATATTCGCTCCGGTTGCCCACTGAGGCGATGGGCAAATTTGTAAATAACGAAATTCAGATCTATGCCCATGTAAAAAAAGAATTGGAAAGCAAGGAAAGTCCGCTACCACAATTGATCAAACAAGCAGAAGCGGACCAAATCAGATATAAGGTCAGAAGTGGCGACTTCCTTGGAAGGATAGCGGAGCGCTATGGGGTAAGGGTGAGCCAGATCAAGCAGTGGAACGGTTTGCGAAGCAACGATTTAAGAGTGGGCCAACGTTTGACGATTTATCCTAGAAATCGCGGGCCTGTGGTCCAGAAATCGAGTAAAACAAGTGTGGCTACCTCGAAAAATGAAACAATTTCTTCAGGAACCAAGGTGCATACAGTGCAGAGTGGAGACTCGCTTTGGACCATCTCCCGAAAATATCCTGGAATTACTATCGAAAATTTACGAGAATGGAACGGTATTCGCGGTAACAATCTGCAACCGGGCACAAAGTTGAAATTGTGCGCTTGTTCCTCGTAAATCGATCTTGCTTATGAAACTTGTTAGAACACTTTTCTTTTTTGCTGTATTGCTAGTCTTTTCCTGTAAAAACGGGGGAAATCAAAAGTACTTACCTTCGAGTATTGGGCCTATTAACGCGTTGGCCGTGGTCATGGACAATGATCTTTGGAACGGTACAGTGGGTGACAAGGTGAGGGAGCACTTTGCTGCCCCTGTATTATCGCTTACATGGGATGAACCGATTTTTAGCATTAACCATTTTCCACCAAAATCTTTTACGGGAGCCACGAGGGCCTATAGGTCAATACTATATATCCAAAAAGACACTTTGAACCTTGCCCATATCAAGGCAGATGTCTACGCCGCCCCACAAAAGGTGGGCGTGGTAAAAGGTCGTACCGACGAAGAGATCATTGCGAACTTGGAAGAAAAAGCGGATGAGATGATCGCTTCCTTTAAGGCTACTGAAATTGAAGAGGCCCAAAACAGGTTCCTTAAATCGTTGAACAAAGAAGGCGCTTTGGAAGAGCGGTTCCATATTTCCTTGGATATTCCATCGCTTTATAAAGTAGGGCGCCAGGAAGCTAATTTTGTATGGATGGACATGCAGATCCCAAAGGGCACCAAAAATTTAATTGCATACACCATCCCGGGCAATAGCTTCCAAAATGATTCCACCTTTGTAAAAGAGTTTATAAAAATGCGGGACTCCATTGGAACCTTATACATACCTGGGCCCGATGTTCCTGGAAAGATTACGCATATGAAGACCGAACAGGCATTCGCTCCTAATATAATGTTTACTGAAATCGCAGGACGAAAGGCCATTGAAGTACGGGGCATTTGGGAAATAGACAATTATCCCATGGCTGGCCCTTTTTTGACCTACATCATCGATGATCCTGAAAACAAAAGAAAAATTGTCGTAGAAGGTTTTACTTTTGCCCCGGCGACCGAAAAGAGGGATTATATGTTTGAACTCGAGGCCATCCTTAAAACCATAAAGTTCAAGGTTAAGAAATAGCAATTCTTCCCAAAAAATACAAAAGTCCCTTTTGGAATGTTCCATAAGGGACTTTTTTGTATCAATAGGGCTGGCAAAAGTTTATTTAACCAAATGTAAAGCCCGTAGATACCCTAAAAACAAAAGCATATATCACCACTGCCAAAAGAAAGAAACAAAACCAGGAAAACACCTTAAAATACTTGTGGAGCAACCTATAGGTCCAATCTTTGAAAGCTTCGACATATATTTCTTTAATAAGTAGAAGTTTTTGCATATCACCTTGTTTATTATTATTGGCAACAAAGCTAAGATGGTCTAAGGGAAGAAAGGAATTAATTGGTCAAAACGCCCATAATCATCGGCAGTAAATTTTCTTGCTGCAATGTTTCGATAAACGGTTTCCTATAGAAGACAAACGGGAGCTTGAAATCGTTTTGGAGCTTGATCTAACGAAAGGGATTTTTATAATTACCTAAAATTTGCGATGCTGATCGGTCTTGCAAATCAATGATTTTATTGGCCATAAAAAAAGCACCCTTTAAGGTGCTTTTTTAAGTTAGGTTGGTCGAATGTTTTAGTCGAAGGCAAAGCCTGTCGAAATGCGGAACACAAATGCGTAGAGCATGATGATAAAAGCGGCAAAGCAGAACCAAGAGAAAGCCTTGAAATATCCTTTTATAAATGCATGCCCTAAGTTTTTAAATGCTTCCAAATAAATTTCTTTAATAAGTAGTACGTTTTTCATGATTTTGGTTATTGGTTAAATTTGGGATTGGTCTTATGTATATAACTCTAAATCTAAGAATTAGGTATTTCATCGATCTTAATTGTTGTGAACGGGGTTGAGGACGCTGCGAAACAGAGTTTTATGCGCCATTCATTCGTTTCGGAAACATCAAAAAACAGACTTATGGTGCGAATCTAATGGATTAAGGCAATAAAAAAAGGCCGCTTCACCATTAAAGAGAGCGGCCATATTAAGAAGTGGGTGTTTTATAGATTACATATTCACGATGATGAATTCTGAACGCCTATTGCGAAAGTGCTGCTGTTCTGTACATCTTATACTGCCATTACAGCTATTGAGCAACTGTTCCTCGCCATATCCTGTCGCGCTTTGTATTCGGCTTGGATCGATTCCCTGGGCTATGATGTACTCTCGGGTAGATTTGGCCCTTTTATCTGACAAGAACTTATTATAGGCCCGGGTACCCCGTGAGTCGGTATGGGATTCTATTTTAATGACCATCGCAGGATACTCCTTCATTACCGCCACCAATTTCTGGAGTTCAACGGAAGCATCCTTTCTTATATAAGACTTGTCAAAATCGAAGAAGATCATTTCTGTCTTTAATTTCTTGATACCATCCTCTATGGCTATCATTTCTTGGAGGCGCTTAAGGTTTACATCTATATTTACAATCTCATTGTCTTTTGTACTTACTTCCTGTTCAACATCAAAAAATTCGCCTTTTGTGGTTTTAAGGAGGTATTTGGTATTGCTGTCCAGATCCTCGAAAACAAAACTGCCATTGTCATCGGTCACTACTTCTTTAAGCTTTATACCATTTTCATCCAGAAGTTCAACCAAAGCCTTGGGCATGATATCACCCGTGACCATTTCGGTGACCACCCCGGCAATAGCGTTGAGGTTCATAGGTGTTTCTTCCAACAATAAACGTTTAAACGAGTAAATGTCGTCGTCCCCTTTTCCGCCCGCCCGATTGGAAGCAAAATATCCTTTTTGGTTTGTTTCGTTGACAATATAGGAGAAATCATCCTTGTTGCTGTTCACGGGCTGGCCTACATTGACGGTCTCTTTAAATCCATTTTCATCATAGGGCACTTCATAAATATCGAGGCCCCCAAGGCCATTGTGCCCATCGGAAGAAAAATACAATTTGGTATCATTGATGAACGGGAACATTTCCCTTCCTTCCGTGTTAATGCCCGGCCCAAGATTTTTGGGCTCTGAAAATTTCCCGTCCCCTAGTACGTTTACCACAAAAAGATCGGTCTTGCCAATACTGCCCGGCATGTCTGAAACAAAGTAGAGTTTTTTTCCATCTGGACTCAGTGCCGGATGTCCGGTTGAATAATTGTCACTATTAAAAGAAACCTCCCTGGCCTCTGTCCACTCGCCGTTGACCTTATTAGAAACATATATCTTTAGGTTGTTAACGCCCTTATTGTCCCTTCTCAGTTTTTTACCGTAATTATTACGGGTAAAATACATGGTGGAATTGTCCGGAGAAAAGGTGACCGACGCTTCGTGATATTTGGTGTTGATTTTCTTCGAAAATTTTATAGCATCCTTGAGGTCTTGTGATTCTTTATTGACCTTGGCGACATAGAGGTCAAGAAAAGGCTGGTTGTTCCATTTGTACCGTCTGGTATTAAGAAAGGAAGAATCCATCGCGGAAGCGTAAACCACCCGACTGGAATCCAGGAACATAGGAGAAAAATCGGAATATTTGGAATTGATCGCCATATTCTTGATTTCAAAGTTTTGGGTA
>JBBKWR010000425.1:0-3589 GCA_037969055.1 Flavobacteriaceae bacterium | reverse complement strand
TACCTGAGGCAATAATGCTTCTTGACCCTCTAGTTTAAATCAATCCTAATCTTAATTTTCATGAAAGCATTCAGTAAAATCTTGTTTCCACTTTTTATTTTGGTCGTTTTTTCCTGTAGTGAAGAAACGGCAATTGACCCTACTCCTATTAACACGGAAGCAGAATTGCTTAAAGGTATTTCAGCGAAGACCAATAGTAAACAAACTGTTGATGTCTTTGTATTTGCCACTGGGGAAGTAATAGGAACATCCACCTTGCACCGGAGCAAGAATGGCCTTACCATAAACTTTAAAGCCACTGGTCTGGCCCAGGGCACATATACCTTATGGTGGGTAATTTTTAATGATCCGGCTGCCTGTGTCGGTGACTGCGACGACCCAGACCTGTTCGATGCCGAAGCGGAGGTAATTGGGGCAACGGGGGGTGTAGTAGGGCCTAACGGGGTAGGTAACTTTTCTGCCCATCTGAAGGAGAATGATGCATCGGGATCGATCAATGTGCTTTTTGACCTGCCCTCATTTGGGGGATTGCATGATGCCCAATCAGCAGAAGTGTTGATGGTATTAAGAACCCATGGGCCTAAAATACCAGGAATGGTATACGAACAAACCCATACCTACAATGGCGGTTGCATCGTCCCACCCGGGACCGAAGGATTTGCTTGTACCGATGATTGGGGCGCAAGGCATAGGCCATAGCAGCTCCAGACCTCACAAAGGGCAGTTCAGGGTTTTTTCCAGTTCTTGGGTTCTTAGCTTCAATAAGTATCTGTCTCATAAGAGACCAATGCACAATCAACTGAAGTGCTTAAGTGAACATTAATACTTAAGCACTTTGGGTTGTTTACATTACAATAGTACTTGGCAATTGATAGTTAACCACCACAGGATTAACGTGTTTATAACCATTTAAAAAACAGATTTAGATGAAATCATTAAACCACATCCGCTTGCTCTATAGATGGGCACTAGCTATATTGTTCACGCTGGTATTTTCAGCATGCCAGAAAGACCTTGATGATCAAACCTATCAACAAGATGCAATTTCCAATGACCTGAAGTATAATAATGCGGGGGGGTTACAGCGCTACGATGCTTATGTCATTCAATCCTGGTATGAGCTGATGCTGGACCTGGCAATTGAAACGCCCGGTCATACCCCACCCATACTGGCTAGAAGCTTCGGATATACAGGGGTAGCGCTTTATGAATCCCTTGTGGGTTATATGCCCAATCACCATTCATTGGTGGGCCAATTAAATGGGTTGAATTCAATTCCACAAAGAAAATATGGTAATTCATACCATGCGCCCATTACTGTTAACGCTGCGCTGGCAAGTATCATTAAACAGCTATTCCAAAATGCCTCTGCGGCTAATCTCAGCAACATAGATGCCTTAGAGGCGGCCAATAACAATTTATATGTCGGGCGGGTAAGCCAACAAATCATGAACCGTTCTATTGATTATGGGCGTGCCGTTGCGGGGGCGGTTTTCAATTGGTCACAAAGCGACGGGGGCGACCAGGCTTACCTGCATAATTTTCCGCCAGATTACATCCCCCCTCTGGGCCTGGATAAATGGGTTCCCACGCCCCCTCTGTTTCGGCCTGCCTTGTTGCCTTACTGGGGAAATTACAGGAACATGGTACTGGCCAACAATGTTGGTCCCGTGGATCCACCTGATCCGCCGGCGTTTTCCAGTACCGCCGGATCTTTCTTTTACAATGCAGCCTATGAAGTGTATGACACAGGACTGCACCTTAGTGCGGAACAAGCGGAAATTGCAGAGTACTGGGATGATGGTGTTGGCACATTCACTCCTCCCGGGCACAATATGGCCATCGCTTTGCAAATGATTCGCAATCAGGGTCTCAATTTATATCGGGCTGCCGTTCTGCTGGCAAAATTGGGGATTGCAGAAAATGATGCCGGAATTGTTTGCTGGAGGGCGAAGTATAAAGCAAACCTGCTACGGCCTGTCACATTTATCCAGACCTATATAGACCCTGCATGGAACTCGCTGATCACAAATCCGCCATTCCCCACCTACACCTCGGGGCACTCCACTTTTTCAGGAGCCGCGGCTGCTATTCTTTCTGCTGAACTTGGAAATGCTGTTTCGTTCACCGATAGCACTAAAATAGCGTATGGATTTTCGCCCCGTTCATTTAGTAATTTCACTGCATACGGGCAAGAAGCAAAAGATTCAAGATTATTCGGCGGGATCCATTACGTCTTTGATAATGAAAAAGGCTTTGAATGCGGAGAACGGATTGCTCACAATGTAGAACAGCTTAATTGGTGAAACATGGTCTTACAATTAAAACCTGATTTTTCATGAATGACCAGTGGATGGAAAACTCTTTTCTTTTAAATTAATATGTAAAGTCATTTAAATACAATTAGGCACGTTCAGAAGCAATATAAATATTTGATTATCAGGTAATTAATTCGTATGTGTAGGGATGATAAAACCCCGAAAATGGCAACTAGTTTTTCAACGATTTTGGCTTGGAATTGACCGAACTTCAAAAACAAAGACGGCATTTTACCAAAGCGTGTCTTGATTGGAGTGAAAGGAAATACCATCTTGCAGGTTCGATCGGAGCTACCTTACTTAGTAAAATGTTACAATTAGACTGGCTACGAAGGACAAAAAACTCACGGGCAATCATAATAACCTCGAAAGGTCAAAACGGACTTAAAGAGAAGGTTAAAGTTGATATATAAGTTTGAATGATGCAAAACAGTTCAAGAACCAAAGCTTACAACAAAGGCTTCTGTGAAAAGCCATAGTCCACTTCCTTAAAACGAACGTTTTTTGAGACTTTGCTATTCCTTCCAAGTAGTTTTTTAAAATGGCCGTTTTATGGGACTAACCTAAACAGTTTTCAGAATGGGCACAATACCCCCCAAGGTTATAAAAATAAGAGTGAACGCAGAAAGATGTAAATTAATTAGGCATATCCTATAAAGATATTTGACAGTTAAATAATCTACGTTCAACTCTGGACTTCAGAAACTGTTTAGTTTGTTTGCGCACCTATTTTGTTGAATTGCGTTAAGACTCTAATGGAAATAAGGATATTTTTATTTCGAATCGACTAAATAAGCAAAAACCCAAAAAAAGGTCTTGAAAACCCGACCTGTATCGAAGTCTTTTTTAGAAAAAACCATTCATAGGAACATGGCCGACCAACTTAAATTTATTGTGCTTTCCGATTTGCACTTGGGTGAGAGCGACAGTCTATTGACCCCCAGAAAATCAGGAGACTATCAGGTGGTTAGAGCGCTTAGTGATTGTCTTTCCGATTTCTTGGAGAATTTTAATCAGGAGGAACTTCCGGCTTTTGTACTGAATGGCGATATTCTGGGATTATCGTTTAGTACCTATCAAGAGAGTCTTGCGGTTTTTGAACAATTCTTAAAGGCTTTTACGCATCAGAATAGAATCTGTGACAGGGTTGTATATGTTCCCGGGAATCATGACCACCACATTTGGAATCTGGCCAAAGAAGAGAACTTTTTAAAAGCTTTAAAGAAACGTACGGCGAACGAAGCAGTACCGGAACTACAAAACACTTCTAA
>JBBKWR010000424.1:0-3178 GCA_037969055.1 Flavobacteriaceae bacterium | reverse complement strand
GCGTTGAACAGCTTTTCCTGATAGTGTTTTTTTCCCTGCATACCTAAAGTTACGATCCATTACCCGATCGGCAATGATCCTCAACGACTTTTTTCGCTAACTTGTGCAACAGGCACAATGTGTATGGCACATTAAAACGTGCCATACACAAACCGTTGTAACACATACTGACCCATTCTAAAATATGCATACAAAAAACAAAATGCAGATGTATTAAAATGACATTCCAAGTGTGTAATGTTACACGTAATTATAGTTAGATTTAAATATATTTATACTACATTTTATGAGACTATTTTTCTTGCTTACTTTTTTTGTTTTATTAATTAGTTGTACTAACAAGTACGATAAATATAAAAAAATACCAGAATATATTACAAATGCATCTGCTTCAAATACAGCTTATTTTGAAGCTTATGACGAAACTTTAAAATTATGGAAGGTCTCTTTTGAAGAATTATATATTCCTACAACTAACGGTATTGCACATGTTATTGTAAGTGGCCCTGAAAATGCAGAACCAGTTGTATTACTTCACGGAATGAATGCTAGTTCTACTATGTGGTATCCAAATATTGAATCACTTACTAAAAACCATCGTGTGTTTGCAATTGACTTTATTTTAGAACCAGGAAAATCTTATTTGTATAATGATATTGAAAGTGTGGAAAAAGTTACCGATTGGTATAAAGAAGTTTTATTTGTTTTGGAGTTGGATAGCTTTCATTTAATTGGTGCTTCTCGAGGTGGTTGGTTGGCTGTTAACCTTGCATTAAACAATCAGAAAAAGATAAAAAGCTTAATATTATTAAGTCCTGCCCAAACTTTTACATGGATTAAACCAAGTACCGATTTATTAAAAAATATTGTTACGTTACTTTCTTCAAATGAAAAACAAATTGCGCAAAGCTTAGAAAGCATGTCTAGCAATGTAGCCAATATTAACGATGCATACTTAAAGCAGTATAAAATAGCCACAGAAAAAGATTCTGCAAACAAATTTGTAGCTAGCATGAAACCATTTTCCAATCGCGAATTAAAATCTTTACAAATGCCTATTTTAGTTTTAATTGGTGATGACGATATGATTAATGAAAAAAGAACAGTTGTAATTGCCAATATGCTACCAAAAGGGAAAGGTGAAGTTATACAAAATGCAGGACATTTTTTATCTATTGATCAAGCAGAAACAGTGAATGAAAAAATGCTAGCCTTTTTAAAATAAGAACCTTGATCATGTGGCGAGTGTTCTGCTTTTCGACAAGGGAAAGTTGGTTATCCTGCTGAAGGGATGTACCAAGAAAACGCAAAAGACGCCGAAAAAAGAAATAAGAAGGACAACGTTTACGGGAAAAAAGGAACGGAACGTAGAGACGGTCTGGAAAGGGTTTTCGAGTCCTTTAAAATCGATCTGCTATTGCGAAATGCACGGAAAGAAAAAAACCTAAGCCAAAAACAACTTGGAGTGCTAATGGATAAAAACGGACTTACCTCCCATGACTTGAAAACAACGCGAGCAATCTGACGCTGAAAACGTTGTATGACATTATCGAAAAAGGACTCGGGGGAAAAGTAAAATCTCCATCGAAGTTTAAAAAACGTGTTACACTGGCTATAATTCATTGTGGCCGTGTGCCACAACAAGAGATTAAATTTAATTAAAGGCTGATTTCAGTTGGAATGTTCGGTGCGGGCGGGATTCATAGCCGAATCGTTGTGGACAATAATACAAAAAACCTAAAAATCTAATTTTAAACCATGAACTTTGACAAGCAATTTATGGCGTTTAGAATGAAAGCAAAAATTACTTTTTATTTAGGATTATCGACTTTATTATATCAGTGTACATTTAAAACTCCTAATAAGGTATTTATCCCCAAGCAAGCAAACGAATACGTTTGGATATACAAACCTGCTGGAGACCAATTTTTTGGTCCGGATACCGAAAACCTAAAGGAGGGGGAGTGGTATGACGACTGGGTTCCCAATGATCACACTTTTTCGAAAGATGCAGATGGAAAGTGGCATATATTTGGTATTACGCATCCGCTGGTCGAAACCAATCCTCTTGATGTAGGTATTCACGAAGGAGAATATGCATCTTTTCATGCCGTTTCGTTTGGCGCTAACTTTAAAGAGACTTTGAAAGAACATCACTATACTGAATTACCAAAAGTGCTCCCTCCAAAAGAACGCCCAGGGGAGGTTCTTGCTAACCATGCTCCATATATTATCAAGAGGGATAGTCTTTATTATATGTTTTATGGGCATAGTCCCATTCGTTTAGCAGTGTCTCTGGACCTAACGAAATGGGATGCCAAGGGGGAACTTTTTTCTGATAATGATGGAGCTCGAGATCCAAACATACTATTTCATAACGGAACTTACTATATGGTATACTGCTCGATTAAAAGTGTTCGTTTATGTACATCTAAAGACTTAAAACACTGGAGTGAACCGGTTACCATTCTTAAAACCAACAAGTTTGACCCCGAATCGCCTTCTTTGATCAATTTTAATAATTCGTTTTACCTCTTTGTTTGTTCATGGGATGGAATTTGGGATAAAATGGATGTTCAAGGTGCTTACCAACATAAAACTTATGTGTACCACTCCAACGACTTGTTAAACTTTGGCGTTGATGGGGAAAAGGAAATTACTACATTGAAGTCGCATGCACCCGAAATCTTTCAGGACGAAGATGGTCAGTGGTACATCTCCAGTGTGGAATGGCCAAATAGAGGAGTAAGTGTGGATATGCTTAAATGGGAATAGTAAAAAAAATAATCTCTATATGTCAAAAGATATATTTTCATCTAGGGCGACAAATAGTAGTGAACTTACTGGCTACACCACGCCGTATAGCCAACAAGGGATTCGTTGGTTTGCGAAACATGGTTCCGCTCCCCAAAGTTTGTATGGGTGGATAGAAATGTAGCCCGAAATCCCATGTTTGCCAGACCGAACCCACTGTTAGCTGTAATTTTGAAGCAACCAATTGAGATTTTTACATCTACAGATAAATTACATTTTGAGAACAAAATTATTGCCCTTACTATTCATTGTCGGAATCGGATTTTTAACAAGTTGTGGCAATGACTTTGATGATTTATCCAAAGAAAAATCAATTAATGGAACTTGGAATTTAAAAAATGTTCAAGGTGGAATGACTTTCCGT
>JBBKWR010000423.1:0-3110 GCA_037969055.1 Flavobacteriaceae bacterium | reverse complement strand
GGGTGTACTATTGCTGATTATTTTAGTCGCATTCGGACCTATAGCATCTCAAATTCCCGCTGCGATACTAGCGGGCATACTTATCACAGTAGGTATTGGCGTTATGGATTATAAAGGACTGAAAGCAATCCCCTATATGCCAAGACCTGAAGTGGCCATTATGCTGATTGTCTTGTTGCTATCATCGTTATGGAATCTAGTATTTGCAGTGGGGATAGGCTTGGTAATTGCATCCTTAATGTTTATGAAAAACCTTGGGGATATAACTGCTGAACGTTCGGAAGCTAAAAGTTTAACACTAGAAAAGTATTGGGCGGACGATGTAGACTTCCCGGAAAATTTAAGGGAAAAAGTATTTATTAAACATCTAAAAGGGCCTTTATTCTTTGGCTCTACCAGTGATTTTCATCAATTGGCAAGACAAATTCCTAAAACAGCAACAACCATAGTGATAAGAATGAGTAGAATGCCCTATATGGATCAATCAGGTTTATACGCCATAGAAGATGTATTGGTGGGATTGGTAAAAGAAGGAAAAAAAGTGCTGCTTGTAGGATTGCTAAAACAACCCAGGTATATGTTGGAGCGAATTGATATTATTCCTGATCTAGTTCCCAAAGCGTATTTATTCGATACCTATAAAGATTGCCTAGTTTGGATCAAAACTAATGTAACGGCAAACAATTCTTAAAACATTGAAAATGATGCCAGTTCCCTTCAAAATAAGGGAAATGGAAATAATTAGGATCGGCATAGTCAAAACAAAAAGGGCTCATTCTATAATTTTATAAGGTCGCATTAAGACTAACTATGATCTTGCTCTAACTAAAACTAATTTTAAATTCAATGGAGCATTCCGTTTTTTGGTGGGTGGGTTTTAATGTTTTTGTTCTTGCCATACTGGCTTTGGACCTTGGGGTATTTCATCGTAAATCAAGTGAGATAACGATTAAGGAGGCTTTCTTATGGACAGGATTATGGGTAGTCCTTGCCTTAGTTTTCAATATACTTGTTTATTATACGGCCGGTGCAGAAAAGGCGTTTGAGTTCTTCACCGGATATCTCATAGAAAAATCATTGAGCGTTGATAATATCTTTGTTTTTATTTTGATTTTTTCGTACTTCCAGGTACCTCCATCGTACCAACACAAAGTGTTATTCTGGGGAATTTTGGGAGCATTGGTAATGCGGGCTGTTTTTATTTTCGTCGGTGTTGAATTGATACATCGGTTTCATTGGTTAATATACATTTTTGGTGGATTCCTTGTTTATACTGGAATCAAAATTGTTAAAAGCGGGGGCATTAAAATTGATCCAAGTAAAAATCCTTTGATTAAGTTCATTAAACGGTTTTTTAAAGTAACTGAAGAATACGTGGGTGACCGATTTATTGTGAAAATTGATGGGCAGATTTGGCTTACCCCCTTATTTTTGGTCCTCGTATTGATTGAGTTTACCGATCTCGTTTTCGCAATTGACTCAATTCCGGCCATTTTAGCTATTTCAGACGATACTTTTATAGTATATACCTCTAATGTCTTTGCTATTCTAGGTCTACGCTCACTTTATTTTGCATTATCGGGTATCGAAAGGTATTTCAAGTACTTAAAATATGGAGTGTCCGCAATTTTAATTTTTGTAGGTTTAAAAATGGCCATAGTGGATCTTTATAAGATACCCATTGAAATTTCCTTGGCATTTATTTTTGTCGCGTTGTCTTTGGCCACGTTGTCTTCGATGCTTTTTAAAGATAATAACGATAAGACATGATTAGAAAAATTCGGAAAATAATAAGAACAATAAATTTTAGAGTTTCAAATACTAATATGCTTTGTTCAAATCTGGACTAACCCAATTATTTCGATCCATGACTGCACTTTGGAATCAGAGTACGAGGTTTGGCCCTAAACTTATGATCATGACAATATCGTCAACTTTCCAAAATCAATTAGGAAAAACGCTACCATAAAGGGAACCATATTCAGTGCGAATCATTCTATTCCTGTTCTTCCATCCTGAATGCAAAAATTTAAAAAGCGATTGTTCCATATGATATTTGGGACAAATTTTAGGCATAATTATTGAGGTTAGAAAGTTTGACAACATAATTTAAAATGGAAGAGCTTTTCAGCAGTTTTAAATTGGTCGAGGGCACGTATTCCCCGACCGACTCTGCCGATGTACTTTTATCGCTGATAGCGGACAAGATCAAATTCCATAACCTTCAGATTCTCTGTCTCAGTGATAAAAAGAATATCGAACTGATCCATGCAGAAAAGAGGATTGAAGAACTGAAAGAATCCAGAAAGATGGTAACGGATTTGATTCTAAAGGCACGTGATGCGGGCTATAACCTAAAAATCGATGGAACGATCAAAATTGAAATGCTCCAACAAGAATAGAGCTTATGTGTTTGTTTTCCCAAATATGTTTTATTCCCTTATAGTTTAAATTATTCACCTCTCAATAATGACCTGTCCCGTAAAACGAACGTGGCTGTTGCAGAAGTGGTCTGTGCGCAGGATATTGACCAAGTAGGCTTGTTTTTACGGAGTTTTTAGGAGAACCGATCTTGATTGGATTTGCCGGTAAAGAGCGGTCAGGTTGCCTTGCAAGGTATTTATAATGGTCCTTAAAATGCCAACGGAGGGCTTCCTTCCACCTTTCTTGAGGTACTTTTTCAGGTTGAAGGCAATTGCGGCCATTAGCATGACCTTGTGTGCACCGGCCTTGCCCAGTACGCCTATTTTTCTCAGGCCGTAGAACTGGGTCAGACTACCGAATACAGGTTCCACTGTACTTTGTCTCAGCTTTTTCATCCGTTTGCCCATTTCACTGTGCTGTCGGGCGTAGGCCCTCAGGTATTGTTCGTCATAGACCGTTCTGGCGATTTTTTTGCTTTTGGTTTTTGGCGCACATTGGGATTTCATGGGGCAGGCCTTGCAGTCCTTCGGTGCAGCCCAGTATCTTTTCAGTACGCTACCGTCCCGGTTGGCGTAGAATCCCTTGAAAGGCAGGGGCCTGTTCATCGGGCAACTGTATTCGTCCTTTTCCTTGTTGTAGGGAAAACCGTCTATCTTGGGTTTGTATTTCCCGAAAACGGGTATCCA
>JBBKWR010000422.1:0-2607 GCA_037969055.1 Flavobacteriaceae bacterium | reverse complement strand
TCAATAGGGGGCTTATCACTCCCCGTTCCGAAATGTCAAGATCATAGGATCCGGCAATGGTCTTCAACCTATCAAATTCCGTATCGTTGAAACGGAGCATTACGTTATGGTACCGCTTCGTCTTTCCCAATCGTTTCCGGCCCCTTTTCTTTTGTTCCATTTCATTTGCATTTCAGGCAAAACACTTCGCAAGAAGTAGGCAATTCTAAGTTACTTAGAATACAACTTGCTATCTTCTCCGAAGATAAATATATAGAACGAAATTGGAATATAAAAGTCTAATAATCAATTATTTAACTCGTAAAACCATTTGAAACCATATAAGGCCATTTAAGACCGATCGGGGAATATATATGGTCTTAAATGGTGTTGAAAAAATTATGGTGTTTGGGAAATATCCAAAATATTAGTGGGCGGGGAGAGGAAAAGGCAAACGGCCTTTTCGCCGTTTGGGTTTTTGCGCTGCATCGAGGGGGTTCAAAAATATGGAACGGAAAGGCACCGAATGCGAACCAGCGCAGCGGTTCGCTCGGGAAGTCTTGAAGTGGAAGATTTTTGAACTTCCGCAGGGGCTTGGGACTATACTTTCCGTAAGTGGGGCGGGTACAATTTAACCCCTAGTTTATGAAATACGGCATGGACCTTACAGGTACGTGAATCTTCCTTGCGCATAAATGCCTTTTTAGGTTTTTTCCATATAATCCTGCCAGATGACCAATACATACTTTTCCTTTTCAGTATCCCTGGTTTTCAAAAATCCGTATTCATAAACAAATAAATAGACTTCGCCCTTTTTATTTTTCCAGTAGTGGGTGAAAAATTTTGGATCAAAACCTTCAGTAACCAGTTCTGATTTTCGAATGGTCGTAAAACCGGATCTGTTGTATCTCTTTAATATTTTTCTGTTTGTTTTCAATTGTCTATCCACCTTCAGATAAAAAGCTTCGGTTTCTTGCCGGTTTTCATATTGGTTTATGGATTTACATTTCGAGGAACAATATTTCTTGTCTGACCTGCCCTTTAACAATATACCACATACAGGGCATAATTTTTCATTAATCATAAGTAAACGGATATTAAATGGTTAATATACTATTTATAACTCAAAACATCACTAAACTTGTTCTATGAAATCAATAAAATCTATAACGTTATATCATCTAATGATCAATAATGAAAAGATGATAGGATTGAAATTCTCCCCGGACAAGCTCATACAAGGGTTGATCAAAGGCCTTCCATGCGCCAAATGGAGTCAACAATACAACATGGCCTACATTCCCAATACAAAGCATAACCTAGGGACTATTTTCAACACCTTCAATGGTATGGTCTGGATCAATTACAACAGGTTCTTGACCAACCGACCTGTAAATACCCATAATGAATCGGTTGATGTGGAATGGTTCAGAAAGAGGAAGACCATACCTGAATACAGGCTTTGTCCTGAGGAGTACCTGTTAAAACTGGAACTAAAAAAGTATGCTAATAGCACGGTGCGCACTTATGTTACGTTCTTTGAAATGTTCATCAATCACTATAAGGATAAAGATTTGAATTCGATCAATGAAAGCGACATCAGGGCCTTTCTTCAGACCCTCATCCATAGGAAGGTATCCAACTCTTATCTTAACCAGGCCATCAATGCCATAAAGTTTTATTTTGAGATAGTATTGGGCATGCCCAACCGGTTTTACGAAATAGAACGACCAAGAAAAGAATCTAAACTGCCCACCGTTATTTCAAAGGAGGAGATACTTTCCATTATTGAAAACACGAACAATATAAAACATAGATGTATCATTGAGTTATTATATGGATCGGGGCTGAGGCGAAGTGAACTGCTTAACCTGAAAATCGCGGATGTGGACAGTAAGAGAATGTTAATCTTGGTAAAAGGCTCAAAGGGAAATAAGGACAGGAATACCCTCTTATCTAAAACTGCGCTAGATCATTTAAGGGTTTATTACATAGAACAAAAACCAAGAACGTATCTTTTTGAAGGAAGTGCCGGAAAAAAGTATAGCGGTGCCAGCGTACTAAAAATAGTAAAAACTGCTGCGGAGAAAGCAAGGATAAGAATAAGGGTAACGCCTCATGTATTACGGCACAGTTTTGCTACCCACCTACTAGAATCGGGCGTAGACCTAAGGCAGATTCAGGTGTTGCTTGGGCATGGTTCCAGTAAGACAACCGAAATTTATACCCATGTAGCCACAAATACTTTTAAAACCATTAAAAATCCCTTAGATTAGTATTAGTATTAGTATTAGTATTAGTAAAATAGAAATAAGCGTACCAGTACGCTTATACAATTGTTAGGTACCATTGGGTATGGTAAAGGGACATCCTTTACAAAGTTAAAGGGACATAGTTTACACTTTAAGGATTCATAAATTACTTGAAAAAGTGATTTATCATGGTCTGGAAAGTAAAAACTAAAATGGAACAAAAAGTAGAATTTATTCATGAATGGTTAACTCAGAATTATACCATTACAGAACTATGTAGGTCATTTA
Organism: Flavobacteriaceae bacterium; assembly: GCA_037969055.1. Classification (GTDB taxonomy): domain Bacteria; phylum Bacteroidota; class Bacteroidia; order Flavobacteriales; family Flavobacteriaceae; genus Pelagihabitans. The sequence continues at coordinate 88 of JBBKWR010000422.1, read as the reverse complement.
ACATATCACGGCCTACCGCTTACAAGTTGATTTCCCGGTATGAGAAAATGGGTCTATCGGGATTGATCGAGCAGGAACGGGCGCCAAT
>JBBKWR010000421.1:0-6802 GCA_037969055.1 Flavobacteriaceae bacterium | reverse complement strand
GATGAGTCCGACGCCTATGCTACCGATGATATCATTGTAAATGAACTGCATCTTCCAGTTGGGCGAAAGGTCAATTTTAAAATGCGATCTCAAGACGTTTTGCATTCTGCGTATATGCCCCATTTTAGGGCACAAATGAACTGTGTACCGGGAATGATAACGGAGTTTTCATTCACCCCGATTAAAACCACTGCCGAGATCCGACAAGATCCGAATGTGATTGAGCGTGTAAAACGGACCAATGTGCTTCGGGCGGAGCGGGCTGCCAATGGCGTAGAAAATATGGAGCCTTGGGAATACGACTATCTCTTAATATGCAATAAGATTTGTGGGAAGTCACATTATAATATGCAAATGAAGATCATTGTCGAGACCCAAGAGGAATACGACAAATGGATAGCTGAACAGCAATCATTTGGGCAGACAATGGCTTCTGTACAATAACGATAATAGAAAAGAAATCAATATAAAATAACAAGGTATGTCAGCAGGACACGCACACGGAGATGATCACGGACATGATGATGGGCACCACCACCACAAAGAAACCTTTGTAACAAAGTACATCTTTACCCAAGATCATAAGATGATCTCGAAGCAATATTTGATCACGGGCTTGATCATGGGCTTTATCGGGATTGCAATGTCATTAATGTTCAGGATGCAATTGGCTTGGCCTGGGGAATCATTTCCCATTTTTGAGTTATTATTGGGCAAATGGGCCCCGGATGGCGTAATGGATGCCGATATTTATTTGGCTTTGATCACCATACATGGTACCATCATGGTATTCTTCGTACTTACCGCTGGATTGAGCGGTACTTTCAGTAACCTTTTGATACCCTTACAATGTGGGGCCCGCGATATGGCCTCGGGTTTACTTAACATGTTTTCGTACTGGATGTTCTTCCTATCGAGCGTTATTATGGTAACTTCCTTATTTGTTGAAGCAGGACCGGCCGCAGCAGGTTGGACCGTCTACCCGCCCCTAAGCGCCCTTCCAATGGCCCAGTCGGGTTCAGGGATGGGGATGACACTTTGGTTGGTATCGATGGCGATATTTATTGCTTCCTCATTATTGGGATCTTTGAACTTCATCGTGACCGTTATCAATTTAAGGACCAAAGGGATGTCAATGACCAGGTTGCCCTTAACGATTTGGGCCTTTTTAGTTACAGCGGTAATTGGGGTCATATCGTTCCCAGTGCTTTTTTCAGCTGCCCTGTTATTGATCATGGACCGTAGTTTTGGCACATCCTTCTTTCTATCGGATATATTTATACAAGGCGAGGTGTTGCACTACCAGGGCGGTTCGCCCGTACTTTATGAACATTTGTTTTGGTTCCTGGGACATCCTGAAGTGTACATCGTGATACTTCCAGCGATGGGAATCGTTTCTGAAGTAATGGCCGTGAACGCGCGTAAACCCATTTTTGGCTATCGGGCCATGATCGCATCCATTTTAGCGATCGCGTTCTTATCCACCATTGTGTGGGGCCATCATATGTTTATATCGGGAATGAACCCATTTTTAGGTTCGGTGTTCACTTTCACAACCTTATTGATCGCCATCCCATCTGCCGTAAAGGCTTTTAACTGGATTACCACATTATGGAAGGGTAACCTTCAGTTCAACAATGGTATGTTATTTTCAATAGCCATGGTCTCCACCTTTATTACAGGGGGTCTAACTGGGATTATCCTTGGGGATAGTACCTTGGATATCAATGTACATGACACTTATTTCGTAGTCGCCCACTTCCATTTGGTAATGGGTATCTCGGCACTATATGGACTGTTTGCCGGGGTGTACCACTGGTTCCCCAAAATGTTCGAGGGCAGAATGTTGAACAAGAATTTGGGATATGTACATTTTTGGGTAACGGCCATAGGCTCTTATGGTATATTCTTCCCAATGCACTTTGTGGGAATGGCCGGGGTACCCAGAAGGTATTATGAAAACACGGCATTTCCGATGTTCGATGAACTGACCGACGTACAGGTACTCATGACAGTTTTTGCGTTGATCACGGCAGCGGCACAGTTGGTCTTTGCCTATAATTTTGTCAGCAGTATATTCTATGGAAAAAAAGGCCCGAAAAACCCTTGGAAGGCCACCACATTGGAATGGACCGCAGAAGTGAAGCACATTCACGGGAACTGGGACGGACCCATTCCAGAAGTACATCGTTGGTCTTATGACTATAGCAAAGTGGACGAAAAAGGGGAATATATTATTCCCGGACAGGATTTCGTACCACAGACGGTTCCCTTGCAAAAAGACGAGGAAGAATTACAACATTAAAGGATAGCTAATTCAAATAATCATGCCCGACTTTTATGTTGGGCATTTTTTTTGATAACTATTTATGGGATAATCGATATATTTAAACTTGGAAATTGTACCTCTGATGGGAACAAAGGGGGTATTACAAAGTCAAGTAAAGGGCCATACCTAAGCGGATTCCCTAATTTCCTTACATATTAGATCGCTAAAAATGAAAAAAATAATTCTACTTGTCATCATCTTTTTTACATATACCATACACGCGCAACGTAAACCAAAAATCAAAGGAAACAGGAGCGTTGTGGAAGTTAAGGAAGCGTTGCCTTTTTTTAATGCGATAGTTTTGAACGATGATCTTGACGTTGTACTGCAAAAATCCCAAGAGTCTGGCTATACCATTTTGGCAGATGATAACCTGGTGAGCGTACTAAAATTTAAGGTTGAAGACGATACCCTTACAATTAGTTCCTTTTATAAGATCACGGCCAAGAAAAAAATGGAAATTACCGTCAATTATGAGGAATTGAAATCGATATCAATGCGGGAAGGGAGCATAAAAACAGAAGATAATATCGTCTCTGATGTTTTTGACATCAACCTCTATGAGACTTCGAGGCTGGAGATAAATCTAAATGCAGCACTCGTAAATTTGAACATGGAGGGAATCAGTGCCGGGGACCTAAATTTGGGTGGCGATTCCCTTAATATTAAATTAAAAGATCGAAGTGATGTTAGGGTCTATGCCATTAGCCAGCATTGCGCTATTGGGATGTACCAAGGCACCTCGGCCAAATTGGAAGGTATGACGAACGAACTTACCGTACACCTATTTGAAAATGCCAATTTAAAAGCTGAAAAATTAGAGGCTACCAAGGTTACGGCCATCCTGCAAGAATCCCCTACTGCCAACCTCTATGCCAAAGAAAGCCTAGACCTTTCTTCAAGTGGTTCTTCCAAGACCCATTTTTATGGAGCGGGCAAGATAATCCTTACCGAATTCTTGGATACCTCACAATTGTACAAAGAGAAATAAATTATTCGCAGGACGCTAGACACCCCACTATGGCCGATCATGGTTTCGCAATCGGTGCGCCCATGCAATGGGCTGGAATGCCAAAACCATCGACCAACACCCCTATGTGGGGCCGCATCTCAGTACAAAGTCGCTCGACCCTCTGTCTGACCGCCTTTGATTTGTTGCTGCCGATATAACCTTGTTCCAGATACCATTCGGCATCTTTTCGAATTTCATAAAGGGCATATAGGGTACCTAGTTTCTGGAAGAATAAACGGTACTTATCATCCTTTATTCCCACTACATAATTATTGTACGTATTATACGCCAGTTCCACGCTATAGGCCTTCCCTAGGGCCAATAAATGGGTCTGGACCTTTAAGAAGGCTTGATAGGAGGGTACCCCCTTCTTGATATAATCCCTGATACGCATGGCAAGTGTATACGTCAGTCTTCGGGTTCGATAATCAAAGGCATGCTTGTGAAACTTTGGGTTGTAAAGGTGGTCTTTATCTACTTTGTTCGAATATACCGGATTGATGGTGGTCAACTTATCATTGATCTGCATGCCCAATATTTTTAGTACCGAAGTGAAGCCTGCACTATTGAACTCCGCCTTAAAATCCGATAATACCCCTTTGGCTGCCAATAATAGCAACACCGTGTTATCCCCTTCAAAAGTGGTAAAAATATCCACGTCTGCTTTAAGATCGGGAATTCGATTCTCGATCAAATATCCTTTGCCGCCACAGGCTTCGCGGCATTCTTGGATCGTATCATTGGCGTACCAGGTAATGATTGACTTTAATCCCGCAACTTGGGTCTCCACGATTCGTTTGTCGGGTTGGGAATCATCGCAGTACAATTCCATCATTTTATCCAAGGTGGCGTGGTAAACATAAGCACTTGCTACCAGCGGGGTTAATCGCAATTGGTGGGTAGGATAGTCCATGAGCAGGTCTTCCTGAATTTTAACATTGTCGTTAAACTGCCTTCGTTTTAAGGCATGTTTTACCGCAATGGCCAAGGCCATCTTCGCACCCCCCAAGCCGGCACGGGCCACACAGATGCGACCCCCTACCAAAGTGCCCAGCATGGTAAAAAAACGTTTGTTGGGATTTTCTATCTTTGAATAATAGGTCCCATCATCCTTGATTTCCCCATATTTGTCCAATAAGTTTTCCCTTGGTACCGAAACCTGATCGAACCAAATCTTACCGTTGTCCACTCCGTTGAGTCCCAATTTATAACCATTGTCCTCAATGGTCACCCCCGATAACAGCTCATGTTTTTCGTTGCGTATGGGTACCAGGATGGCGTGTACCCCTTGGTTTTTGCCGCCCACGATCAATTGAGCGAAGACCGAGGCCATTTTGGAATGCAGTGCATTGCCTATATATTCCTTATTGTCATTTTTTCCAGGGGTATGGAGGACGAGGCTATCGTTGGCCCTGTCATAGGTTGCGGTGGTTTTGATGCCCCGCACGTTGGATCCATGTCCCGTTTCTGTCATGGCGAAGCAGCCCAAAAGTTCGGCCTGCCCCGTTTTACGTAAATAAAGATCATGGTGTTTTTTGGTGCCAAGTTTTTGGATGCTTCCCCCAAATAGTCCAAACTGTACCCCAAACTTGATCGTTAGGCTGCCATCAACGTACATCATATTCTCAAATATATAGGCATATCCCTCCATATCGCCGTTACCTCCATAGGCTTTGGGATAGGCCATTGCCCCATAGCCTTTTTTGGCTAGAAATTGAACTTGCTCCAACACATGGTTCCTAAATATTTCCTTGTTCCGTAGCATATCCCATTTAAAGATGGGATGTGCCAAAAGCGATCGAAAGGCATCGATCACCTCAGCGTGTTTTCCTTTTAATAGTAGGTCTATTTCATTCGCATCATAAAAATTTGAAGTGACATTATGTTCTACTTCCACCTCGAACAAATGTTTGTAGTGGTTGGGTTGAATGCCCAAGTTCACCTCGATTTGTTTTAGGCTATCATTGAATGGGCAAACCTCCAGATAATGGCATACCACATTTTGGCTGAAGGTAGCCAAGGGATAGGTATTGCTCTCCACCAACTTAACGCCCGAATTGGATAAGGTGCGCTTCCATTGTTTAAGCTCCTTATTGGAGGGACGATGTTTTGGTTGCAACCATTTCGTGAGGGTGTTTTGATCTTCATCGGTTAGCGAAGCATCTTCAGCAATGGCTTTTTCAACAACATTGTTCTCGGATGCGGAGACCAGGTCATCCGCCCATATGACGTAGAAGAAGGGGATATATTGCAGGATACCGGGAGCGTATTTTTTTATTTCCATCAATTGAAATTACAAATTTTTAAAATCAATCTATGCGTACTGAATACCAATATAAGGACATTAACCTTTTCAATCTAAGGGACCAAGATAAATTGCCTTGCCCGATTGGCATTTGCAAAACCGTGCTAATTCGAATTTTGCCCTCGCTACCACATTCTTACAATCCCATTTTCCCTTATCTTTACACTATTATGAACGAGCACCTAGATCCAACTCCCCATAGCTTTTCCAAAGAAGAATTAGATATCGAAAGGGCATTACGTCCTATTACCTTTGATGATTTTACAGGACAGGAGCAGGTATTGGAGAATTTGAAGGTATTTGTGGAAGCGGCCAATCAAAGGGATGAAGCTTTGGACCATACCTTGTTCCATGGTCCCCCAGGATTGGGGAAGACCACCCTGGCCCATATTTTGGCCAATGAATTGGGGGTGGGCATCAAGATAACTTCAGGCCCTGTTTTGGACAAGCCTGGCGATCTTGCGGGCTTGCTCACCAACTTGCAGGAAAGGGATGTGCTCTTTATCGATGAGATCCACCGTCTCAGTCCTGTTGTAGAGGAATACCTGTATTCGGCAATGGAAGATTTTAAAATCGATATCATGATCGAGACTGGCCCTAATGCGCGTTCTGTACAGCTCAACCTTAATCCGTTTACGCTGATAGGGGCCACCACAAGATCTGGCTTGCTGACCTCCCCTATGCGGGCACGGTTTGGCATCCAAAGTAGGTTGCAATACTATTCCACCGAATTATTATCCACTATTGTCGAACGCAGTGCCGAGATTTTAAAAGTGCCCATTTCACAAGATGCCGCCATTGAGATCGCCGGTCGGAGCAGGGGTACCCCAAGGATCTGCAATGCCCTGTTGCGAAGGGTCCGTGACTTTGCACAAATAAAGGGCGATGGCAATATTGATATGGCGATTGCAAGATTCGGTTTAAAGGCGTTAAACGTTGACACCCATGGTTTGGACGAAATGGACAATAAGATCTTGACGACCATAATAGATAAGTTCAAAGGCGGCCCGGTAGGGATCTCCACCCTGGCCACTGCGGTTTCGGAAAGCGGGGAGACGATAGAGGAAGTGTACGAACCCTTTTTGATCCAACAGGGCTTTATCATGCGTACCCCCAGGGGCAGGGAAGTGACCGAATTGGCCTATAAACATTTGGG
>JBBKWR010000420.1:0-8869 GCA_037969055.1 Flavobacteriaceae bacterium | reverse complement strand
CCATAATCTATATGGGGTACGATCTCCTTCATCAAATAATAGGCGAATCGGCTCGCCAGAGAACCCCTATGACTGCCCGGAAAAACACGGTTTAGGTCCCTCCCATCCGGAAATGGCCTTGCTTGGTTCAAAAAGCCAAACACATTGACCACGGGTATACATATGACCATGCCCTTGGTAGGTTTATGGTATTTTTCAACAATAATTTTGCGGACAATTTCCACCCCGTTGATCTCATTGCCATGGATCCCTGCAGTCAATAATAAACAAGGTCCGTCTTCCTTTCCCCGTGATACGATGATGGGAACCTCAAGGCTTGACCTTGTGAATAATTTTGCGATATCAAGGGTAAGGCGATAGGTCTTACCAGGATTGATGATCGTTCCAAGAATTTCTATTTTTTTATTCGGCATTGCGCTCCACGTACTTAATAATGTCCCCGGCGATATCCCTTCCCGTAGCACTTTCTATCCCTTCCAAACCTGGGGAGGAATTGACTTCAAGGATCAATGGGCCACGTTCGGATTGAAGCATGTCTACCCCTGCAATACCCAACCCCATTACTTTTGCGGCTTTTAATGCAGCATTCTCCTCTTCATCCGTTAATGTTATGATGTTGGCAGAACCCCCACGATGTAAGTTAGACCTGAATTCCCCTTCTTTCCCCTGCCGTTTCATCGCACCCACTACGACTCCATCGACCACAAAGGCACGGATATCGGCCCCTTTGGCTTCCTTAATAAACTCTTGGACGATTACCCTTGCCTGCAGTCCGTTGAACGCCTCTAAAATAGATTCGGCCGAGTTTCTATTATCGGCCAGTACTACCCCAAGCCCTTGGGTTCCCTCCAATAACTTAATGACCAAAGGGGCGCCGCCAACCTTATCGACAATGCTGCTTACATCTTTGGAATAGTTGCTAAACACGGTTTTGGGCAGGCCAAGCCCGGCCCTGGATAGGATCTGCAGGCTTCTCAATTTATCGCGGGACCTTACAAGTGCCTGGGATTCGGTTGCTGTAAAGATCTTCATCATTTCAAACTGCCGTACCACGGCGGTGCCAAAAAAGGTAACCGAGGCTCCGATTCTGGGAATAACCCCATCTACTTCCTCAATTTCAGCTCCCTTATAGATAATGCCAGGCTTCTTTTTTTCGATGACCAAATCGCATTTGGTATGGTCAATCACATGCATGTCATGGCCCTTCTTTTTGCCAGCCTCCACCAGTCTTCTGGTTGAATACAAGTTCTGGTTTGCCGACAAGATTACAAATTTCATATGTTGGTTATTAAGAGTGAATTGTTATGATCAAACGCCACATTGAAAAAAGGTTTATGATGTGATGATCGATTTATTTTTAAATTTTTTTTAGTTGGAATCGCCCAATGCTAAGCATCAAGAATATCATTCCCCCGATGTGTGGGGAAGGTTTTTCCCCTTTTGAATTGGAATAAGGCCTATGGGTTAATTTGTATTTTGAAGCTATTCTGCGTTAGGTTAGGGAAACGCGCTAAAGATATTGAAGTTATACCTGCCCACCAAAAATCTTTTTTCTTGATAGTGGGTCTCGAAATTAACTTTGGGCCCAACATCGTTTATGTCGACAAACCTCTAGGAGAGGCCAAAATAATAAACAATATCATTGTGGTGTTAAGTCGTTATGAACCTTTAAAAGCTCTGGTGGGCAGGATCGTCACTGAGTAATGTTGCAATCCGCCTACCTGCAAACGTTGAAAGTTAATAAAGGGAAGCGTTTTAATAATCAAATGCCCACTAAGCAAAAAGCAAAAGAGCTATATGCATTATGGTGCCAATAATTTATCGGCAAAATAATTCAGCATATTTTCCACTTCATCCACCTCATTTTTCTTAATGGTTATGTCCGTCAGTCTGGGAAGATGTTTAGCAAAATAAATGTGATTGTTCGACATTTCAAACAGGTTGGTGGCCAGCGCATAAGGATATTTAAAGTTTGGATTGATCTCCGAAATGACTTTGGATACCGAATTGGCCAGATTCTTATAACTACTAAAAAAACCTTTGGAATTATCCTTATCTACTTCTTTGGTGTGATATGCCTTCCCTCCTTCCGCTATGACGATATTATGCAGCCTACTCTCATTTACATAGTCTACGCCTTGATTGTCTTTTGATGCAGATACAAAGGAATGGATGATTATTTGCAATTTGATCTTCGGATCTTGAACATTCAAAGTATTTATGGCTACGAGGTAATTCACCCATTCCCAATACCAATTGACCAAAAAAAGTAGTAACAAATGTTTATTCTCAAAGTACCTGTAAACGGAGGCTTCCGTTGAACTTATTTTCTCCGCCAACTTTTTAAAGGTAAAGGACTCAAATCCAAATTCATCGATCAAAATGATGCTATACTGTATGATCTTCCTTCCAAGTTTTGAGTCTTGGGGTTCTTTGAGATACAAGCCCTTATTCAACGATATTTTAATTTCTATACTCATATAGGTGTCAATTTAAGAAATAAGCTGAGAAGATTAAATCGAGACAAAATCTTAATTCGAAATTCAAAGATATGAAAGTTTAACACTTTTTTATAATAGTAATACTATTATTTTATAATGTTATACTATATTTGCCCAGAAATTAACTTAAAAATAAAACCAAAGTCGATGTTAAATAATCTTTTCTCCAACTTAAAAAGCGATATTCCGGCAAGTATCGTTGTGTTTTTTGTTGCCCTGCCCTTATGTTTAGGGATCGCCCTGGCCAGCGGCGCACCACTTTTTTCAGGATTGATCGCAGGAATTGTTGGTGGGGTGATCGTTGGAAGCCTAAGTGGTTCCAAAATAGGCGTCAGTGGCCCAGCGGCTGGATTGGCGGCCATTGTATTAACGGCAATCGGTACCTTGGGCGGTTATGAAAACTTTTTGGTCGCCGTTGTGCTGGGGGGTGTGATCCAATTGGTATTCGGGTTTTTAAAAGCGGGGGTTATAGGATACTATTTTCCGTCCTCTGTAATCAAAGGCATGTTAACAGGTATTGGTATCATCATTATTTTAAAACAAATCCCTCATTTTTTTGGGTATGATGCCACTCCAGAAGGTGATTTTGCCTTTTTTCAGCTAGACGGTGAAAACACATTTTCCGAAATTTTTAATACCTTCAACAATATTCAACCAGGCTCGGCGCTCATTGGTATTATCGGTTTATCCATTTTATTGTTATGGGACAAAGTTCTATCCAAAAAGGGTAAAATATTTAAAATCGTGCAAGGGCCTTTGGTTGCCGTTGCGGCCGGTATCATTTTTTTTACCATAACCAAGTCCCACGATATTCTGGGTATTGCCCAATCACACTTGGTAAGTGTGCCGGTACCGGAGGATGCATCGTCTTTTATAAATCAATTTAGTTTTCCAAATTTTAGTATTATTGGTAGCTCAGACGTGTGGATCGTAGCTTTTACCCTTGCCTTAGTGGCCAGTTTGGAAACCTTGCTCTGTGTGGAAGCGACGGATAAGCTGGATCCCAATAAAAATGTGACGCCAACCAATAGGGAATTATTGGCCCAAGGTACCGGAAACATAATTTCTGGAATGATCGGCGGATTGCCCATCACACAGGTAATCGTAAGAAGTTCGGCGAACGTTCAATCCGGGGGCAAAAGTAAAATGTCGGCGATCATTCATGGATTATTATTGTTGATCTCGATATTGATCATCCCCAGAATGCTCAATATGATTCCTTTATCGGTACTCGCAGCGGTTTTATTGATCGTTGGATACAAATTAGCAAAGCCTGCATTGTTCAAGAAAATGTATGATCTTGGTTGGAAGCAGTTCGTTCCGTTTACGGTGACCGTGCTAGGGATCGTATTTATCGACTTATTGTACGGGATAGGATTAGGTTTGGCGGTAGGTATTATGATCATACTTATTAAGAGCTACCAAAATTCCCATTTTTTGCATAAGGAAGGGGAAGATGTCGATGACGGAAAAATAAAAATAACCCTAGCGGAAGAGGTGACATTTATCAACAAAGGGGCTATATTAAAAGAATTGGACAACATTCCTAAAAATTCATACCTAGAACTGGATGTTAGAAAGACAAGGTATTTGGATTATGATATCATCGAAATATTGGAAGATTTTGTAATTAAGGCAAAAGAAAGGAATATTACCATAAAATTAGTTTCGGAACGTGGGGAATTTGAAAATCCGCCCAGCTATATCGATTTTTTTAAACTCAGGCCAAAAACAGCATAAAAAAATAATCTAACCCTAAAACACACTAATAATGAAAGCACATACAAGAGAAACACAAGCAACAATGACCCCGCAAAAGGCATTACAGTATTTAAAGGAAGGCAACATGCGATTTCAAAACAACCTGAAAGCGAATAGAAACTTATTGGAGCAGGTAAACGATACCAGTGAGGGACAATTTCCATTCGCAACCATTTTGAGCTGTATAGATTCCAGGGTATCGGCGGAACTGGTCTTTGATCAAGGCTTAGGGGATATTTTTAGCGTTCGAATCGCAGGCAACTTTGTAAACACTGATATTTTAGGAAGTATGGAATTTGCTTGCAAACTAGCGGGAACCAAACTCATAATGGTATTGGGCCATACGGCATGTGGTGCTGTAAAGGGGGCTTGTGACGATGCCAAACTGGGTAATTTAACAGGCATGTTGGCCAAAATAAAACCAGCCGTAAAAGCAGTGGTAGAACCAACGGACAAAAGTTTGCGAAATTCATCCAATGCCGAGTTTGTGGATAAAGTGGCCGCCAAAAACGTACAACTTACGATTGATAGGATCATTGAAGAAAGTGATGTCCTCGCTGAAATGCAGCAGAAAGGGGAAATTTTAATCGTTGGGGCCATGTATGATATCAACACAGGGGCTGTAAACTTTTACGAATAACAGAAGGACAATAGTGGATGGGTAATATTAAGATTAAAAAGGGTGTAGGTGTGGCAGCACTGATCATGGGATTACTGCTGCCTACTTTGTGCCATGGTCAAGACAGTAATTTTGGGAATTGGCTTATCTACATTGGAAATAAAAAGCTGAGCCCTAAATGGGACCTCCATAACGAGGTTCAGTACAGAAATTATAACGCTATCGGTGATTTAGAACAGTTACTATTGCGAACTGGACTAGGGTACACCTTTAATGAAGGTAAGAATAACGTTTTGCTTGGCTATGGATATATCTTATCCAAAAATTATATAGGCGATAGTGAGGATAAGGCTTCGGTAAATGAGCATAGAATTTTTCAACAGTTTACCTCGAAACAGCATATAGGGAGCGTCAAAATAAATCATCGTTATCGGTTTGAACAGCGGTTGGTTGAAAGTGATTTTAAATTACGGTTACGCTATTTTTTAGGGCTGAACATCCCTTTGGCCAGGAAGGATGCTGATAAAAACAATTTTTATCTTTCCCTCTATAATGAAATATTCTTGAACACCAAATCAGCCATTTTTGATAGAAATAGAGCGTATGGGGGACTAGGATATCACCTTAATAAAAGCATACGGCTGGAATTGGGCTATATGAACCAGTTTTTTGAAACCAACGGTCGCGACCAATTGAACATCATCACCTTTGTGAATTTTTAGTGAATACGACCAAGTTCTTGGTAGGTAATTAGGAGTATTTAGCCCAAAAAAATCTTGGCAATTCTAAATTAGTAGAAGATTATGAAATGTTCAACGTATGAATGGTACTTAAAAAAGATTAGGTAGGCACCCCTTCTATAGCCATTTTAATTGACCTGGTTTCGCGCCCAATCGGCAATCGATTCCAAATAATCATCATAATATAACCATCCATCAAAAGGTCCGTCTTCCAAACCGTATTTATACAAATAATGACTGGCTTCGGGATATACTTTAATTTTGATATCCCTATTTTCCTTTGAGCTGATCCCATTTAGGTATTCGACAACTTTTTTGGTGGGTATATTTTTATCTTTTCCCGCCATTACATAAAACATGGGAATCGTAAGTTTGTTGACATAAGGCATGGGATCGTACAAGAATCTTTTTGCTGTAGCCATATAGATCAAAGAATCATAGGCTTCCAGTTCGGTATAGGTAAACCATTTTCCGAATCTTTCGTCTTTATTTAGCCGTAGCAATTGACCATTGATCACCTTTCTTTGGGGACCATTTACGATTGTGGTATTTTTGTAAACATCTATATAATACTGCCATATTCGATGGGTGACCGGTAGAATCACTTCTTCAATTTCCTGTTCGGTAAATCCTTCTGCCGCGGCGTCCATTGCAACTTCATGACCAACGGTTTGGATAAAGTCAAAAGGGGAGCTTACCCTATTGATGATAAACTTGATATTTTGATCGCGATAGGCCAACTCCGGCGTAAACCACCCAGATTCGCTAACGCCCATGACCCCAATATTTTCATCATCTACGTCATCCCGTTTTTTTAAAAAATCAATGGCTGCCGCGGCATCATTGCGTAATTTATCATAGGTAAAGTGTTTATAAACAAACCCAGAATTCCCGGATCCCCGCTTGGTATACACCAAAACGACAAATCCCTTTTTCACAAAGGCATTGGCGTGAAATTTAAAATATGGTTTATCAAACTCTTGGTGGCTCGCACCCGCCCCATGCAGTAGTACTATTGCGGGATGTGGCCCAGGGCCGTCCGGCTTTACCAAAACCCCTTCCAGCTTAATGTCTGACTGAAAAGTAATGCTTTCTATATCGCCCTTAAAACGGGCTGCGAATAACAATATGCCGATGAGTAGCGAAAGGAAACCTAAGACGGCTAACATCCATTTATATTTTTTTATGATTTTCATGACTTATGTGTTTAAATGTTAAACAAATAAACCCCAGAAAATAGATGCAAATCGACCCAATTTATAATCTAGGACCTATTTAGAAGGTTCTTTTTATATTCGGAGGGCGTCTCCCCTTCAATTTCCTTAAAGAGCCGATTAAAGGCAGACTTACTATTAAAGCCACTATCATAAGCTATGCCGAGCAAGGTTCGCTTGTCGTCTAGAATATTCCGTTTTACCTCCGCCACACGATATTCGTTTATGAGCTGATTGAAATTTTTATCCAATAATTCATTTATAACCTGTGATACGTGACTGGCATTAATATTTAGCCTCCCCGCTAATTCATTTAAGTTAAGCTCTGGATTCAAAAAAAGTTTTTCCTGATCCAATAATTTTAGCAAGCTGTCCAAAATTGTTTTCTTTTGGGTTTCAGTAAGCGAAGAAAGCTGGTATTGCGTTTTTGACAATTTATTAGGTATCGTTTCATTCGGATATATGATCAGGGCAATGGCAAAAGCAAAAAAGAAAAATGTGAACAGCAAAGCTGAAATTCTGTCCGATTCAATATTTATATTAGGATAAAAAGCCTCAATCCCAACGATGCTATAAATAATGAGGATGGCGAAAATTTGCAACAAAACAAGCCTCAAGAGTAATTTGGAATTGTACCAACTTTTGACTCCTTTTTTATGGGCTGCAGCGTGTTTACATAAGTATATATAACTGAAGCCAAAGTAAATAAGCGAATGTATTCCCTTGAGTATGCCAAAAACCCCTAAACTTAATATGTTCCCAGTAATGCCCAGAGCGGTAACCGAGAAGTATGCCAAGAATAAAATAAACGGTAAAAAGTGCAAAAGTAAGCGTCCCGTAATTTTAAATTCCACCTGCACGACAGACATTACATAAAATAAAAATAAGGGCCCAATAAGTAAGGGAATGTTTCCACCAACGCGGTACATGGTCAAAATTTGCGGAACGGTCAGGCTATTTTTTAATAGTTCGAAAGCAATGAGGGAGAGAAAACAGAGAAGGAGACCAACAACGAGATAAATCGAAATCCTCCTCGTCTTTTTTAATAAAAGTAATGCCAAACAAAGGAAAATACCTTGTGCAATGCCCAAGTATAAAATAATCGATCAAAGATTATTCAAAACAATGAATTTAAATTCAAAAAATCCCCCACAAAATGTTCTATATTATCAATTTAACTAATTATTAACTTATAGGAGGGGTAATATAGCATAGATATAGGAACATTTAGGCGCATTGATTGTCAGCATTCGGTGGTAGGTTTGCACCGTAATTTATTCATTAATACTAAAACAAAAAAGTAACGCATACAATTATGTAATTTAAAGCGGTTGTGGCAAAGGATAGTAATGACACCCATTATGAATATTGCAGAGGATTGAATGGGTATTTAAGTGCCATAACTAGTAGTAACAATTAAAAACAAAAAATTATGAGAGCTATCAGTAATCAAACACATAAAGTTTCAAGAAGATTTTCTTTCTTTTCAAACACTAGAAACAATAGAAACTTTCGTTGGGCAGATGCACGACAGCATGAATCCAAGTAAATTCAATCAATTTTAACCAAGGGGGCTTTTCAGCCCCCTTTTTTATTTTAAGACATTATGCCATTCGTTGCATGGCCCATAGTTACAAGACAAAGGGCTGATCTATGGTCGGACTCGGTTGCGAGAACCATTTGGGGCCCTCGGGGGTCATATACACACAATCTTCCAGGGGTACCCCGAACTCCACTATGATCGAAATATTGGGCTCAATACTAAAGCACATGCCTGGTTACAAGAGTTGTTCATTGCCTTTAACGGCGTTGCCCCATGCATGACCGTCCAATCCAATGCAACCCGAAGACAAACTAAATCTTTTCTCGAAATCTGACATTGTACAGGACCCCAAAAGTGGCGGTCAATAACCCTTTCAAGCTTCATGTGATCATTAACTTTATATTCCCAAATTGGCTTAGAATCACTATATTTACATGTTGTGTTGAATTCTGAAGCCGGGCTATATTGCTGCCAACGCCAAAGCTCGGTCA
>JBBKWR010000419.1:0-10920 GCA_037969055.1 Flavobacteriaceae bacterium | reverse complement strand
ATCTGCCTTGCACAGCTCATACAACATACTTCCCATCTTATGGGTAACATCTTTAAAGAACCGCTCTCCTTTCTCTTTCGTAGATTTGTGTGGATTCCCGACCCCAGTGTCTTCACTTATCTTCGACCACTTTCTCTCTGCCCATAACCAACCTTCGGTAAATGATTGGATCCTGAATTTTTTTGCCGTGCCACTGCCCCATCTATCTCTGGGCAGCACCAGATCGGGTCTCAAATAAAGCATTAGACTTGTCTCCATTTCATCGGCGTGGTCTCCATCCTCTTCAAAATATTGTTTCTTGTCCAACGCCTGTGGCC
This sequence comes from Flavobacteriaceae bacterium, assembly GCA_037969055.1. Taxonomy (GTDB): domain Bacteria; phylum Bacteroidota; class Bacteroidia; order Flavobacteriales; family Flavobacteriaceae; genus Pelagihabitans. The sequence goes on along the minus strand of JBBKWR010000419.1, from coordinate 10,603 downwards.
ACATGGAAAAACTAATGAACATTTCAGGATATTTAAGACCCAATTCCCTAACAAGGGGTTTAAAATTGTTACCGCCATGGCTATTAAAAATTAATAATTTCTTGATGCCCTGCCGATTCAAGACTTCCACAATATCGGTCAAGATGGCCAGCTGGGTACTTGGGTTTAAATTTATGTCCAAATAAATATCACTTTGTCCCGTGTTTACGCCAAAGGGCAGTGTGGGCAACACAATTACCTTACCGCCCTTTTCCCATGCCACCTTTGCGGAAGCTGCCGCGAGGGCATCCGCCTCCATATTGTCGGTCGCATAAGGCAAATGAAAATTATGGGCCTCGGTAGCGCCCCAAGGTAAAACCGCCAGTTCGAATCTGGCATCTTTGAGGGCCTCCCAATTGGTCTCGGCAAGGATATATGGTCTCATGGTAGTAACAATTAATCTACAAACTTAGCGAGTCTTTTGGAAAATCAATGTTTCTTTTAAACTTATCCAATCGTTGGCAACAAATTATACGCATTATTTATCCGCCATCATGCCTTCCATTAGACTTCATTCCCAATATTACTTAAAGTATAATCATGTTATATGCTCACTTGAAACAGCCTCATAATTTTTTTCAATGCTAATGCTCCCAAAATTGCAAGGCAAACAAGTGGATATTTGGAATATCCAACTTTAAGTGCGTGGGCTCTATCTCTAATATCCTGATTTTAGCACAAAAATAATTATGCCACGATTTCAGTTTTGAATTTCCAAATGCGCTAATTTGGCCTCCTAATTTCCTTGACACGTTAAAGTACTTAAAAAGCATTATTTCAACTCTGGAATTACACTACCATTATTACCGCCCCTAGATCAGCAGCAAAACTTATGGCCCCAACATATTCCTTTTATGTATTTATGCTTTTGGGGACCTATTCCCAAGTTATAATTTCCCAAGGTCCACTAGATGGTTTCTTAAAGGGGCAGGGCAATATCGTCACTGCCATATCGTACAGCCATGAATCATACGACAAGTATTATGTAGGCGACCAGAAGACAAGCAATGGTAATTTGGGTACGATCAGTACGATGTCTGCCAATATTTTTATCGCCGGAGGTATAACAGATTATCTAGATCTTATTATGACAGTGCCTTATATCAGTACCAATGCGTCCCAAGGATTTTGGTCGGATCAACATGATCTTCAAGATATCGGATTCTATCTTAAAGGAAGGTTATATGGTGCCAATGTGAGCCAGCAAAGCCAATTTCAACTGCTTGGGGCGGCTGGGGTCACAACCCCCATGTCCGATTATATTGCTGATGCCCCCGTTTCCATAGGAAACCAATCAACACAGGTTGAAAGCCGCCTTATCGGACACTACAAATGCAATAGTGGAATATTTATCACGGCACAGTTCGGCTACGTAAAACGCAATAATATTACCCTCGATAGGGGGTTTGAAATTAGTGTCCCAGATGCCTGGGACTATGTTCTGCGAGCAGGTGGGAGTTATAAGAAATTGTATGCAGATGCCTGGGTCCAACACCAAAATTCCCGAACTGGTACCGACATCGGTCCTGGCGTTCCTTTTCCAAGTAATGAAATTGATTTTTCCAGGGTAGGGTTTACCTTATTCCATCCGCTACCCGTTTTGAACCATTTTGGCGTATCTCTTGGGGCGGCATTCACCCTGAATGGGAAAAATATCGGCCAATCGAACCGCATCAGTGCTGCATTGGTTTACGATTTCACAATTAAAAAATCAACAGAACCAAACTAAATGTTGTTATGATCTTGCGACTTTTTAAAATTCAATTGTTCCTGTATGGTCTATTATTGGTAACGGCCTGTCAAGAAGACCTGCCCGTGGAAGAGTCACTTCCGGTGCAATTCCCAATATCCCAAGATGAAGATGCAGGCGATTGGAAGACTGTAATGGACTATGATTATGTAACGAATTCTTTGGTTCCAGTGGCCGAGGATATCAGTTCTGAAAGCTATACGGCAGAATTGAAGAATTTGGTCGCATTAAGCAACGCCAGAAACTTTCAACAACAATCAAGGGTCGATTTTTGGGGTGCAGGCGGGGTATTAAGATGGAACCAACTACTACGAACATTGGTAGCAAAATACAATGTCGCCCCACCTGTTGGTGCGGCTCCAGATCCTGAACGACCGGTCGCAAGTCCGCCTTTCGCCGCCAGGGCCTATGCCCTGCTAAGTGTCGCCCAACACGATGCGCTCATTGCAGCTTGGAAACTAAAATACAGCGTAAACAGACCGGCACCGAGCATCTCCGAGCCCCTGATCAATGTGTCGTACCCGATTGCAGACCTTCCATCCTACCCATCAGATCAAGCGGTGATCGCCAGTGTTTCGAAAAAAATTTTGTCGGCACTATTTCCTTTGGAGAAGAGCCGCATCGATGCAATGGCACAGGAGCACCTTAATTCCATTGGCTGGGGCGGTAACGGCACTGAAAGTGATATACTTGCCGGAACCGTACTGGGAGCGGAAGTGGCGACATATGTTCTTGCGGTTGCCAAAACAGATCGGATGAACTTGGCAAGAGATCCTGAAAAAACGTATCTGACTTTTTTTGATATAAATGCCAACACCGTGCCAAACCCTTGGATAAGCATCTCAAATCCACAGACCGATCCCTTGTTACCAATGTTCGGTAGGGTAAGAACCTGGTTGGATTCCACGGAAGTCTTTGCTGCGATGCCCCAACCACCGCCCGATATGGAATCAGATGCGTTCAAAGAAGATATCGCATACGTTTATAGCCTATCCAGGGATAGGTCTAGGGAACAATGGAGGATCGCGGATTATTGGGCCGACGGAGCTGGCACCTACACCCCGCCCGGACATTGGAATCTTATGGCCGAAAAACTAATCGTAGCATCGAATTGGAGCGAGGTTCGCACCGCTCGGGCTTTTTCGTTGATCAATAGGGCCATGCTCGACAGTGGTATCCTTTGTTGGTATGCCAAGTATAAATATTATGTGCCAAGACCTTCCCAAGTCAATCCTAAAATAAAGACCGTAACGGGCATTCCTAATTTTCCTTCATATACCTCTGGCCACTCCAGTTTCTCAGCTTCGGCAGGCACAGTCCTCGGTTATTTATTCCCTGATCAACAAGAATACCTTACTAACCAATTTCTAGAGGCGGGCGATTCTAGGGTCTATGGGGGCATTCATTATAAGTTCGACAATATTGAAGGTAGAAAATCGGGCATTGGCATCGGGGAGCTCATGATCAGAAATGCCCAATTGGATGGGGCGGACGATTAGTTTCCACCCAATGGGGCCACGACCTGGTCGTCGATCCGGTACATCTGGGAAAATCCCAATTTTAATGGGGTATCCAAATATCTGGGCACTTAGCTATCCTATAGGAGCTAGCGGGAATATGATTAGGCCGTTTGACGCGATAATACGTCCTTTTCAAAATAGGTGAAGTAAATACCCCCCAAAATGGTAATTACGAAGTAGAGCGCGACGACAGTGCTTCCATAGGCAATGTAAGCCCCTAGCCCGAACCAGTCACCCGTTAAAAATATCAGCAAGAGACCCAAAGCCCCACGTACCACCTCGATCCATATCCCTGACCGGCCCTTGTCCATCAGGGTGGTATATCCATATATACCGACGAAAATAAAGACCCCAAAAAGTAACAATCCGTCAAAACCGATCTGCGCATAATTATAAAACATAAACAAGAGGAGCGCCAAGGTAAATAACATCTGGAAGATTGCGTATGTCTTCAATGCGGTACTGGCAGGGGTATCATATCTTTTGAAGCCAAACACATCAACTATGGTTGTAATTGGGTATTTGGCCTTCACGTCATCGGGTCGCCAGCCGGTCGGCATGAACCATATCCTTATTTTGTCCCACAATTTTTGGGTGCGCCACGCGTCTTGTATCAGTCGCCAAATATGTTGAAAATTGATGAGTACAGGGTTCCAAGTAGCGGCGGGTTTCAAAACGCCGTATTGTGGTGGAACCTCGGGAAGCTCTTCTTGAAAGGTACCGAACCAACGATCCCAAATGCAAAGGATCTGCCCTAAATTTTTATCGATGTATTCGGGATTGATAGCATGGTGTACCCTATGTTGCGATGGCGTTACAATAACGTATTCCAGCCAACCCATTTTGCCAATATGCTGGGTATGGTACCAAAATTGGGCGAACAGATGCACGGGTCCCAAAATTGCGATGACCGTATAAGGCACGCCTGCCAGCGCTGCAGGAAAAAGCATTATTGGAAAATATCCAATTAAATTTGAGATAGACTGCCGAAGGGCACACGCCAAGTTAAATTCTTCACTGCTGTGATGTATGACATGCTGGTTCCAAAAGAAATTCACTTTATGGCTCAAACGATGGTTCCAATACCCTGCGAAGTCCATCACGATAAAGGCCGCCAACCAGACCATCCATGTGGCCTTGATTTCGGTGAGGGCTAAATGCTCCAATAGGTATGGATAAGACACTAAAATAATGCCCAATCCTAGGGAATCCTTCACAATATTGGTGAAACCGGAAGAGATGCTCGACACCGTATCCATCACCTTGTGATGCTGATTTTTCACGAAATGCCCATACGCAATCTCAACCGCCAAAAGCAGTATAAAAAAGGGAATGGCATATAATAGTGCAGTAGCATAGGTTTCCATTAAACTATAGGTAAAATTAAGGTATCACTACAAAAAATAATACTTGTTTTTAATAAGCTCAGAATCTGGGTTCCTGACCCAAAACGACTTTTGGGTTACGCCCTACATAAATAATGATTGGCCCCAAAAGGGGGTCGACTTCGGTATTAAAAGTAACTGCATAGGCTTTATGGCCCTCATATGTGGTTCTATTTATAGGCGCCTCCTTCCAATCCACAATAACCGTCAACTGGGTGGCTGTGTCTATGGCGTTCCATGCAATTTCCCTAACTTCATCGGATACTTGATCATTACTGCAACCCACTAACATAGGGAGCAAGACAAGAAAGAGGGTTATATTTTTTCTCATTATGTTGCAAGTTATATGTGCAATATTATAAAATTAATGAAAAATACATATTCAATTTGTTAATAGTGCCAAACGATGCCCCTTATCGTTGTGTATCAATTTCAAACAAACAAACATCGGCCTGATGGTAGTGGCTCGGCAGGCCGTCGGTACATTTCAATGGGTGCATACCGAAAAAGTCGAAGCCACTTTTTATACAGTGTTTTTTGTTTTTTCCTGTGCCAATTGGAAGCCATTATGCTAATTCTATTGCTTTTCGATCGTGCAAATGCTTGGGCCGATGCTACAAGTTCAAATATGAAGTGCTGTCATATAAGATTTTTTATCAAGAACTTTTAATATCCCTCCTAAGATCAAATGAATTGGACGTTATAGAAAGTCAAAAGCATCACGATACCTTAGTAGTGTTGGTAGAAAATGTACGGAAACCATAGCTATGGTAGTGGCTAAACCATAAAATCACAGGGTTCAACTTATATTATTCGGTTCGCAGAATAAAACCTTGTCCATGTACATTCTCAATTTTCAAGGAGGCATCTTGCACTAAATATTTTCTTAACCGCGTTATGAATACATTCAAACTTTTCTTGTTGAAAAAATCGTTTCTTCCCCATAGTTTAAGAAGGATCTCCTTATGGGAACACAATTGATTTTGTCGGGAGGCCAGGTACAAAAGCAGCTCGTTCTCTTTGGTGGTCAAATGAATCATATTCCCGTTATTGGTGAGTTCGTGATTCAAACTGTTGAAAGTATACCGACCCAACTGTTGCACCTTCTTTTGGGAATCAAGGTTTGACGGTGCAATTCTTGACAAAAGCGATTCTATGCGGATGACCAGTTCTTCATCATCAATCGGTTTTTTTAAGTAGTCGACCGCTCCCAAAGCAAACCCTTTTAAAACGTCGATTTTAAGGGATTTCGCACTAAGGAAAAGAAAGGGTAGTTCGGGAAAACTATCCCGCATGGCCGCCGCTAGGGTGAAACCATCCATTTGGGGCATCATGATATCCAAAATTGCCAGATCATAAGTTTGGGTTTCCATTTTGACCAAGGCCTCTTTCCCATGTTTCGCCCATGTAATGGTAAAACCTTTCATCCCAAGGTATTCAGAAAGGAGATACCCTAATGACGGGTCGTCTTCGACAAGGATTATTTTATGTTTTTTTTCCACCTGTATATAATGGTATTGAGATCATCACCAAGGTTCCCTTATTTTTTTCGCTTTCTATGGTTACCGTACCCTTTAGATTCTCGACGACTTTCTTCACATAGCTTAAACCAAGGCCATATCCTTTTACGTCGTGCAGGTCGCCATTGGTAGCCCGATAGTATTTTTGGAAGATCCGATGCCTGTCCTTTTTATCAATACCCCGGCCATTATCACGGACCCGGATCTCTAGTTGCTTATTTTTGGTAACCGCCTCCAAATGTATCACCGGATTTTCCGAATACTTCTTTGCATTGTCCAAAAGGTTGTTGACCGCATTTTCCAAATGAAATACTTCGGCCATAATATCAAAGGTACCTTTTTCAAAAACATAGGTAAATACAATCTCTTCCATCGAAGTGAGCAGACTGAATTCTTCACATAGTTTTTGCAAGTAAGGTTTAAAATCTACTTTTATTAATTTGAACATTCTCTTTTTCCCTTCCATACTCCCTATTTCCAACACTTTATCAATGTGTTCCGTAAGTCGTACAACTTGCTGTCTTATAATCACTATCAGCGACTTCTGTTCAGCGCTTGCCTGTTGATCCAATATTTTGGTGGCCAAGCTTATCGAAAAAACAGGTGTTTTTAATTCATGGGTAAGGTTATTGATGAAGTCGTTGGTTGTGGCAATCACATTGCGCTGCCAATAATAGGTTTTTAAGACCCATATGATCGTGGCAACGATTCCCAAAATAAACAAGAGACTTGGCAGTGTAAGGCCGTTTAATTTTGACAGGAAATAACCATTTAAGGGTTCGAATTTTAATTCAAGTACCAATCTTTTAGATATCAGTTCGGGTAAATATCCAGCAAGTTCAATTGGGTAGACTACCAGATTCTTTCGGGTAATATGCGTGGATGGGGAATTCAGATAATAGATGGTATCCCTAGTATGTAGATCATAATCAAAATCAATGTCGACACCGTTTTGCGTTAGCCTTTCTGCAATGAATGCGTTAAGGAATTCATGTGATGCCCTTTCAATACTGTCCAATCCTACGGTAAAAAATTCCTCGTCCTTCTCTAAGAAGCGGCCGATTAGGAAAGTGAGCTGGTTTCTTGATATTAAATCACGCCGAATGTCCTCACCTGTCTGTTCAATTTTCCTATCGAACTGCACTTTGGCCAGATTCAGGCCTATCCTTAGATATTGATATTGCACTACCGCCAAGCCAAAAATGGATACGACAAAGACAACGATATAAAGATTTCTCTTTTTCAAAACAGGTACAAATAACCAAAAAGTTAGCTAATTATGGTCGGATATTAAACTTTCATTAATCTTTTTAACTCCCTGTTAATATAAGTTGCCCAATGGTTAATACCTGTCCATCATTCAACAACTTACATTTGCCATATTCCAAATATATGAAAGTGCAAATGGCAAAATCACACGTTTCAACCAAACCCATTCCAGGGCCCATACAATTATAATCCAACCAGAAGAACCCATGTATCACAACCTTAAGTTTTCACTATTCCTAGTCTTCACCTTCATGGGTACTGCAAGATACCAATCATATGGTCAAGGTTGTGTGGCCATTCGACATTTTTCGTCCTGTGTGGGCTCCAGTCTTGAAAACAATCTGCTTAACTCCGGGGATATCCAGTTTGGCATAAATTACCGATATTTTAAATCGTTTCGTCATTTTCGTGGCAGGGAGGAGGAACCAGATCGGGTATCCAACAATTCGGAAGTCATCAACCAATCAAATGCTTGGGATTTTTTTGCCACCTATGGCATTACCGACCGGTTATATGGAAGTATCGCTGTTCCGACAGTCATAAATTTCCGTTCCTCCCTTTATGAACATGGCAGGGAAGAACGGAATGCCACCTATTCGAGGGGAATGGCCGACATGCGAATAGGATTGGGATATTGGTTGCTAGATTTGGAAAAGCATCCCAGTGGTAACCTAGCAATCGGTCTTGGCCTAAAACTTCCCACAGGGAGTTATAATGCATCGGACATATTTTATAATGTGGGACCAGACGGTGAACCACAGGTACGCCCAGTTGACCAATCGATACAACCTGGCGATGGGGGCTTTGGAATTACCGTCGATTTACAATTTTACCAAAAAATTGCAACTGACTTATTTTTCTATGGAGGTGGTTTCTATCTGCTGAATCCTAGGGAAACGAACGGAACAAGGACTTTTAGGGAAACCTTGAGCCCCATCCTGCAAAACGAGGCGATAATGGCCGTTCCAGATCAGTTTTCGGTTAGGGCGGGCTTTAGTTATAGCCTCTCAGATCAATTTTCCGCTTCTTTGGGGACTCGGTTTGAAGGTGTCCCAGTTAAGGATGTAATTGGTGGAAACAATGGGTTTAGAAGACCTGGTAATGTACTTTCCGTTGATCCTGGATTCAGTTTTATGAAAAGCAATTTTTCATTGAACCTAAACGTGCCGGTCGCCGTTCGCAGGGAACGACCTCAGAGTATAACCGACATCGAGACGGGCAATATTACCGGAACCCCTCGAAATGGGGATGCGGCCTTCGCAGATTATGTTATTACGGTTGGCATTGCCTATCGATTTAATAAGAATAAAGTCAAACTTGACCCAGAATTACAGGCGCCTTTTCAACAACAGTAAATCGAACAGATCATTCAATACAAAACTAAACGCACTATGAAAACATTAAAAAACAGCAATTACAATCTCTTGGCTATTTCAATTGGCATAGTATACGTTTGGTTCGGGGCTTTAAAATTCTTCCCGGGTCTTAGTCCTGCAGAAGGGCTGGCCAAGGACACCATACAAGCATTGACCTTTGATCTTATTCCCACTTCCATTGCTATCCTACTACTTGCAATCTGGGAAACGGCATTGGGCCTATTGCTAATTTTAAACATTGGCATGCGCACGTCATTGCAACTGGCCATATTGCATATGCTGCTTACTTTTACGCCCATCCTATTCTTTCCAGAACGGATTTTTGCGTTAGAGCCAATATCCCTTACCCTTTTGGGGCAGTATATCATTAAGAATATCGTTTTTTTAAGTGCCATGGTGATCCTGTACAACAATTGTAAGGAAGTAGTGCATGTACGCTTCAAAAATTCAGTTTGAGCGAATGCTGGTTTGATGCTCACAGTGCGACTTGAAAAAAACATACCTCCGAACCATGGTAGTGGCTCGGAAGGCCGTCGGTACATTTCAATGGGTGCATACCCAAAAAGTCGAAGCCACTCTTTTTATAATGATCGATCAGCTTTTGATTATCCCCACAGGTATCCATCCGGATAAAGCGTTTTCTATTTGAATGCGCATATGTTGTGGCCCAATTCACGATTTCGGCTACAAAATGCTTCCCTCTGAAAATAGGGTTTGTTGCAATTCTATGGATATATATTGCGGCGTCCTGATCTCTTTCCTCCCAAATTTGAGTGTCACTGAAAGTGATTGCCCAGACACAGGCCATAGTGTTATGCAAAACGATTTTGTATTGCCGTTTCTCTTCGATCTCAGCCACTACCATACTGGGTTCAAAAGAAGGCCAAACATTCCCGGGAAATGTTTTTTTCTGATATTCGGTGGCCAAGTGATAAAGTTTGAAGATGTCGTCGACATCATCAAGGTTGCAAGGAATAATTTTCAAGTTCTTATAATTGAAAGATTAGTCGCCATTCCTTAGTGCTCCAAGTAGTGGCCATATAATCGAATTTTGACCATTGCCCAACTAAATCACGTAATCTATTAATTTAGGATACTAAGTAATGGCTGTCATCCCAAGTTGGCCAAACTTTTTTCCAGGGTCTGGATCTTAGACTCTGCATCGGCCTGTTTTTTGCGCTCCAAGGCAATTACCTGCTCCGGGGCATTTTGAACGAATCGCTCATTGGACAGCTTTTTTTCGACGGATACTAAAAAGCCCTTGGTATAACTAAGTTCTTCTTTTATTTTTTGGATTTCGGCCTTAATATCGACCGATCCACTGATCGGGACAAAATATTCATTACTCTTTACCCGAAAGCTCAAGGCACCATCAAGTGCCTCCTGTACATAAGAAATGTCGGAAACGTTTGTGAGCTTGCAAATGACCTTATCCCATGTGTCGGGTATTTTTTCAACATTCATGACCGATAGTTTCAAAGGCTCTTTCATCGCAATATTTTTTTCCTTACGGATGGTACGTATACCCGAGATCACACCATCTGCAAATTGAAAACCTTTGATCAAGCCCTTGTCAACTTTTTGTTTGGTGGGCCATTTCGCGATGATCAACGCTTGATCAGGGCTGCGCACAGCCACATGCTGCCAAACCTCTTCGCTTAAAAAGGGCATAAAAGGGTGCAGGAGCTTTAAGTTTTCTTCAAATAAACGGATGACCGCATCGAAGGTAATTTGGTCGATGGGC
>JBBKWR010000418.1:0-4646 GCA_037969055.1 Flavobacteriaceae bacterium | reverse complement strand
TTGGCATTGATATCGATGGTTTTTTCCTTGGTAAAATCGGTGAGTTGGAACAAAACCGAAGGTTCTACCTGCCATTCGTTCCTCCCGAAAATATATCCCACAGAAAATAAGTAGCGTCTTAGGTTATCTACTACTGGAACGTTATTAGGGTCCCTATTTACCCGGTACAGACTCCTCTCGGTCGCCAATGTGTTTAAAACGGCCACATGGCCATAGAATTCCATCAAATTATAAGACATCCCAATATCGACATTATAGTAGCCCGCACTAATCTTTGAGCCGGAAATGGCTGGATCCGGGATACCGCCAGGCGATATAAATTCACTCTCGTCGAGACTGCTCTGTAAGAATGTCGGACTGATCCCAAAGGAAAGTTGGTTTAAGTACCTGATATCCCCTCCCACTTTTAAATGATAAGCATAGGTTACCTTTACCCCTGTTTGGGCGTGATACCCGTTCGCATCGTTAAAGATGATCGCACCGATCCCACTATTGCTATCCCCCACGCGAAAATGAGCGTTCAAAGTCTGTAAATTTGGGGCATCCTGTACATCGAACCATTGTTTTCGGACCGTAGCCCTAATTTTACCGCCTTCGCCTATCCCTGCCATGGATGGGTACACCAGGTAGTAGTTGTCGGCCAAATAGTCAAAATATACTGGGATACCTTCCTGGGCAAATGATTGCAAACCAAAAGCAAAAACTGTAAGTAGCATTAACAAGCGATGCTTCATCTTGGAGTTTAAGGATATGTATAATCGTCTAAATATAAAGTATAACGGATGAAATACAACATTATTATATGGCCTTTACCTGAGAAAATGATTGTATTTTTGTACAAAACGTAATGTCATGAAGGAGTATATTATCACGGTGAAGGAGACCAATAATCCTGCCATTTTAAAATTTGAGACGAACCATTTTCTAACCGAACAGAAAAATTTCGAGTATAAGAACATAGACGAGGCTAAAAATTCGCCCCTAGCCCAGCAATTGTTCTATCTGCCATTTATTAAAACAGTATATATTTCAGGCAATTTCATTGCCCTTGAAAGATATGATATTGTAGATTGGAACGACGTGAAAGACGAGGTGGCCCAGCAAATGGTGGAATATCTCAATGCGGGAGAGCCCGTGGTTAATGAAGAGCTGAAGGCCCAAAAGGTCGCCGTTACCGTCTATGCCGAAGTTACCCCCAATCCTTCCGTTATGAAGTTTGTGGCCAGCAGACGTATCGTACCTGCGACATTGGAATATAAAAATATTGATGAAGCGAAAGATTCTGCCTTGGCAAAGGAACTTTTTCATTTTCCCTTTGTAAAGGAGGTTTTTTTCGACGAGAATTATGTGTCGGTGACTAAGTTTGATATAGCGGAATGGGATGACATCACTCTAGAACTAAGGGAATACATCCGGAATTTTATTGCTGATGGCAAGGAAGTAGCATCGACCCAAAGTATCGTTCAAAAATCAAAAGAAGCCCCATCCAAATTGTTGCAGGACGAAAATTTGGACGACACTTCCAAACAGATTATTGATATATTGGAAGAATATGTTAAACCTGCCGTTGCGAGCGATGGGGGCAATATCTTGTTCAAATCATACGAGGAAGACACCAAAACGGTGAACGTAATCCTGCAAGGGGCTTGCAGCGGATGTCCGTCTTCAACTTATACCCTTAAAAACGGGATCGAAACGATGCTCAAGAACATGATGGGTGATAAAGTGAAGGAAGTAGTTGCCCTAAACGGTTGATTTGGCTATTGAATTTAATTCGAGAATATTGATATTCCGAATTTTATTTGATAACTTGAAACAAATCTTAAAAACACTAATTATGGCAATTTTAAAAGTAATAGAGGTCATGTCCAATTCCGATAAAAGTTGGGAAGACGCCACCAAAAAAGCAGTGTCGCACGCTTCTAAATCAGTAAAGAATATCCGATCCGCCTATGTGAAAGATCATAGTGTGGTGGTTCAAGAAGGGGAGATCACGGATTACAGGGTAAATGTGAAAATAACTTTCGAAGTTAAGTAAACTTAGACAGCCGGTATGGGAAGGCATCTACCCTTGGGGTCGATGCCTTTTTTATGCCCTGATTTTTAATCTAATTTTGGATATGTTGAAGCCAGGGCTCCTTTTAATTTTCCTTTTGTTGATGAGCAAGACGCAATCCCAAATCCCAGATGACATGAGCCATCCCTATACTAATGATTTGATCCATGAGACCAGTCCGTATTTATTACAACACGCACACAACCCCGTACATTGGGAAGCGTGGCGGCCAGAGGTATTGTTGAAGGCCAAACTAGAAAACAAATTATTGCTCATCAGTATTGGTTATGCAGCTTGCCATTGGTGCCACGTGATGGAACACGAATGTTTCGAGGATGAAGCCGTGGCCAAGGTCATGAACGCAAATTTTATCAATATAAAAATAGACCGTGAGGAAAGGCCCGATGTAGATCATATTTACATGGATGCCCTGCAAATGATGACCGGCAGTGGGGGATGGCCTTTGAACATTGTGGCCCTACCGGACGGGCGTCCCTTTTGGGGCGCAACTTATGTGAAGAAAGAAAATTGGATCAAAATCTTGGAACAGCTTTCCGATCTGTATCAAAAAGATCCTGAAAAGGTCACCGGTTATGCCCAAAATATGGCGGAAGGTATTAAAGCGATCAACTTGGTTGAAAACAATCCCGGGGCGGATAACTTTGAAATGGCAGCTTTGAAAATGGCGGTCAAGGATTGGTCCCGCTATTTCGACACCAACTTGGGCGGATTCCAGCGCGCGCCAAAATTCATGATGCCGGTAAACCTGAAGTTTTTGCTGCATTATGGGACGGCTGTGCAAGACCCCAAACTCTTGGAATATGTACATACAAGCCTCACTAAGATGGCCTGGGGTGGAATTTTTGATGCCGTGGGGGGTGGATTTTCGCGTTATTCTGTCGATACCAAATGGCATGTGCCCCATTTCGAAAAAATGCTCTATGACAACGGGCAGATAGTTAGCCTATATGCTCAGGCATATGCAGCCTCTAAAAACGACCTTTATAAAAAAACGGTTGAAAGGACCATCGAATTTGTCAAAGCTGAACTGATGGATAAAAATTATGGTTTTTATTCGTCCTTGGATGCCGATAGCATAAATGAAGATGGGGCCTTGGAGGAGGGTGCTTACTATGTCTGGACCGAAGGGCAGTTAAAATCACTTTTGGGGGAACATTTCGAACTTTTCAAAGACTATTACAACATCAATAATTACGGGCATTGGGAACATGGCAACTATGTTTTGATAAGGGACGCCAGTGCAACAGAAATCGCAAAAAAACACAAAATAAAATTGGCGGATCTGTACAGTAGGGTTGACGCCAGTTTGATGATCTTGAAACAAGAGCGCGACAAAAGGAACAGGCCACGGCTTGACGATAAAATATTGACCTCTTGGAACGGACTGATGTTGAAGGGACTGATAGATGCCTATCGTTATTTGGGAAATGCCGAATATCTTAAGATTGCCCTGAACAATGCCAATTTCATTGAAACCCAACTTACCAATGAAGACGGCGGATTGTACCACAACCACAAGAACGGCAAAAGTACGATCAATGGTTATTTGGAAGATTACGCGTCTGTCATAGAGGCCTATATCGCTCTTTATGAAGTGAGTTTTGAGGAACGATGGTTGCAACGTGCCAAAGCCCTTACCGATTACTGTATCGACCACTATTTTGATGCGAAAAGCGGCATGTTCTATTTTACTTCGAACCTAGATGATTTCGTTATCCGACGCACCATTGAAACCGGGGATAATGTGGTTCCCGCATCGAACTCAATTATGGCGCAAAACCTTTTTAAGCTTAATACTTTATATCCTGATCAAGGGTACGGCTCCTTGGCGCTGCAGATGTTGAAGAACATGCGTGAAAACATGGAGAAAAACGCACAAAGCCACGCCAATTGGCTACAGTTGGCTCTTTTAATCGACCAACCCTTTTATGAGGTGGCGATCGTCGGGGAGAAGGTCATGACAAAAGGGCAAGAGCTTCTCCCCTATTATCTTCCCAACACAATCTTGGCGGGCACTAAAAAAGAGTCTGATTTAGAAATTTTTGTGAACCGTTATTCAGCTGGTGAAACCTTGATATATGTTTGTGAACAAGGGGCTTGTAAACTGCCCCAATCGAAAACCGATCTGGTTTTGAAGCAATTGCAATTTCCAAAAAGCAATTAACACTTTTTTTTTCCATTTGCTTGATAATGGTGACTGGTTTTAGTAGGTTGCCCAAAACAAAATATTTATGACTGAGATAAGCGAATATAAAGAATACTTGGACCATATCTATGGCTATGCTTTGGAGGTAATCCCAGGTATTATTACTGCTACGGTAATCTTTTTTGTCGGACTATGGGTAGTACGGTTAATCAATAGGGTGGTACAGCGTTTTTTTCAAAAGAAGGACTATGATGAGGCCTTGGAAACCTTCTTGGCCAGTTTTATCAGCATCGCACTTAAATTGATCCTATTTGTGCTTGTTATTACGCAGCTCGGCGTGAAATCGTCTTCCTTGGTAGCACTTGTTGGCGCGGCGGGTTTGGCCGTGGGCCTGGCCTTGCAGGGATCTTTGTCAAATTTTGC
>JBBKWR010000417.1:0-24388 GCA_037969055.1 Flavobacteriaceae bacterium | reverse complement strand
TAGCCAACACGATAGCCCGGGGCGAATATTACGTCGCCCTGATAGTTTTTATCGACCCCCGCGATGATCTTAAGGAGAGTGGATTTACCAGAGCCGTTAAGCCCCAATATTCCAATTTTGGCCCCATAAAAGAAGCTTAGGTATATATTTTTAAGTACAGGGGTATTGGCACTTTTGTAGGTTTTGGAGACCCCTGACATCGAAAAGATGACTTTTTTATCGTCGCTCATTACTTAGGATATAAAGTTATTGGGTTACTGAGATACTCATCTGTTTTGCCCTTGCAAGCCTTGTGAGGGATTGAAGAAAAATAATTGTTGGCCCACCCTAATGCTGGGCCTAAGGGATTGGGCTAGAAGCGCAAAATTATATCATTATAAAATCAACTTATTCCACTACTTCGCACCCTAGAACTGACCCCCTATTAAACCCTTCCCTTCAGTGAATTGAAGACCCAGGCGATGGCAAAAAAACCGATACCTACCGAAGCGAATCCCCATCCGGCTACATCATTATACCTAAATGCGCCAAGTGCAATAAGAGCACACCCAACAATGATCATAATAAAAGTGGCCCAGGCAAGTATTGTATTTTTGTTCATTCCCATGGTGAAATTGGTTTAGTTGGTTAGGTGGTGGCCCCAAATATCGTAAATTTTCAAAGAAACCCTAAACACTTTTTAGATCTTTATTGCTCAAATGGAAAAACGATGCCGTTCTGTTTTCTCACTTCGTCCATTAAGCCAATCAAATCCAAGCTATTCTGGTGGCTCCATAGCTCACTTTGCAGATTTGAGGCTTTCAAACAATCATGTACTTCCTTGATTTCATGGGCATAGCCCTTGCCAAGTGTAGGCAGATCGAATCTTTCCTGATGATCTTCGAACTCAACGGAGAAACCTTGTGCCTCATGCCATCTTGGATCGATGAAAATAGATCCGTACCGTCCAGAAATCTCTGCTTTCATTTCAGAATTACAGGTGAGACCACTATATAAGATCGCTTGGGCATCCGGGTATTCAAAAATCATGGAGGTCTGTATTTCGGCGCCTGTTTTATAAAAATTTGAAGTCGATAAAATTCGATCAGGAACGCCTAAGATCAAATAGGCCAAAAAGATGGGGTAAATGCCAATGTCCAAAATGGTACCTCCCGCGAGTTCAGGGTTTAACAGTCTTCCTTTTTCTTCCCTATCGAGCCCATAGAAAGCAAAATCGGCGCTGAGATAGGAAACCTTACCAATTTTACCGGCGGTAATCAATTCCTTAACTTTTTGAAGGGAGGGATTAAAACGGCTCCATAGTGCTTCCATCAAGAATACCTTGTTCTTTTGGGCAGCAGTAATGATTTTTTGAACTTCTTGGAGATTAACGCCCAATGGTTTTTCACAAAGAACATGTTTCCCGTGTTCCATGGCTTTGATCGCCCATTCCATATGTCCGGTATGGGGCGTTGCAATGTAAATGACATCTACGTCTGAACATTCGAGCAATTCTTGGTAAGTACCAAAGGCAAACTCAGCATCGTACTGAACTGAAAATTCCTTGGCCCGCCCAATATTCCTTGAGGCAACTGCCATCAATTTACCGTCTTCGACCAGTTGTAAATCCTTGGCGAAACTATGGGCTATCTTGCCTGGTCCTAGAATTCCCCAGCGTATTGTATCTGCCATATTGCTTTCCAATTTACCCAAATGTAATCAATTTTACTGCTTATCTTTAGCCGCATAAAAGAAACCGGACCAATGATGGATATCCACTTCAATAAAAACGAAGACGATAATAAAATGAAGCGCTCCGAATTGCGCAAAAGGCTAGCCTCAGTTAAATTAGGGGGCGGGAAACAGCGTTTGGAAAAACAGCGCGCTACGGGTAAGTTGACAGCACGGGAGCGAATAGATTATTTGTTGGACACAGGCAAGAACTCCATCGAAATTGGAGCCTTGGCCGGAGATGGCATGTATGAAGCACATGGTGGCTGCCCATCAGGTGGCGTCGTGGTCAAAATTGGTTTTGTACAGGGCAAGCAGTGCATAGTCGTGGCCAATGATGCCAGCGTAAAAGCAGGGGCTTGGTTTCCTATTACCGCCAAAAAAAATCTAAGGGCACAGGAAATTGCCATGGAAAACCGATTGCCCATAATTTATTTGGTCGACAGCGCTGGCGTGTATCTTCCCATGCAGGACGAGATTTTTCCAGACAAAGAACATTTTGGACGCATTTTTCGAAACAATGCCCTTATGAGCAGCATGGGCATCATTCAAATATCAGCGGTAATGGGTAGCTGCGTTGCCGGAGGGGCTTACTTGCCAATCATGAGTGACGAAGCGTTGATCGTAGATAAGACAGGCAGCATATTTTTAGCAGGAAGTTATCTGGTCAAAGCGGCCATTGGAGAATCGATAGACAACGAAACGCTAGGGGGAGCCACCACCCATTGTGAAATTAGTGGTGTAACCGATTACAAGGCCAAGAACGACCAAGATGCCTTGGATAGGATAAAATCGATCATTAACAAAATCGGGGATTTTGACAAAGCTGGGTTCAACAGGACAAAATCAATGAAACCCAAGAAAAAACCGGAAGATATCTTTGGCATTGTTCCCGCTTCGAGAACAGACCAATATGATATGTTGGAAATTATTGATCGCTTGGTTGATGGTTCCAAATTCGAGCAGTACAAGAAAGATTATGGTAAAACCATACTTACGGGATATGCCAGGATCGATGGATGGGCCGTTGGAATCGTGGCCAATCAAAGAAAGGTCGTCAAGAACGCCAAAGGCGAAATGCAGTTCGGGGGCGTTATCTATTCCGATTCGGCGGACAAGGCAACCCGATTTATTGCGAATTGCAACCAAAAGAAAATACCCTTGGTTTTCCTACAAGATGTTACCGGATTTATGGTTGGTAGTAAAAGTGAACATGGGGGCATCATAAAGGACGGCGCAAAAATGGTGAATGCCGTAAGCAATTCGGTGGTGCCAAAATTTACAGTGGTCGTCGGAAACAGCTATGGTGCGGGCAACTATGCCATGTGCGGTAAAGCCTATGATCCAAGATTGATCGTCGCTTGGCCGAGTGCCGAACTGGCCGTTATGAGCGGTAATTCTGCGGCTAAAGTACTCCTGCAAATCGAAAAATCGTCTTTAAAGAAAAAAGGCGAAACGATTACAGATGCAAATGAAAAAGAACTCTTTGACAGGATCAAGATGAGATACGACCATCAAGTCTCCCCCTATTATGCAGCGGCACGCCTATGGACCGACGCGATAATTGACCCCTTGGATACACGACAATGGATTTCAATGGGCATTGAGGCGGCGAACCATGCCCCTATCGAAAAGGAGTTTAATATGGGGGTTTTACAGGTGTAGTATTAATTTGATGCCAAAAAGGCACCATTGTTCAACGTAAACAATTGCTGGTTTACATTCTTCACACGCAACTTATATACCCGGGTAATCTTACGCTGCGCTGAACTACCATAATTTTGATAGACCGTTACCTTTAAATACGTTGGAGTCAGACTTTTGTTTCCCAGATAGGTCGTATTAACCATCCAGTTTCCCGATAGGGTATCGTCAATTAAAAATTCTTCGCAAGAAAATCCATATTGTTTTTCTTTTTTGATACGGTCGGCGTCGGCGATCAATGAATGCTCTGAGGTGAAATAATGACCTTCGGGGTTTACAAATTGTAATTTAAACTCCGCCTCACTATCATTCCATTCAAATACCAAGCGGGTACCGTCAAAATCTTCTTCCAACACCGACTTCTTCATCGCAGTGGATGACAATAACTCCTTTCCCTTTGTGGCGATAAGATTATTGAATTCCCTATCCATAATCCTTGTAATGGCGGTCGTGTCTGCCTGAAGAAATCCTTCTTCCTTCAAATATCCAAATCTAACATATAGGGCGGTGGCTTTTTTATAATCGCCTGTTTCAATATAACTATTTGCGAGGTCCATGTATGACTGTGCATAGTTTGGCCTAAGTAAAAAAAGTTGCTTGTATATATCATTGGCCTTTTCAAACTTACCCGCCTGTTGGTATTCATAGGCCAATGCCTTAAGGGCTATGGGGTTCTCTTTGAACACACTTTCTTGGCTTTTGATAATCCCATCCGCAAAATCATGGTCCTTCCATTTATTGTTAAAATAACTATAGGCATCCAAGAAAAAAACGAAGTTGCCATTATACCGATCGGCATAGGACCTATAAATATCTTTTGCGGTTTCTAATGCACTACTGGCATAGAAATCTTGATAATATTGGGGCATGTCCCCCTTCAAATCATTTTGAGTCAAGACCACTTCATTGAGCACATTGTCCCTCAACTTTGCCTTGTCCTTTATTTCCTTGGATTTTGCGTACGTATTTCCTGAATTGGTGTTGATGATCACCACCCCACCCGAGGCAATCCCACCATAGGAGATGTTGGCGGCAAAACCTGATACCACCGCTATCCTTTCCATATTGTCCGGGGATAACCATAATGGGGTGTTCTGGAATATTTGACCATCTACATCGTAAATTGCCAAGGCGTTAAGGTTTAAGGAATTCGAGCCCCTAATGGATACAGAGCCCCCATTAATACAGTCGCCGAATATCTCAACCCCAGGAAATTCGGCTCGCAATACATCTAAAATGCACAAGCCAATTGACCTAATCCTGCCTTTAGGAAGCATTCTAATTTGAGAAGCAGAGGTCTCGGGGTTAAGTATGCCATAAGCCGATCGAATCAAGTTTGGGTTCGTATTGTACTGGACCTCCAAATCTTGTTGCGATTGCCTTCTGCTTTTGGTTACCACTACCTCATCCAATTCCTCAATATCTGGATACATGCTTATGTTCAAAACATGGGTAACATCTTCCACAAAAATTTCTATGGTACGCATGCCCGGATAATAATACTGCAAAATTTCACCCACGGGCACTTCAATGACATATTTGCCATCTGCACCTGTCTCGAATTTTTGATCGTTCCCAATGACTGAAATCTTTACCGATTTCAAGGGGATTCGGCCATCGGTTACCATTCCGCTTACCTTATTGGTGCGTCCTTGGGAAATTCCTAAGAAACACGAGAAAAGTATACAACAAAATGACAAATATGCACTCGTTTTCATAGCCGCTTTTTGTTAAAATTACAACAAATATTATACCAATAGCATTGCTAATGGTAAAAATAATAAGGACTTCGGGTTACGTACCCAAGGTTCGACTTACTCAACCAATAATGTTTTAATATTTTTCTTCTCATTGGTCGTAGTGAAATACACCAATAGTTCTTCTTTGGTTTGGGAAGGGTATCCAAAGTTTTTATATAGGGTACACTTAACAATCAATGGAACCTCTTTTTTTTGAATCTGGGGCCCTAAATATTTTGCATTGAATACCCATTGCCCGGCCACATCGCCATAAAATTCAAACTCCTCTATCCTGTATTGATTTTTGATTTCGTCTTCGATCCGTTCTTTGAGCTCGGCACTGGTGTGCTTCCAATTAAAGAAGCGTTTTTGAGGATTCACAAATTGTAATTCAAAATCCGCGCCAGCTATGTTCCATTCAAATACCAAACGTGCTTTGAACCTGTTATTGTTCAGATATTCTGGAGCAAGGTTTGCGTCAGCCAACTGTCCCTTGTGTTGAAATACCAGATTTTTGATTTCCCTATCAAGGGTTTTCGAAATACCTTGGGCATTTACCGAAAAATATTTGTTGCCATTGGCCAGCGCAATAAGTTCGTCAATGGTCTCTTTATATGCACCTGATTCTCTTTTGGCTTGTGCCCTGTTGAAATATGCGTTAACATCTTTAGGAGCCATCTTTATAATTTCCTCATAGATGGTAAGGGCGTTTGTATAATCTCCAGTTGCTGACAGGCTATAAGCGACCATTCTTAATGATGCCACATCGAGACCTGCCGATTCCATTAGGTTAGAAATCACCCTGCCAGCGATTATTTTATCTTTATCCCTGAAATAGGTATAGGCATCCAGAAAGAAGGCCGCATTCCCTTTATTAACTTCCTTTAACGACCGGTAGGTCTCATAAGCCTCCCCTATTGAGGTAATTCCTTTCAGGGCTTTTTCCATGAAGGAATCGGCGCCAATTTGCGCCATTTCGTTTTCATTGTATTTATTATTTTGCAATAGGGCCAGATCTTTCTTTTCAGCCCCTTTATTACCACCTCCAGCGGCCGTTTTGGTGGTAATTAGAATTACCCCATTGGAACCCTCGCTCCCATATAGGTTTGTTGCGGCCAAACCTTTAAGAACGGTAATTTCAGCAATATTTCCCGGATCTATAAAATCATATCCCGAAATGGATTCCGAATAAGCTCCAGTCATCATATCGGTTGTTTTGGAACTACGTTGCAATGGAGTACCATCGATCACCAATAATGCATACGGATTCATGTTTAGCGTATTTCTACCCCTAATCTCGGCCCGTCCCAAACCACCTTCCGCACCTTCGCCTCCTTTTTTACCTACTTGAAGACCCGCAATGCGATTGTTCAAAACCTCATCCGTCACTACTTCAACAGTGGATATATCTTCTTCTCCAATTGATGATACGGCATATCCCACACTTGCACTGTTTTTTGGACCATATGCGGTATTGACGGTGGTTTCTTCTTGTTTCCTTTTTTGTTCAACAACGATCACTTCTTCCAGCGCCAGAACACTTGCATCGATAAACACATCGGTATGCGCCATTACCTCGATGGGCACAAGCTGAATTGCCTTGCTTTCCCTACTCTTGACCATTAAGGTATCCCCTACTTCGGCAGCTATCGAAAAATTTCCGGAAGCATCCGTCAAAAAACTGTCTGTGATACCCTTTACGGTGACCTGTACATTGGATGCCGGCTTATTGTCAAGATAAACGGTACCCTGTATAAGTTGTTTTTTAGGAATTGCATCCTGAGCTTTCCTTGGGGATGTGCTTTTAATGTTCTCCGGCAGTACGGCCGCAAAATCCATTAACCTACTACGGTTAACGAGGGCGGTTCGTTCCAAGAACTGGGCGTCCCTGTCCGCGCAACTATTGATAAGATAGCTTTTACCCTCGAGTGGAAGCAGGTCTTGGGGAAGTGCCCGTCGTCCATTGGTGAATACATATACCGTTGGCTGCTTGATGTGCCCTTTCAAATTCGCGTATATGGCTGCCCCATCGTAAACACTTTGTTCGAGGTCCTGCTTTAATTGTTGCCAATCCCCATTTTTTATGGAATATAACTTTTCACTTACGGTTATATTAAAAGACAAAAGCTGAACTTCCAAGTCTAAATTTCTGGTGAATACCTTCTCCAATACGGAAAAATCTTTTTCCAAATCCCGGTCCGACATAGATGTAGAGTTGTCCCAACAGATCGTAATATTGTTGTTTTCCTCCGCTTGGGCCAAGCAGAGGAACATTCCAAATAACATCATAAAAAGTGTGAATACTTTTGTCATTTCCTCTGAATTTAATTTCCTTGTTGGCTTTTGATCCTTGGAATCAGCAGCAGTTCCGTTTGCCTGCCGTTTACGAATCTGAAGCCTTCCCCACCAAAATATCCTGCTTCTTCCAACATGATACGAATGTCCCGCTTCCATTCTGGAATTGTCACTGTGGTATTCAGCTCAATGGCATACACCGTATTTGGGTTTAATGGATAATTTTCCCCATCATCTTTCATTACGCCCCCCTGCGCGTCCCACATTCCTATGGTAGTCCCTGCGGAATGTCCATATAGGCCCAAGGGGTGTGTGTATATGGAGGGCCGTAAACCAGCACTTTTTGCTTCTTGGAGTGCTAATGCCAAGATTTCGTTTCCTGTCCGACCTGCCACCATATTTTTGGTCAGGAAATCCTGTACCCGATTCCCATCCCTTAAGCCATTTACCAAAAATTCTGGGGCTTCTTTTTCCTCTGGTTTTAGTACATAGGCCAATTCTTGGCAATCTGTATTTAATCTGAGATAGGTGATTCCGAAATCGCAGTGCAGAAGATCACCCGGTAGTATCACCAGGTCGTCGGGGCGTCCTGAAAATGAATACAAATGACCGACCAGTTCTTCACTGGTCCGTTGGACGTCAACAGTAGGATGAAACCACGTTTCAAGACCAAGATCAGTAACCTTCTGGCGCATCCACCATTCGACCTGTGAAGTGGTTGTAATTCCAGGAGTAATCACTTTTTCCGAAAAAGCCTCCGCTACGATATCATGGGTGATATCGACCAATTGGTTATAAATGACCATTTCCCTTGGGGTGCGGGTCTCAATCCATCGAACGGCCAAAGGTTCGGCGGAAATTACTTTCTTATGATATTTAACGGGGAGATTTTTCATGAATTCATCATAGTCGGTCTTATCCAATCCATCGGCGATATTGTGGTCTTTTGAAAAATTGAGCCCTATTTTATTGGGGTTGCGTTCCTCGATCAACTCAACCAAACGTTTCCATTGATCCGGTTCCTCGTCTTTGTTCCATGCCGATGCAATATGGTCCCCCACATCATATCGGGCCACGGCTAACTTCTCTATTATATTTTTAGATTTATTACGATAAAACATAAGGATCGTCCTGCGCCGTGCATTGAGCCATGTTGCCGGCAACATGGTTCGCAGTACAGGGTCTTCATTGTATTCTCGGGAAATGAGGATCCACATATCGATAGCTGTACTATCCATCAACTCTGGAAGCAATGTGTCAAAACGATCGCCGAGGATGGCGTCGATCACATTGGCCCGTTCATATTCTGGGAGAATTTGTTGGGCATTTAAATTGAAAACAATAAAAAGGCCAATTAAAAATATGCGCATAGATGTTCTGTTTACGCTTTGAAAATACAAAATATTAAAACCATTTGTGATGGATATCCCTTTAAAGTGGAAACTCCTAAAATTGTCAAGGGATGGCAAACTTTTCCATAAATCCATGTACATTTAACTTTATAGGGACTTTAATCGATTCATTTTGTACCGATTTAGATTTTTGCTTTTTACGATATTCCTTAGTTTTTCTTGTTCCAAAGATGGGTTAACACAAGAAAAAAATGAAGTTGCGGCACCTACCCATCCAAGTATTGAAGAAGTCCTTTTTATTGGTAATAGTCATACTTTTTACAATTCCGGGGTCTCA
This sequence comes from Flavobacteriaceae bacterium, assembly GCA_037969055.1. Taxonomy (GTDB): domain Bacteria; phylum Bacteroidota; class Bacteroidia; order Flavobacteriales; family Flavobacteriaceae; genus Pelagihabitans. The sequence continues at coordinate 15,251 of JBBKWR010000417.1, read as the reverse complement.
TTTCACGTCGGTCGGTTCAAGGCCAATGACGCCCTCGCAGACGAACCTTATATTGAAGAGTTTACATTTGGTGGATTCAGTCTTGCCAACCACTTAGAAAACGAAGACTCTTTGGACAAAATCAACGAAAGGACATGGGAGGCCATTGTACTTCAAGAAAATACATCGGTCGCGGCGAATGATGGAATGGCCACTATCGAAGCCATTAAGTCGTTTCAGCAATTGGTAGGACAAAAGGGCACAAAAATTTATCTCTTTATGACATGGCCCTATAAAGACGACCCATCCATGTTTCCCAAAATTCGAACAACCTACAATGAAGCTGCCAATGCAACGGGCGCTACCATAATTCCCGTTGGAGAAGTATGGTTGTCGATATTGGCGGATGGGAGAGACAACATAAACCTTTATGATATCGATGGGGTACACCCGACATTACAGGGAACTTATTTAGCTGCTGCCATGTGTTATAGTCAACTTTTCAAAAAAAATCCATCCGATAATATGTACAGTGCCGGGCTTGACCCTGCAATCGCCCAATACCTTAAACAAAAGGCGGAGTAACATTAAACATTGCCGTGTGAAAAACTCATATTAAATAAGGGAGGCCACAATCTTTTTGCGACGGATCTTGCCATTTGCCGTTTGCGAAAACTTTTGCACAAAAAATATATCCTTCGGCAGTCCAATTTTTGTTATGGATGGCATGGCCCCCAATTTAGCCATAATCAATTCTGGATTGCCCTGCCCTTCTATGATCAATACCAACTTTTGGCCCAATTTTTCATCTGGAAATCCATGTACAAAAAAATTTGTATTTAATATGGATGCCAGCATGTCTTCAATTTTTTCTGGATGCAACTTAATGCCCCCTGAATTGATAATATTATCAAATCGGCCTAACCATTCAAATTTTGTATCAGACTTCAATTCGACCACATCATTCGTTATAATAGGTTTATCAGCTAACCTAGGCGCATTGATAACAAGGCAGTTACGCGTGTCTATAGAAAAATGAATGTCGGGTAAGGCATTGAAAAACAAACTCGTGGGAATTCCTTTTTGCCCATTGAGCTGGCGAACCGCGACATGGGTTAGGGTCTCCGTCATTCCATAGGTCTCAAATACTTGGCATCTGGTAGCACCCAACCTTGATCTTAATAACAAAGAAACTGGAGCCCCACCAACGATCAAGGTTTTGAGCTGCTCTAATTGGGCCAAAGAATGTTCCAACTGTAACGGAACCATAGCGGCAAAATCATAGTTCTTTTGCAATGCCAAAAGGGGCTCAGAAGAAGGTTCCACAAAATCTATTTCGAGACCTAAGACCATCCCACGGACCAACATCATTTTGCCGGCAATATATTTTGGTGAGAGACAAAGCAAGGCAGTGTGTTCGGGGGCCAGACCAAAGAATTGCCCTGTGGCCAAGGCCGAATTATGCATTTTTTGTTTCTTTAGAAAGATGCTCTTTGGAACCCCAGTGGAACCGGAAGTACTCACTTCAATCGAATCCGAATCGCTAAGCCAATCTTGTAAAAAATTGCCCACTTCCCGTTCAAAGATAAGTCCCTCCTTAATCAGGCTATAGGCTACTTCCTTGAGTTCTTCCTTTGAATAGGAAAAACCGTTGAGCTTAAAGGCTGGATGGATATCACGATACGTCAATCCGGTCGACATTTTGGGCAAGAAAAGTTTCTTTGGCAACAATCTTGCCCGTTAAACGTTCGGTCCAGTTCTTCCAGCCATATTTTTTGGAAAAGACATACAAAAGGATAGGATAGATAACAAATACCGGTACCAAAATGTCCCATCCCAATTTGGGGTCTGAGATATCCTTGTAAATTGAATCGGTCTGAAAGGCAGACCAATCAGAGGTGAGTAATAGGGCCCCGGTCAAATTATTTGCAAAATGAAAACCCAATGCCAATTCTAGCCCTTCATCCATAAGGGTAAGAATTCCAAGAAAAAAGCCGGTCCCAATGTAAAAAACCATAATGCCATAGCCCAATTTCTCAACTTCAGGGTTAAAAACATGTAGCAACCCAAAAATAGTGGAGGTGAAGAGCAAAGGCACCCATCTATTTTTTGCCAAAATACCTATGCCCTGCATCAAATATCCCCTCATAAAATATTCTTCAAAACTTGTTTGGAACGGTATCAATACGATCGCGATCACCATGAGTATTAAGAACGGCCCCAATTTGAAATTTAATTCGTAGTCTTCGGGCGACAAGAGCACATCCATCATTGTAAGGATAATAGAAACCAAGGCCCAGGTCCAGAAAGCGAAACTAACCCGCTTCCAGTCGATTTTAGCCCTGGACGTCGTTAACGAGATCATCCCCTGTTCATGTACAAACCTTACTGTCAAAAACGTTGCCACCAAAGCAATTGCAAAGGAGAGCAACATCAAAAACAAGAAAAGGTTTGATCCCAAAATAATGGTCATTCCCTGAACATCGGTAGGAAGATTTTGTAGGCTATCGACCTTGGCAAAAATGACAGCTACCAATGGAACCATTCCAATAATTTGCCACCCTACGAAAATGGCCAGAAATCCAATGAGGTATCTCCACGTCTCATGCTTGCCTTTATATGCTTCTTCTATGTACATAGTTCTTGAATCAGGTCAGTTTTCCATTTTTTGGTAGGTCGGTAAAATAATTTGCCATTTTCAACGGTAAGCGGGCTTTTAAAATTATTGGTAAATAAACCTCCTGTTCCAAGTCCTTGTGGTATGTCCACATCAAGATTAAAAGTCCATTGGGCAATCGCATTAAGGCCTATATTGCTTTCCAAAGCACTGGTGATCCACCAACCAATTTGGTATGTTTCCGCGAGATCGATCCACTCCTTGGTTCCTTTATAACCTCCCACTAGGCTAGGTTTTAAGATGATAAAATGCGGCCGAATGGTCCGTAGCAGTTCTTCTTTATCGGCAATGTCAAAAATGCCTATCAGTTCTTCGTCCAAAGCAATCGGGAGGGCAGATGATTTACATAAAAGCTTCATGTCTATAACATGGCCGGGCTTGATGGGCTGTTCTATGGAATGGAGTCCGTAATTGGACAAAATGTTAATTTTATGTAGGGCCGTACTGGACTCAAATGCCCCATTCGCATCGACTCGTAATTCAATTTGTTCGGGAGAATATTTGTTACGAATGGATTCCAATATAAAAATTTCCGTATCAAAATTTAGGGCTCCAATCTTCATTTTAAGACACTTAAACCCCTCTTCCAATTTTTGAGCTATTTGATCAAGCATAAAGGCTTTATCCCCCATCCAAATTAGGCCATTAATATCAATCGATTTTCCAGCATGGGTAAAGTCCGAAGGAAAGAGTGTAAATGGGTCTTCCGATTCAAATGACCTAAAAGCCTGTTCGATTCCAAATTGAATACTTGGATATCGCGTTAAACTGCTCCAAAGTGCTTCCTTGCCCAGATGGATATTATCGCATGTCCAATTTAGCTGGGATTCATAATCAGGAAGGTCATCTATGGACAATCCTCTTAACAGGCCACATTCCCCAATTCCGAATCGACCTTTATCGGCCAAAATTAGATACCATGTTTCTTTCTGGGTAAGTATTCCCCGAGAGGTACCACTGGGGCGTTTAAAATCTAGAATGTATTTTTTAAAGCTAGCCTTCATCCGTTCCTCCAAATTTAGCTATATTTTAGCTCCTCAAAGTAAAAAATGTCGGGGATTGAAAATAAAACGGTATGGATCACCGGGGCGTCATCAGGTATTGGTGAAGCTTTGGCCTTCCTGCTCTGTGAAAAGAATTGCAAGTTGATCATTTCCTCACGCAAGGAAGTGGATTTGCTTAGGGTTAAAAACAATTGCAAGTATCCGGAAAATGTAAACATACTGCCCATAGATCTTGAAGATTTCGAAGGCATGCACGAAAAGGTAAGCCTTGCCATCTCTACCTTTGGACCAATCGATATGCTGATCAATAATGCTGGCGTAAGCCAACGATCTTTAATCATCGATACCGAATTGGAAGTTTATAAAAAACTGATGTACGTCAACTACTTGGGTACTGTGGCATTGACAAAGGCACTTTTGCCCCATTTTATAGCCAAAAAGAAAGGGCATTTTGTAACGGTAACCAGTTTGATGGGCAAATTTGGTTCCCCTTTTCGCTCGGGTTATTGCGGAGCGAAACATGCTCTTCATGGTTTTTTTGACGTATTGCGCATGGAACATGAAAAAGATGGTTTAGATGTTACACTCGTATGTCCTGGGTTCGTGCAAACTGACATTGCCAAAAATGCATTAATAGCTGGCGGGGGCCAACAGGGCAGTAATGACCTAGCGACACAGAATGGAATTCCGGTAAAAAAGTTTGCCCTAAGAATGCTACGGGCAATCGAACGAAATAGATTTGAGGTTTATATCGGAAGAAAGGAACTTATGGGGGTTTATTTGAAACGGTTTTTTCCCCGTATGCTGCACCGGGTGGTACTTGGAAGCACCATTAAATGAGCATTTTATTATTTAAAATTGAACCAAAATCGAACCCCCTCTGTCGTTTTATCAACATTCAACTTGGTCTGCAGTTGGTTGGCCAAGCGGTTCATTAGCCGGATGCCCATCGATGAATTGGCGCGCTCCTCTGAATCCTCAGGTAGTCCGATGCCATTATCAGTGTATTCAAAAAAGCCTTCCTGCTCTCCTATCTTTCTTATGTGAATGTAGATCTTGCCATTTTCATCATCAGTAGGGAAGGCATATTTAAATGAATTGGAGACCAATTCATTCAGTATCAAACCAAAAGGAATGGCCCGATCGATATCAAGTTCAACATTTTCCGCGTCGATGGTAATGTTGATATTATGACCTCCTTTTTTATAAACCGATTGCACACTATTGATCAAACTTTCAATATATCCTTGCATTTCAATAACTGAAAGATCTTCGTTTTGATACAACTTTTGATGGATCAATGCCATGGCCTTCACTCGGCTTTTGCCTTCTTCCAAGGCCTCTATGGCCGCTTTGCTCCTAGTATTTTTGGTTTGTAGGCTCAAGAGGCTCGATACCATCTGTAAATTATTCTTTACCCTGTGGTGTATTTCTTTAAGGAGCGAATCTTTCTCAATTAAGGAATTCTCAATAAAATATTTTTGTTCTGCGATCAGCCTTTGGTTCTTGATACTTTTTAGATAGGCGTAAACCATACCGGCAAATCCCAACAAAGTAAAAACCAACGAAATAAACACAAGATTGTTTCGCTCATCCAATGCTATCTTTTCGTTTTGGGACCGTTCCAAAGCCAATTGCTGTTCTTCCATCCTTACCTTGACATTGTTAATATCCTCTCCCACAACCACTTTGAGTTGCTTCAATCTTAAGGCCGACTCCTCGGTACTTAGAGAATCGGCAATTCGAACATTTTTTCGCAGGTAAGCATTTGAATTTTTATATTCTTGGATCTTATCATAATAACTGGCAAAAACATTATTCTTCTTGATAATGTTGGTGACCTCAATAGGATTGATGTCTTCACTTAGGTAATCGGTTGCCTTTTCAATATTGTTCAAACGAAGATAACAGTCGGCAATTTCAAGCGTGTTTTCTATCAATGCCGAAGAATATTTACCAGCATTAAATTCTTTGATGGCCTTAATACTCCGATCCAAATAAGGTATGGCATCTTCATATTCTCCCTGCTGGGCATGGCACTTTCCAATATTTCCCTCAATGATGGCCTTAAGATTGTTAGCATCGGCCATTATCTTCTCTGACTTGGTTTTGGTTACATCATTTAAGAATATGTTTAAAAAACCATCGGCTTTTTTATAGGTGCTCAAAGCAGTGGGAAGTGATTTGTCCAACCTAAGATAGTTGGCTACATTATTGTAAAATACTGCCTGTCCGAAATAATCCGCTTCATCAATGTTCCTTTTGTCATTTACCATATAAGCTTGCATAGCCTGCCTATAAAAGCCAAGGTTACCATAAATGTCATGGAAGGAAACATCTTTTGTGATACCCAATTTTCTTTTCTCCTTTCGGATCTCGATTTGCTCAGCGTAAAATTTTAGCTTGGCATAGCTTTGGTCCAAAAGGTCCAACAAAATGGTCATCGATGGAAGATCAAGAAATTTCTTTTTGGCATACAAGTCCTTTGAAATGGCCAGACTTTGATCATAATCTCCAAGATCATGAAATACCTGGGATTGCATTAACATGTAGTTTTTTATATCGGTTGTATCCAGTTTCTTTTTGGCGTCGTTCAAGTAAATGTTTACTTGGTCTAGCCAATCATAGGCAGAATTTTCCTTATATCTATTGGGTGCGTTAAAAAAGAAGAGCAAGCGCGAAAGGGATTCATCGTGGTTCTGAAAAGTTTCAAATTGTTTACTGTTGGTAGTATCTAATCCCTGCGCCCCAACCGAGGGTGCGATCAGGAAACCTAAAAGAATTAAAGGATAAATCTTATGAAATAAGTTTTTCATATCAAATAGAGGCCCAAAACTTAGTGATAGGTCCCGGCCTATTGCTTTCATGGTATGCTGACAATTTTTTTGAAGTGCAATTCACGAGATCTTTCAGATGTTATTAATAAGCTTAACATTTTAAACCGGCCATCACTACTAATTTTCCCTTATCCTAAGTTTAAAATGGTCTATAACGAATTTTTCTGTTCTTACAGTGACTATATCGAGGGTTTGCTAGGTGCTCAAGTTCCCTTTTTATAGGTACTTCCAATAGAGGTATCGACAGACCGCGTAACTTCAAAAATATTGCTTTTGAACCTAATCTGTTCAATATTGTTGTGTAACGACCAATTTTTGTGGTGAATGGCTACAAATGTCCAATACTGCTAATTTCAACCGGATTTGATGTATTTTATAGATAGGTTACCGGTCCCGCTGATTCGAGCATCAATGTAATGGTGCAAAAGTAAGTACAAAGTACCACATATTGCGTATACGAAATATATTGATACGCCTTCAAAACAATTAGATATCCTTCGGACATTCTAAACTAAAAAGAGCCCTATCAATTAAGACAGGACTCTTTTACGAGAACACTATATGAAAATGAAAAAAATTAGTCGCTTTTAAAACAATACTTCTTCGAGTATCACACCGCTAAAGTATCTCGAATGGATAAGTGTACAAAAATATTGTTGTGAATTAGGCGCTACTTGTGGTAAGGTTCCAATTTTCGGATATGTATAAAAATAAAGGCGCTAAAAAGCGCCTTTATTTAAACTATCATTATTGCGAATCACTAGGAGTTCATCGCGGAAATTATAAATTCCTTGAATTCCTTCGATATGGGGATCAAAGTGTCATTGACCATGATATCTTTTGAATTTATCGCATCGATATGATCAACATTTACAATGTATGATTTGTGGGCACGGTAAAATTTATTCTTCGGAAGTTTCACGAGATAATCCTTCAAAGGAGACCGTACCAAAAATTTCTTATCTACGGTATTGACCTCCAAATAAACATTATCGGCCTTGATGAAATAGATGTCGCCAAACTGGATACGATAATATAAATGCTGTTTTTTTACGAAAATAGAATCTTTGAGAACAGAGTTAGAGACTGCTATTCCCTCATCTTCCATGACTTCGCCACCTGACGCATTATTACCTTTTCCGGAATGGCTAAAATTGGAAAGGGCAATTTCTATGGAGGTATAGAGGTCTTGTTGTTCAAAGGGTTTCACCAAATAGCCGTTCGGCTTCACGGTTTTAGCGTTTTCTACGGTCGCCCGATCTGAGTTGGAAGTCACAAAAATAAAGGGAATGTCGTAGTTTTCCCTAATGTGTTTTCCAAGATCGATACCGGTCTTGTCTGAAGCAAGAATTATGTCGATCAGCACAAGATCTACTTGTTGTGTCTTCAATACTTCTTCGGCTTGCTCGTAAACAATCACGTTGTCTACGATTTCATAGCCAATTTCTTCTAGCATCGATTGCATGTCATCGGCTATGATGACGTTATCCTCTACGATAAGTATTTTAATAGGTTGTTCCAATGTGGGTGTTATTTTGGTGGTTTGCTTTCAAAATTACAAAATTTAATAATAACTGATAAACATCAGTATGGCCAACAAAAAGGTGCTAAGCGCCAATTTCTTGAGCTCCGGGTCAAATATTCTAGCTTGATCGGTCTGGAATACCTTTAATAAATGTACTCCTATGGGCACGAACGCCAATAATGGTAAATACTGATAGGTACGGGTCGCATGCAGTATCAAGAAAATCAAGATACACACGAAGGCAGTTCCCAACAACAGGTAATGGTACCGCTTTCCGTTAACAAGGCCCATTTGTACTATCATCGTATTTTTTTTTGCTTTTGTATCAGATTCAAAATCCCTAAGGTTATTTAAGTTTAACACCCCTGTACTCAGGGCACCAATAGCAACAGCCGGTAGTATTGCGCTCATGGTTATATACTTGGCATACAGGAACATAGTTCCCAGAACTGCCAAGAGTCCGAAAAAAACAAAAACGAACAGATCCCCCAAACCTCTATAACCATATGCCGATTTTCCAATGGTATATTTAATCGCCGCCCAAATGCTGACCAAACCTAGAATCAAGAACAACAACATGAGCTTTAAATGTTCAAAACCAAAGGCTAATAAAACAACCGAAAGGACTAATAACAGGCTGAATAGTACAGCGATTAGAATGCCTGATCTTAATTCTTTCCTACTGAGTAATCCGCTCTGCAAAGCACGTTTTGGTCCGACCCTTTCATGGTTGTCGGTACCCTTTACGCCATCGCCATAATCATTTGCGAAATTTGAAGTTACCTGAAATGCTATAGTTGTCAACAAAGCCAATAAAAAAATTAGTAAATCGCTTTTGTCGTAATAATTGGCCAGGGCAGTGCCAGTTATAACTCCTGAAACAGATAGCGGGAGTGTACGTAACCTAGCTGCATTTAGCCAAGCGTTGAACTTTGACACTAAAAAGGGTCTTCAATTTGAATTCGTTTACCATCCTTATAGGAGGCCACAAAGGCGTCCCGGAATCCTAGGTCTACCAATTGCTTTCTAAACAATTGTGCTTCCTTCAAGGTACCGAAATTACCTAATGAATAGGAATAGAATGGGTTTGTTTTGACAAACATGGTATTTGTCAACGCTTCCGACGCCAGTGTAATGTTATTGTCAACAAACGATTTGACCTGAACGGAATATATTTTTTCTTTTTCCAAGAATTCTTTCGCCAAATAATACTCTTTGACCAAGCTCAGTTCTTCGTTTTGCTGTTTTAGATTATCGATTCTGGATTTAATGGCATCTAAACTGTCTATGGAAACTAGCAAATTGTTGGGCTGCTCAAAGCTATTAGAACTACTTAGACCGGCCGTAAAAGATGTGATGGCCAAGGTGCCTATTAAGAAAAGGGCTGTTATACCGGCCAGCACGTTGCGCTGTATCTTGCTACTCCTAATTTCTTTGTTCTTGTATTTAATTTGGTCTAGGAGCCGCTCATTAATGATTTGGGCCTTGTCTATGTCCTTGTGCAATTCAAGTAAATCGCTTTCTTCTATAAATGGCATATATTATTGAGTTATGGGGGATTGACTCGATAAAGTTAACCAAATCTCATCCAGATTGACAAAATTTACATATCTAATGTTGCAAAAGTAAAATATTTAGTGGCGTACGCAAGAAAAAGCGATGTTAAATCGAGATATTGATTTGATGTTCATATGCTTACTCCATTTTTAATGGGACTGCTCGAATTCCATCTTTCCCAATTTCAATTTTTCTTGCTTTGTATAGTGTCCCTATACCCTTTTTAAACGTTTTCTTGCTCATTTCAAGATCCCTTGAAATATCTTTGGCATCAGATTTATCATGGAGTGCCAAAAAACCCCCATGATCCATTAATACTTTATAAATCTTTTCCGCGGCTGGCTCCAGAACTTTATAACCGATGGGTTCTAATGTAACGTCTACTTTATTATCGGCTCTGATATTCTTTATATAGCCCTTTAACGATTTGCCTACCGCTACCCTCTTGAAGATCTCGTTTGAATAGACCAATCCTTTGTGTTTATTGTTAATGATAACTTCCCAACCCAAGTCGGTCAATCGCGTCACCATCAGGTCTACCTCTTCATTCAAGGCAATAGAAAGGTCATCATTATTTAAAAACTTATCGATCTTATTAGAGCCAACAAGGCGGAATGATTGTTCATCCAAATAGCAATAAACTACATACCACTGACCTTCTTTCAATTTATCGCGTTGCTCCCGAAATGGCACAAACAAATGCTTTTCTAATCCCCAATCCAAAAACGCTCCTATTTTATTCACTTCTACAACCTTTAAGAACCCAAATGCATTTCTTTTGACATATGGATCTAACGTTGTGGCGACTGGCCTTTCTTCATGGTCTAGATAACAAAAAACCCTAAGGGTATCCCCAATTTCATAGTCCTTAGGCACGTATTTATTGGGCAAAAGAATTTCTACTCCTGTGTTGCTGGTCAAAAACAGTCCTACACTGGTGTCCCGTACAATTTCAAGTTCGTTATGATTTCCCAATTCGATCATGCCACAAAAGTAACTTTAAAAGTGGGTATAAAAAAAGCCGTTCAACAACGGACCGGCTTGCAATTCTTTAAAATAACCCTATTTGTAAACAGAAGCTTTCTTGAAGTGCCTGCAAAGCATATAATAAATTACGGCCCTATGCTTGTTTCTATTGGACATGCCATATTTAGTTATTACGCTTTTAACAGCAGCCATTAATTCTGGACTATCTTTCATTCCCAACTTCTTCATCAAGTAATTTTTCTTGACCGTTTCAAGTTCTTTGTCATCGGAACCGGATACTTTGGATGCGTCCAAATTGTAGATGGCCGGCCCAAGTCCGATTGTCACTTTTGTTAACAGATCCATGTCTGCAGTCTCACCAAATTTGTCCTTAATATCAGCCGCATACTGTTTGATCAAATCGTCTCTTTTGCTCATAATAGTTAGTGTTTTAAATGTTAATGGTTAATAAAAACCGAAGATATAAAATCAAAATAAGTGAGCAAAATTTTATTGTTCATTAATCTTGGCGTATTGATTTCAATTAGTTTTGGACGATTAGAGGAGGCGAAAAAGGAAGGTAGTACGGTACTTAATTCTAATTCTTCATCAACCTTACTATATCCAATTTCGTACATTTCACACAAAGCCTTTGCATTCAAATGATGGGTGGTCTCAAAAAAGGTTTCAAAAACGTCACTTTCCTCGTTTCCAGGTAATATTCTGAAAATACCTCCTCCGTTGTTGTTGATGAGCACAATCCTGAAATCTGCCCGGATATGGCTGTTCCATAGGGCATTGCTATCATAAAAGAAGCTTAGATCCCCCGTTACCAATACCGTTGGGGAATTGGCATACATTGCGGCGCCGATCGCTGTGGAAGTGCTACCGTCAATACCACTGCTGCCCCGGTTGCTATAAACCTCCAATGAAGTGTCCATATCAAAAAGCTGTCCATATCGAACGGTAGTGCTGTTAGCCAATTGTAACTGATATTGAAGTGGAATATTTTTTAGAATATGGTAGAAGGCCAGCATGTCGGAGAACGGGATGCTTTTTAAATATGCAGCCCTCTTAAGTTCTATCGCAGTTCTAATACCGCTCCAATGCCCAAAATAATTACTTTCTACATGTTTTGTTAGCGGCAGAAATATTCTAAAAAATTTATTGGCATTGATCTTAAAATGATGGGAAAGGCAAAAAAAAGTATTGTTGGCCACATGTGTCCCAACATGCCAATGATGTTTGGGTTGGTATTCCCTTAAAAAAGCCTTGATTTTTTTTGAGACGATCATCCCACCAAACGTCAACAATATATCAGGTCTCAAATTTGCAAAATGTTGCGCATGGTGGTCCAATTTCTCTATCGGTGCTACCAAACTGTCTATACTCGGGAAAAAGTTGGGATGATGAAGATTGGACGTAGTTTCGGTTAAAACAAGAACTGAAGGGTCTGTGGCCAAGTCGTCTAAATATTGTTGTTCTACCCTATTAGGGTGATTCACACCCACCAATATCATTTTTCTATTTGACGCGTTCCATTTTTCCGAAAAATATGCCAAGTCACTTACCGTTTGATTTTCCTCCCTACGTGGTGTCTCAATATATGGCGATACGGATGCTTCTGTCACGGTTCCATAAAGCGGTTCTTCGAATGGTATGTTAATATGTACGGGTGCCTGCAACGAGGTCGCCAAATTCAAAGCTTCGTTAAGCACCCTATTGTTATAATTCTGAATTGCTCCCTGGATCATTTCCACGTTGCCCCCCTGTAACCAATTGGGCCGATATTTTTCTATCAATTTAGTGGCATGCACCACGTCTTGTCTCAAACTGGCCGAATATTCTATGTGCTTGTCAAATACATTATCTTGACGAATAGTTTGTCCGTCGCCAATGTCTATTTTATAATGGGGCCTATCCGCCGACAGGACTACCAAAGGAATATTACTGTAAAAGGCCTCAGAAATTGCGGGGTAATAGTTCAAGAGGGCGCTTCCTGAGGTACATACCACGACCACGGGCTTTGAGATTTGTTGGGCGATCCCTAAAGCGAAGAAAGCGGCACAACGCTCATCAACAATGCTAAAACATTTAAAATAAGGATCTTCCGAGAACCCAATAATCAGTGGGGCATTTCGAGAACCTGGAGAAATTACGATATTCTGGATGCCTTTCGCCTTACAATGATGCACAACAGTTTGGGCGGAAGGAATGTTGGAGTATTTCATTTCCACAAAAATACAACGCTACGTTTTCTAAACCCAATTCTATCCATAAAACTACGCCTAACCTAGTACGCTTAGCATCGTAGCACTTTTGGCCACAGTTTCTTCCCATTCCTTCATCGGATCCGATTCCCGGGTTATCCCGCCCCCTACATAGATCCATGCCCTATCATCTACCAACTGCATACATCGCAAGTTTACATAAAGTTCTGTAGTTTTTTTAATTGATCTATACACCGCGTTTTCCGGATTCCTACGGTTAGACGTGCGACCCTTTACATTTTTAAAGTTCAGTTCCCCTAAAAATCCCGTGTAGTATTCCCGAGGATAGTTTTCGTTCGCCAGGATGAAGTTCTTGCTTCCCCTCTTTGGCAAGCCGCATACTGCAGGGGTGGGATGCAATGATTTTATAACTTCGCCTAATGTGCCTTCCAATCGTCCTGTCAACTTAGTACGCAAATGCCATAGTTCGCCAGCACGAAACGATTCCAATCCAGATGAAATTTTTAGGCCAGAGACCCTACCCTCCAATTCCCTTAAAATATAATTTGTAACCAGTTTTTGTTCATTTATTTCTTTCTTTCCCCAAATAGGGGATAGCTTTTCTACATAAGGTTGTGTACCTGCCAATGACATCGTGGTCAAAAGATTGTTCTCGGTACTCAACAATATCTCTGGGGTTGCACCCATCCAAATACCTACTTTGGGATGGTACCATAAATAGCAATAGGCATTTCCGTACCTCGACAACAATCTGGTGAAAACGCTAAAAAGGTTATCATTGAGGTTTTTGCTAACCCGTCTTGAAATAACAACTTTTTGAATATCGTCCTTCTTAATCTCGGCGATGGCCCTTTTTACCAAATCGATATGGAATTCTTTTTGCGATTCGTCTATAAATGGGGGACCTCCAATGGCTTTCCCATGGGATTTGTTATCCAAATAATTGGCCCTAAGTCTTTCGTCGGCCAATGTCAGTATAGAACGAGAGGCAGAATCGAAGGGGGCAAAAACAAATCCCGTTTCTGAAAAGTCCTTAACGTAGTGTACTCTGGAATCGTATTGAAGTATACCGTTTACTTCTTTTTCCTGGGGTTTTCTATAAAGCACAAAAGGGCGTCTGTTTGAATAGTGTGCCTCGAACCTTTCCAATAATGCTGAAAACATATCATTTTTTTGGTAAGGCAATGGTGGTAAGCTTACAGGACGATATCAACTTATTTTGGGCATCAGTAACTTTTATATCCCATAATTGGGTAGTCCTTCCCTTGTGTACGAGCGTAGCTTTTGCGAACACTTCGCCCTCCCGAATGCTTTTAACATGGTTCGCCGAAATTTCAATACCGCGCACAAAGAAATTCTCCGCATCCAAGAAAACGTATGAAGCCATACTGCCAACACTTTCGGCTAACGCTACGGTAGCCCCACCATGTAACACTCCATCTGGTTGGTGGACTTTGGGATTTACCGGCATTTTGCCCACGAGAAAGTTTTCTCCAACGTCGACAAACTCAATTTCCAAAAGCTCCATCATGGTATTTTTAGATGCCCCGTTACAAACCTTAAGGATCTTTTCTTTAAAATCGTCCATTCATAAAATTTTTACAAAATTAAGTAATATTAGATTAGGAAAATTAACAGCGCCCATCAGAGCTGCCATAACACTAAACCAAAAGTCCTATTGATTTCCTAAACAAAATTCAAAGGAATGTAATCCTATCAAATCAAGAGATTTACAATCTTAATTTTAGGTTAAAAAATCAATTTAAAATAGTATCTGCTACAGATTTCTTAATTTAATTGTTGAAAGAACTTTGAAGTAGGCGCCCATTGAAGGCTTTGTCATAGAACTAATCAATCTGTATAGCCCTATAGTAATCGTATAATACCCGTTTCAAATAATCTTTCCATCATCAATCAAAACCATCTTACCCATGCATATTGGTTTGGAGAAGTTCCGATATTATTGCGATATCTTAAAAGGTAGTGGACCATTTAAAGAGGTGCCCTATATCGCTCTTGGCCAACTCTTCGAAAATGCCTCCCTCCTAAACATGCCAAAAAAAACCTGTGTCCTCGAAACAGGACAGTTGGCCCATAATTTTTTTATCATAATTTCTGGCATAGTTAAGGCCTATAGCTATGACCTTAATTCAGATCGGCAACTCACCTTATCCTTATTAGCAGAACAGGATGTTTTTGATATTTTCTCCTTAACGGATTGCAATAACAATCATATCTATTACGAAACATTGGTGGAGACCGAAGTATTAAGTATCCCAATTCCCTACATGAGGGAATGGTTGTATAATAATCCAATATTTTTAAAATCATTTTTGGCATATGTGATTGAAAAGAAATACGATACTCCCCATCTGTAAGACAGGTTAAAGGTATTTCTTAGTTAATCAAGATGCCAATTTTTTGGCGTTATATATTTGGTCCGGCGGCACTTTTCCTATTTCTGTATGCCTTCTT
>JBBKWR010000416.1:0-3494 GCA_037969055.1 Flavobacteriaceae bacterium | reverse complement strand
GGGCCGGAAATGATAACCTCTTTCGTTCCGATATATTTTCAAATACCGTTGCCACGCTGATCGGGCAGGAAATTGAAATCTACAATACCACAGGGGCCATCGGAGCGGCAAGGGCCTGTCAACTGCATAAGGGAGATTATCAAAAGTTTGGAAAACAGATCATGGATAACGACTTTGTAACGGGCTTTGCCCCTTCTAGCAACATGCCATCTTACCAAGCCGCCTATGGGAGGTGGAAAAAAGAACTGGAAGGTATGCTCAATAAACAATTATCAAACAAAGATTAAACCGCTACAGTCAACCAATTACGTTCAACGACTAATGATTAACTAAAAATTAGAACCATGGCAACTCTAGGAAACAAAGAATACTTTAAGGGAATTGGCGATATCAAATTTGAGGGTAAGGAGTCCGACAATCATTTGGCCTTTAAATATTATAATCCGACCCAGATGGTCGCTGGCAAGTCGATGCGGGAACATTTTAAGTTTGCGATCGCCTATTGGCATACTTTCTGCGGGCAAGGTGCCGATCCTTTTGGCCCGGGAACACAAAATTTTCCTTGGGACCAGCCCAAGGATGCCGTAGAAGCAGCAAAGGCAAAAGCTGATGCGGCCTTCGAGTTCATTACAAAAATGGGGTTTGATTATTTCTGTTTTCACGATTTCGACCTTATCCAGGAAGGTGCTAATTTCGTGGAATCGGAAAAGCGATTATCGACCATCGTAGATTACATCAAAGAAAAAAAAGCGTCATCTGGCGTAAAGTTATTGTGGGGAACGGCCAACTGTTTTTCAAACCCTCGATATATGAACGGAGCGGCCACCAATCCCGATTTTAATGTTTTGGCACGTGCCGGCGGACAGATAAAACTGGCCTTGGATGCCACCATCGCGCTCAATGGTGAGAACTATGTATTTTGGGGCGGTCGTGAGGGTTATATGTCACTCTTGAACACCGATATGAAAAGGGAGTTAGATCATATGGGACGTTTTTTGGGCATGGCACGTGATTACGCGCGAAGTCAAGGCTTTAAGGGAAAATTCTTTATAGAACCAAAACCCATGGAACCCATGAAGCACCAGTACGATTTCGATTGTGCTACCGTTATCGGGTTCTTGCACCAGTACGGGCTACAAGATGATTTTAAATTAAACATTGAGGTCAACCATGCCACTTTGGCAAGCCATACGATGCAGCACGAGCTTCAAATTGCAGCGGCCCACGGTATGTTGGGAAGTGTCGATGCCAACCGCGGCGACTACCAAAACGGGTGGGATACCGATCAATTCCCCAATAATATTACCGAAGTTACCGAGGCGATGTTGGTCTTCTTAAAAGCTGGAGGTCTAAAAGGCGGTGGCGTTAATTTCGATGCCAAGATCCGCAGGAATTCCACTGACATGGACGATGTGTTCCATGCCCATATCGGTGGGGCCGATACCTTTGCAAGGGCACTGCTGATCGCCGACAAGATCATCACTTCTTCACCCTATGAAGCGCTGCGTAAAAAACGATATAGCTCTTTTGATTCGGGAAAAGGCAAGGAATTTGAAAACGGAAAATTGGATTTCAAAGATTTATATGACATTGCCAAGGCCAATGGTGAGCTTCAACTGCAAAGCGGGAAGCAGGAATTGTTCGAGAATATTGTCAATCAATATATTTAGGCCGAATGAATTTTGGGAATTGACCTTACTTCATACTTTTTTATAACAAAATGGAGCTCTTGATATTTAGGGCGCCCCTAGAAGGGTCCAGTCGCATTAATTTAGATGTGAAGTCAGCGTGGCATGGTGTTATGCCCAAAGCATTATTGATGGAAGACTAAACAATTTATGACAAATTCACTGGTTTTGTTGCCCAAAACAGTTAAATTGGCATAGCCAATAGCATTATTTTATTTTCAACCAACTAAACTAATTATGACCACAGCATTCGGTTTTTGGGATTATTTTATCTTTATTGTCTATGCCTTTTTGATTTTAGGGGTTGGACTTTGGGTTTCACGTGATAAAAAAGGGCATCAAAAAAATGCGGAGGATTATTTCCTTGCCAGTAAATCGCTTCCTTGGTGGGCTATTGGAGCTTCCCTCATTGCGGCAAACATTTCTGCAGAACAGTTTATCGGAATGTCGGGTTCCGGATTTGCATCGGGCCTTGCTATTGCCTCCTATGAATGGATGGCGGCCCTAACACTATTGGTCGTTGGTAAATTCTTCCTGCCCATTTTTATCGAAAAGGGCTTATACACTATTCCAGAATTCGTTGAACAAAGATATTCCACCAATCTAAAGACCATCTTGGCAGTTTTTTGGATAGGACTGTACGTTTTTGTAAATCTAGCCACGGTTTTATACCTAGGTTCCCTTGCGCTCGAAACCATTATGGGGGTACCCATGATGTATGGGGTAATGGGGTTGGCACTATTCGCAGCCGCATACTCACTTTATGGTGGATTATCGGCGGTGGCCTGGACAGATGTCATCCAAGTGGTTTTCTTGATCCTAGGTGGATTGGCCACAACCTATATCGCACTAGATACGGTTTCCGGGGGCGACGGCATGCTGGCAGGTCTCCATAAAATTTATGAAGAAGCCCCCCATCGTTTTGCCATGATTTTGGACAAATCAAATCCCGAGTACAATAATTTGCCTGGTATAGGGGTATTGGTCGGAGGTATGTGGGTGGCAAACCTCTATTATTGGGGATTCAACCAATATATCATCCAGCGGACCTTAGCGGCCAAATCATTAAAGGAAGCACAGAAGGGAATACTGTTGGCGGCATTTTTAAAAATGGTGATTCCACTTATCGTGGTCATCCCGGGTATCGCGGCCTATGTAATGATCAATGATCCGGAAATTTTAGCAAGTCTGGGCGAAGCGGGAATGCAAAACTTACCATCTCCAGAACAAGCGGATAAAGCATATCCATGGTTATTACAGTTTTTACCGGTAGGACTAAAAGGGGTGGCCTTTGCCGCGTTGGCCGCCGCCATCGTATCTTCCTTAGCCTCCATGTTAAATTCTACCTCTACCATATTTACGATGGACATCTATCGACAGTACATCAATAAAAATGCTGGGGATAAAGTCACTGTAAATGTTGGCCGAATTTCGGCAGCTGTTGCATTGATCATTGCCAGCATCATGGCGCCTTTATTGGGTGGTATCGATCAGGCTTTTCAATTTATACAAGAGTATACCGGTATTGTCAGCCCAGGTATTTTAGCAGTGTTCCTGTTGGGTCTGTTCTGGAAGAAAACGACCAATAGGGCTGCGATCGTGGGCGCTTTAAGCTCAATTCCGATAGCCATGTACTTTAAGGTGGGCCAAAAAGGATGGTCAACGAGTCCATTTTTTGTAGATATTCCGTTTATGGATCAAATGGGGTATACCGCAATTCTCACTATGGTCGTAATCGTATTGGTGAGCCTCTCGCAAAACAAGGGAAAAGAAGACGCAAAAGGCATAACGCTTTCAAAAAGTTTG
>JBBKWR010000415.1:0-3121 GCA_037969055.1 Flavobacteriaceae bacterium | reverse complement strand
CAAGAGCACTTTCTTGCCCTTATAATCGGCAAGGGCAACGGGATGGCCCTCTAGATCCTCATACTTGCTTTTCGCAACCTCCGTTCCGCTGGTCATGCTTTTTTCATCCTTGTTGCCATTGGTTGCTTTCGGTACCTCCTTACAAGCCAAGAACACCGTAAAAAATACTGCTAACAAGACCAACTTTAATTTCATGTATCCGGTTTTTGGTTCCTGCCACAAAGTAATGAAAATTATCGACCAAAGCGCCTAGTTGGACAGTATCGATCAGTCGATCACAAATTCCCTGACCTTGGTTTCGCTCGTTATTCCCATATCCTGATCCTGTCGCAAATCGGTATCGAACAAATGGTTCAAATTGTTCCCAGCCAAATCCTCCAACCGGGATGCCACTTCCAGGAAATATACGCCTGCTTCCCAAGCTGCCTCGGGATAAAACGCCCACGTTCTTTCTTCCCTCCCCAATCTTATTGTTCCTTGCAGTGGACCTTTAGTTTTAGAGATGACACTTAGTGTCTCGCGCAGCAGAATGGCATCCATTGGCTCTATAAGATCGAGAGTCAGGGGTAGCAGCGTGGATTTTTTGGGAATGTTCAATGCCCAGGCCGACAATGTGGGCTTTTGACAATCGGCTTTTGTAACGAAAAACGTTTTGGTATAGGGTCTTCCCAGCGTTTTTCCATGGGCACTCTTCCAATTCGGCTCTACCTGAATCGTATACGATTTTCCGGCGCTTAGGGGCATGCCCAATTCCCGATTTGGGATCAGATCCGTCTTGATCCTGCCAGGATTTAGCCAGAGCGTGAGTCGGTCATGCGCTTTGTTCCACAATTCATTTTCCAAATCCAAAAATATATCCGTCTCAGCATTGCTCCCGTCGCTGACCTTGATGAAATCCAAGGCCCTCCCCACCTCCTGTATGGGTAGCGAGAATTCCAAATATATTTTCAGCAGGTTTTCGGGTACCGTATCCGTATTGGGATAGATGGCCAGTATTTCAGGCGCAACTGCCACCTTGGGGTTGTCAATGGTAAAATGCGCAAGTGTAAGCCCTCGTTCCCTGATCTCATAGTCCTGTCGATCGGTAAATTTTAATGCTGGTGTAAACCAATGGGTATTGCCTTGGGACTTCATCGATCCCAAGACCGCCGTTTCTGATTCGCCGACAAGGAAAACCGCTATATGTTTGGGATTGCCATGGGATTCAAATCGAACGTTCACGGCGCCCACATCCGAATAGGTGACCTGGACCTTGCCAAGGCCTCCCACCTGCCTACATCCCATCAACAAGGTTAGTAAACAAAAAAAGATCAGGTTGCCCCTGATCTCTTTTATCTTATCCGATTGATTATATAACCGCATCTAAACTACTTGTAATAAATTCATTACATTCTATCTATTGTTCTACTTTGCAGCACCAATTCACCATCTGCGGTACGTTGCAGGTAAACTACCTTATCCATATCCAAATTGTCCATTTGCAGAATATTCACCATTGGGAGCGACACATAATCCACTCCCTTGGCCACCGCCCATTCCTTTACTGGCTCGGTCAATGATTCTTTTGAGCTGGTGATGTCGCCATGGGCGATCTTCATCACGGGACGATTGGAATTCGACATCAATAAATATGATTTTCCGTCTTTCTCGTAAGAGATCATGTCCAATGGTGAATTACCAGACCCTAATTCTGCCACGGTTCTGCCCTTGGTATGAACCCCATTTTTTAGCGCATCCATTGGAAACAGTACCAGTGGGGTACAGGTATAACTGGCTATCAAGTGATCCTTACCACCTATTGAGATAACATTAAAGGTTTTAATGGGCGAATTGGTCTCATATTGTCCGTGGGCGGCATGGTAGATTTCTAGGGACGCAAAGTCCTGAGTATCCTTAAAGGGAAAGGGAATGCTCCTAAAAGTGGAGCCGAATTCCTTGTTCGAGAGCCCGGATACCAATACATGGCCATTATGGTACTGCAAATCGGATATGGCCCAAACCCGCATGGGACGGTCGCGCCGATCTTTTGCATCTTTCGCCACCGCATCAGTTAGCTCTATTTTAGAATACTTTAGTTGGTCCAAGGGAATGTTTTCAACGGCATCGCCATTAAGACTCAGTAAGATCGGGGTCCCATCCATCCCGGTTACCGCGAAATACACTTTTTTGGAAAGCGGGTTCACCGCCATATCATTGATCTTTATTTGATCTGTGGTCGTTCCCAACGCAGATGCCACCTTGACATCAAAATCGCCAATCTGGATCTCCCCAGCACTGGCCTTTGACTCGGTATCATTGAGGTCCAGTGCGTAAATTGCCGCATTTTTGGAATCTCCCAGAAACAATATGCCTTCGGGCCCAAAACCCAATTGATTGATAGCAGCTATTTCTGGATTACCAAAGATAAAGTCCTTGGTGAGCGTGTCGTTTTTGCTGTTGTTAGCGGAAATGGCTATCAGTGCCACACCGCAAACAGCGGTGAAATAGAATATTTTTTTCATAAGTGCGTGGATTAATTTCCCTTAATTTATTGCTTTGTAAAGGTAATTCAAACCAAACCTTTGTCATTAACTAAATTTTAACTAGCCATTGTCCCAGAACATCAATTTCTAAAAAGCCACAACATTTATATGGGCCAACAAAGTGTTGGATTTTATTCCTATTTTTAGGAGGACAAAAAACCATGGCCATGAAGAACCTAATTAGAGCAATTTTAGCCGGAATTGGCGCCAATAAGATCGGGGGCGGCAAATGTGGCTGCTTCGGCACAATCATCGTCTTTATTATTTTGTACTGGCTGCTCGGTTATGTCTTCAAAGTATTTTAGCCGCATTCAGGTGTCCCGTTTACTAACTTTTAGTTTTTTGCTGGCGCCTTGCGTATTATTATATGCCCAAGATTATCTGGATCTGGCCAAGGTAACTTATGCCGCCACCCCCAATTACGACTTCGATAACGGATTGCCCGGAAGTAATATTCGGGATTGGGGCCTGCAGCTGAACCTGCCCATTGTCCTCAATGAGAAATCGGTTTTGCTGACCGGGTTTAATGGCAACAGCACTATGGTTGGTCTGGACCCCGCCACGGAAGACACCCAATTATATACTTTGGGATTTTCAAT
>JBBKWR010000414.1:0-8267 GCA_037969055.1 Flavobacteriaceae bacterium | reverse complement strand
TTACCATTGGAGGCCAAACTACTTTTGGGGTACATATAGATACCTCCTTTGATCATGTTCCTGTGAAAATCGGATACCAAAGAACCAATATATCTAGAGGTGTAGGGCCTATCACCTTCTTCTTTTTGACAGTATTTGATATAATCTTTAACACCCTGCGGAAAATGGATATAATTGCCCTCGTTTACCGAATAGATCTGTCCGGTTTCGGGAAATTGCATGTTCGGATGGGAGAGATAAAAGGTGCCAATGGCAGGGTTCAGGGTAAAACCGTTGACCCCGTCGCCTGTGGTATAGACCAACATGGTAGACGTCCCATAAATAATATAGCCCGCCGCGACCTGGCTGCGCCCGGGCTGCAGAAAATCGGCCAAAGTTACTGGACTGCCCACAGGGGTGATCCGGCGGTAGATTGAGAATATGGTCCCAACCGAGACATTTACATCTATATTTGACGAACCGTCCAACGGATCGATCAACACCACATATTTGTTCTGGTGCCGTTCGTCGCTACTGTTTATTGCGATGAAATCATCTTCCTCTTCGGAGGCGATACCACACACTATTTCCCTGTTCGTAAGGGCCTGGATAAATTTTTGGTTGGCCAGTACATCCAGTTTCTGTTGGTCTTCACCCTGTATGTTGGTGTCGCCCGCGTTACCGATAATATCAACGAGCCCCGCCTTGTTCACCTCGTGATTGACCACTTTGGAAGCCAAGCGAATGGCATTGATCAATTTGGAAAGTTCACCTGAAGAATATTGAAAGGAAGACTGATTTTCGATGATGAATTCCCCTAAAGTGGTGTTTCGGTTTCTTAACATTGAAAAACTGTTTGTTTGGGCACAAATATCGGGTATTTTGTGATACTATTTAATTTGTTTTTGACTATGGAGTAATTTTATAACTTTGTGTTTTATTTGTAACAAATATGGATTTTACCATTCGTGATGCAAAAGCTACCGATATGCCCCTTGTATTAGGGTTGATCAAAGAATTGGCAGTATTTGAGAAGGAAGATAATGCGGTGGAGGTAACCGTTGAGGATTTGGTAGCCGATGGTTTTGGGAAGGAACGGTTATTTCATTGTTTCATTGCCGAAGTAAGAGGAGGTATCGAAGGGATGGCGCTGATTTACCCCCGGTATTCGACCTGGAAGGGCCCTTCGATCCATTTGGAGGATCTGATTGTGAGTGAAAAGATGAGGGGCAGTGGCATTGGCAATGCACTTTTGACGTCGGTAGTGCGGTATGGAAGTAACTTGGGCGTAAAACGGATCAGTTGGGAGGTACTCGATTGGAACGAAACAGCCATCAATTTCTATGAAAAGAAAGGGGCGAACGTCATGCGTGACTGGGATGTGGTGCATTTGGATGAAAAGGGGATCGAGAATTTTTTAAAGAATATATGAACTACCAAAACCAAGATTTCCCTTTTTTGGGGCAATGTCAAAACATTAATATTTTTTATGCGAGTATTTAAATTCGGGGGCGCTTCTGTAAAAGATGCAGCGGGGATCCAAAATGTCGTTAAGGTCTTGCACGAGACCGGTCATGATAACACACTATTGGTGGTATCCGCCATGGGTAAGACCACCAATGCTATGGAAGTGGTGGTGGATGCTTATTTTGGGGATAAGTCCAACCTGGCACCTGCCATACAAGAAGTGGTAGATTACCACAACGATATATTAAAAGACCTCTTCCCAAATCACGCCCACCCGGTATATCAGAAAGTCAAGACCTTGGTAGAGGAGATCCAAGGTTTTTTGGCCTGGAACAAATCCCCAAAATACAACTTCGTTTATGATCAGGTCGTGGGGTATGGCGAATTGTTGTCTTCCGTGATACTTAGTGATTATTTTAATGAAGTGGGACTCAAGAACAACTGGCTGGACGTTCGCAATCTTATAAAGACCGATGATAGTTATCGGGATGTTACAGTGAATTGGGAAAAGACCCAGGCGGCCATCAGCAAGGACATCGACACTTCTAAATTAAACATCACCCAAGGCTTTTTGGGAAGTGATGACAATAATTTTACCACGACTTTGGGCAGGGAAGGATCTGATTATACGGCGGCCATTTTGGCCTATTGTCTCAATGCCGGGTCGGTCACCATTTGGAAGGACGTACCTGGGGTGCTCAATGCCGACCCCAGATACTTTAAGGAAACGCAGTTATTGAACAAGATTTCCTATACGGAAGCAATTGAATTGGCATTTTACGGCGCTTCGGTAATACATCCAAAAACATTACAACCCTTGCAGGGCAAGGAAATACCCTTGCACGTAAAATCGTTCCTTAACCCTAAGGATCCGGGTACGACGGTAGGGAAAGGCGTCTTGATCGATCCTTTGGTGCCTTGTTTTATCCTAAAAAAGAATCAGGTATTACTACAGCTTTCTTCCCTTGATTTTTCCTTTATCGTAGAGAACAGCATCAGCGAACTTTTTAAGCTTTTTCATGAACATAAGATGAAGGTGGACCTGATCCAAAACTCCGCCATCAGTTTTTCGGTTTGTGTCGACAATAAGTTCGGCAGGCTTTCCGAACTGCTGAATTTGCTCAAAAGTCGATTTAAATTGGTTTGTCATGAAGGAGTGTCGTTGTACACCATCCGCCATTTTGACGAGGCGGCGGTCGCATCACTACAAAATGGGCGGGAAGTACTATTGGAACAGCGCAGCAATCAGACCATTCAGCTGGTTGTTAGGCAATAGCGAAATGCATTTTCCCAAATGTTAAAATAGGATCGACCTGTAGTGTTTTTCCTATCTTAGCGCCTATCCTAATCAACGACAAAATATGGGTTTAGTGACCGCAAAAGAGGTGGCCAAAGCAACCAAGCTCGAAAAATTCGGATTTTTTGGCACCTTTATGGCTTGGACCTTTTTACGGGTCACCAAGATTGCGGCGATGAATAGCCGGTACGATAAAATAAGTCACTTGCCCGGTTTGGATTTCTTGGATGCGGTCCTTGAACAATATGAAATCGACTATGAAATCCCAACTGATGAGCTGAAGCGGCTTCCAAAAGACGGGCCGTATATTACCATAAGTAATCATCCATTGGGCGGCATGGATGGCATCGTGCTACTCAAACTCATGCTTGGCCATCGACCTGACTACAAGGTCATGGCAAATTTTTTATTACAACGGTTCAAGCCTTTGGCCGAGTACATATTTCCTTTAAATCCGTTTGAGGAACATAAGCAAGTAAAAAGTAACCTGCCGGGCTTTAAAAACGCCATGCTTCATTTGCAAGAGGGACATCCCTTGGGTATTTTCCCTGCTGGGGAGGTATCTACACACAGGGAAGGCAAGTTAGTTGTCGATAAACCCTGGGAAATAGCCGCAATTAAATTGATCAGAAAAGCGGAGGTACCCGTAGTGCCCATCTACTTCCACGCACGTAATAGCCCGTTGTTTTATCGACTTGCCAAAATCAGTGGGGTATTCCGGACGGCAAAGTTGCCCTCCGAAGTATATTCCCAAAAAAATCGGCCTATCAAAGTACGGATAGGCCAGCCCATATCGGTAGCGACGCAGCAAGAACAGGAGACGCTCGAAGACTATACCGATCTCTTGCGCAGGAAAACCTATATCCTTTCCAATGTCTATGAAAAGGAAAGGTTGATCGACCAGATCCCTACCACGTTGAAGTTGCCCAAGCAACCAAGAAAAATTGCCAGTGCCGTACGCACCGAAGTCATACAAGGGGAGATTGAAAAGTTGGTTGAGAAGGATAGAAGATTGCTGCAGAGCAAGAATTATGAGGTGTTTTTGGCCCCTGCGGCGGAAATGCCGTTTACGTTGAAAGAAATTGGGCGCCAACGGGAGGTTACCTTTAGGGCAATCGGAGAGGGCACCAATAATTCAATAGATATTGACAAGTTCGACGCTTATTACCATCATATGTTTTTATGGGACAATGAAGCAAAGGTCATAGCGGGCGCCTACCGAATGGGATTCGGATCCCAGATCTTCAAAAAATATGGCATCGATGGTTTTTACCTACAAGATCTTTTTCGTTTCGACCCCGAATTATATGGGATGATGCGCCAATCGATTGAAATGGGCAGGGCTTATATCATCAAAGAATACCAACAAAAACCGATGCCCT
This sequence comes from Flavobacteriaceae bacterium, assembly GCA_037969055.1. GTDB lineage: Bacteria > Bacteroidota > Bacteroidia > Flavobacteriales > Flavobacteriaceae > Pelagihabitans. The sequence goes on along the minus strand of JBBKWR010000414.1, from coordinate 4,142 downwards.
TGTTCCTCTTATGGAAGGGAATCGTACATACTACTTTACGGCATCCCGAACACAAATATTTGATTGGTGGGGTGAGTATCAGCAATCAGTTTTCCAACTTTTCAAAATCACTCATGATCGAGTTCATGAAGAGTAATTATTGGGATCCATATGTGGCCCAATATGTACGACCCAAGAAAGAATTCAAGGTAAAATTGAAAGATGCCGACAAAGAATTTATTTTCGATGAGACCCAGGCCGACCTGAATAAATTTGACAGACTGATCGATGAGGTAGAACCAGGGAACCTGCGCTTGCCGGTGTTGATCAAGAAGTATATTAAACAAAATGCCAAGGTGGTCGCGTTTAATGTAGACCCATTATTCAATAACTCGGTGGATGGATTGATGTATATCAAAATAGCAGACCTTCCCGAAAGTACCGTAAAACCGGTTATGGAAGAATTCCAGGCCGAGCTCGAGCGGAAGTTTGCCGAGAACAACATTGTGGAAAATTAATTCAGTTCTTTTTTGATAAAGGCGGCACAAAATTCCTTGATCTCATTTCTAGCCTTCAAGAATGCCGCATGTTTTTCTTCAGTTGTACCCTCCACTTTGGAAGGATCGAAGAAATTACGGTGGATCCGTTTTGCATTTTTTGATGGAATATAGGGGCAATTTTCCTTCGCATGGTCACAAACCGTGATGATAAAGTCCCATGCTATTCCATCGTATTCGTTCACGTTATTGCTGGTATGATGCGTAATATCAATGCCGTCTTCCGCCATGATGGCCACCGCTCCCTTATTTAGGCCGTGGGTTTCAATACCCGCGCTATATACGGTTGCCAATTTATGTTGCAACGTGTTCAAATACCCATGGGCCATTTGGCTACGGCAAGAATTTCCGGTACAGAGGACTAAAATGTTTTTCATGTATAAAGGTCTAATGTCAAAGGTCAAAGGTCTAAAGTCTAAAGTCAAAGGTCTAAAGTCTAAAGTCGAAGGTCTAAAGTCTAAAGTCAAAGGTCTAAGGTCAAAGGTCTAAAGTAAAAGGTCTAAGGTCAAAGGTCTAAAGTCATATGTCTAAGGTCTAAAGTCTAAGGTCAAAGGTCACATATGAAGTATCAAGAATCAGGATCATGGTGGTTATGGCCCAAGATCTCGTCTGCGCTTACCCAGACCGCAAATGCAATTTTATTTTTTAGTTGACGCCAACTATTTTACTTCTTCTTTCGAAGAGGACGTTATCTTTCCAGACCCCGTCTAATTTTCCGACCCGTTCCCTTTTGCCTATACATCGGAACCCCATTTTTTCATGCAATCGGATGCTGCCCCCGTTTTCCGGAAAAATGCCTGATTGTAGGGTCCAGAGTCCTTCGGACTCACTTTCTTTAATCACGGCTTCCATTAAAAGCCTACCAACCCCCATGCCCCTACTAGCATTTGCCACATATACACTTACCTCGGCGACGCCCCCGTATACACATCTGCTAGAGACGGGCGAGAGGGCGGCCCAGCCCAATAAAGTGGCGTCTTTGACGGCGACGAATCGGCAGGATGGCATATGGGCCTTATCCCAAATATCGTAGGTAGGGATATTTTTTTCAAAGGTGGCAAACCCGGTAGCGATGCCTTCTTCATAAATCATGGCAACGGATTGCCAGTCTTGTGGAAGCATCGCTCTAACAATTATGTCGTTCCCTGAATTCATATTAGCAACAGTTTATTTTTGTCCGATAGGTATTCCAGATTGATCTGGGTTTTTCCATCATGATTAAATAATGGACCAAGGCCAGGAATACCGCTCCAGGAATTACGTTGACGCTTATAAATTGAAAGAGCGCTTTGGCAGGGGATGCAGCCTGCTCCCCCACAAAAATTATGGACGTCCCTATGATATTGGTTTTTAGTGCCAACACCAAAATGATTGCGGCAAAATGAAAGGCGTTTGCAAATAAATGAACGATGTATTCCCATTTGGGAAGTCCACCCATAAAACTGCGGCTTTCTTTTTCTGAATACGCGTCGATACCGAGCACGACAAGATCTAAGGCGACCAAGGAAATCCCAATTAAAAATCCGATCAAACTTGTTTCGTTGATAAACAACAACCAAACGATAATCGGAAACAAGACGGCTCGGATGGTATGTGTTTTATGTTCGAAAATACTTTCCTCCCTATTAAATAGGGCATACTTCCAAATATGGAGATAGAAACCATCATATGTGGCAAGGATCATGAACAATACTAGGCAAATGCTGGCCAAATAAAAGAGGATTTCCATTACTCGATCATTTTTTAGTTATGAAATTTTTGAATCTCAACAACAGCCACTTTCCGGGGTACAACAGGCCTCTACTTCTATTTTGGCGCCCACCTCTTCAGGTACGCCACAAGTATCTTTCGCCTTGCAGTCGGTTTTTTGAATGGCGAGTTTGATGATCAACTGGTTGTTTTGAATTTCAAATCTATCCACAAAAAGTTGTGCGGTGTGAAAAGCTGGGTTGCTATATTCAAATTTCACCTCTGTCCCTTGGTCCATGGGTTTTATGCTGTTCACTTTGTTCAATATCCCCAAGGCCTTATAAGCCGACATATAGTCTTTGGATTCTTTTTCAGTTGGGGACTCCCATAGCTGGATGATGGTTTCTTTCCAGAAATCGGTTCCCGCCCCGCAATCCACCGAGTCAACGGTAATATTTTTCACTTCTGTGATATGGTAGTTTGGGGCCACAAACTTTCCGTTTTTATATTCGAAAAGAAGACTTTTGTTTGGATGTTCCTTTAAAAGGAGTAAAAATTCATTTGTTTTCATAATCTATAATAATTAGCAACAATTTAATTTCGTTTTGTCAAAGAAAGCGTTTAAAATCTCCTGTACCTCTTTCCATTTATGCAAGTTGATGCAGTAACATATATTCTTTCCCTCGATCTCCCCTTCGATCAATCCTATGCTTTTCAGTTCTTTTAGATGTTGGGAAATAGTGGGTTGCGCCAGGCCGATTTCATCCACAATGTCGTTACATATACAGGCTTTTTGCCCACTGATGTATTGTAGAATGGCAATACGGGCAGGATTTGCCAAAACCTTAAAGATTACGGCCAGCTCATTTTGTGCGGAATTGAATATATGTGTTTTTGTGAGGCCCATTACATATTTGTATATTGCAATATTACGATATTAATCATAATAAAAAAAGCCGGATGGAAAAAAATCAGACTTATTGATTTAGAACCATGGTTTTCGGCCCACTTGATAGGTGTTGTAAAACTCCGCATCAGATTTCGTCAAATAAATAATGCCCTCGATCAGACCTACGATCCCCATTAGGGAAGCCCCAATACCACAAGTGAAAAAGCCCAAGACCAGTGTCACGGCAATCATGATGATGCCTTCTTTTTGGTAACCCAATATGAACTTATGGATTCCAAGGGAACCCAAAACGATCGCCAAAATTCCTGCTAGCATTTTTTTGTTTTCACCGCCTACGTTATCAAAGGCCTCTTTGGCATTTTCGGTAAACTCATGTGCGGTTTTCTTGGCTCCCTCCGCAAAATCGCCTGCAGCCTCCTTGGCATCCTTTGCAAATTCTTTTGCAGATTCCTTGGCTCCGTCGAAGGCATCTTCTGCTTTATCCCCTAAATCTTTTTTATCTTCAGACATAATTATTTGTTTTTAGTTGGTTGAAACTTCAATTTAAATGTAATGATAATTTTTAACTCATAAAAACGCTTTATCGACCGGTTCCCAAAGTTCCAGTTTGTTGCCATCCGGGTCTAAGATCCATCCAAACTTACCATATTCAAATTCTTCCATTTTGCCTACCACGGTGACACCTTCCTTGCGCAGTACTTCCAATAACTCCACCAAATTTTTGACCCTAAAATTCATCATGAAACGCGATTTACTGGGCTCGAAATAGGGGGTATCGTCTTTCATTGGACTCCATTGGGTCGAACAATCGTTTCCCGCTTTGTCCTTCCACCAAAAGGTGCATCCATATTGGTCGGTATTCAGGCCCAAATGATTTTTATACCATTCTTTGATCTTGCCGGGGTCTTTGGTCTTAAAGAAAAAACCGCCCAAGCCGGTTACCCTGTTTGTCATAACTCAAATTTTAATTTAGGTTAAAGTCTAAAGTCTAAAGTCTAAAGTCTAAA
>JBBKWR010000413.1:0-13916 GCA_037969055.1 Flavobacteriaceae bacterium | reverse complement strand
CAATACCCGACCCTCCGAATCTTTCATACCTGCCAAAAGCTGCGCCAATTGAAAGCCAGGGTTTGGGGCATAATTACCATAGTGCCCGCTGTGTTGGGGCATTAATGGGCCATAAGTGGTCAAGGAAAGTGTCGTTATACCACGACATCCGTAGACTACTGTGGGTTTTTCAGAAAGATGTACCGGGCCGTCATTGATGACCAAAAAATCTGCTTCCAAAAGTTCCCGATATTTTTTGACCGCTTTGGGCAAAGGGGCACTGCTTTTTTCCTCTTCACTATCGAGAATTACCTTAACATTAAAGGGGATTGTTACCAAGTTCTTTTTCAATAGGTCGATGGCGTTCAGGAACATCACGATGGGACCTTTATCATCGGAGGTGGAACGCCCGAACAAACGCCAATCGTAGTTGATATCATTTGCTAGGCTATCGAACGATTCATTCTTCCAACCTTCCCCATCTTTCGATTTCAAGACGGTTTCGTATGGATTAGGCTGATCCCATTTATCATTATCGACCGATTGGCCATCAAAGTGCATATAAAATAAGATGGTAGGCTTATTGTCCTCCATAGGAAGGGCTGCAAAAAAAAGTGATTCCCCGTCGGTGGGCAGCACGGAGGAATTAAATCCACGAGCGTTGAATTTTTTCGTAAGCCAAGTAAGGTTCCTGTTGATATCTGCATGTTCCAAAGCGTCATTCGGGATTGCAACAAATTCCCTAAGTTCATCAATACTATGCCTTACTTGCGATTTAAGTTGGGCAGCGTCTTGGGCTGACCCAAGATAAAAGCCAAAAAGTAAAAGGAAAGAAAAAATTTTTTTCATTCGGATTGGGATATATTTTGAGGTGCTAAATGTAAGGATAATTGACGTCAATATTTAAGCATAATGAATTCCGCGGCCGCTTTATCGCATGCCACTGACGATCAAAGTTTTGGCTTTCTTTTGAATTTCAATACCAACAGTCGCACTAAAAGGATAAATGGAAACCCATGTAGCACCACATCGAACCAATCCAAAAATTGCATCCCGTTTGCACCCCCAGCGATCCATTTGAGTTTTCCCCAAACATGCGGTTCTGGGAAGAAAGGTGCCAGTCCGAGGGTGAGGCATAGCAGGAAAATGATTTTCATATTGTTGAAGAGATCGGTCATGAATTCCTAATGCTTTGAATGAATTCGCCGATCGCCCCGACTCCCTTTTGGGTAAGGTGTTTGATAAAGGCCGAGCCTATGATCGCGCCTTTGGCCAATTGGGTGGCTTGCCGAAAGGTGGCCGAATTACTGATGCCAAAGCCCACAATTTGTGGATTGATAAGGTTCATGGCAGCGATTCGCTCGAAATATTCGGTTTGCGTTTTGCCAAATCCTTCCTTGGAACCTGTTACACTGGCTGAGCTTACCATATATATAAATCCTTTCGATGCGGCGTCAATTTGTCTGATACGTGCTTCACTGGTCTGGGGGGTAATCAGAAATACATTGATCAATCCGTATTTTATAAAAATGTCCTCATAATCTGCTTGGTAGACATCCAATGGCAAGTCGGGCATGATGATACCGTCTATACCTATTTCTGCACATTTTTTACAAAAGGCTTCCACCCCGTATTGCAACATGGGATTAAAATATCCCATGAGGATCAAGGGAATCGATATCGATTTTCGAATATCTTTCAACTGCTCAAAAAGGATCTTGGTAGTCATACCATTTTTGAGTGCCGCAGTAGAGCTCTCCTGAATGGTGGGACCATCTGCCAAAGGGTCACTGAAAGGCAATCCAATTTCGATCATGTCTACCCCGCTTTTTTGCAATTCGTGAACAATGCGCACCGTATCGTTCAAGGCAGGATAGCCCGCGGTAAAATAGATGGAAAGCAGTTTGCCCTGTTCGTTTAGTTTTTTGTTTATTCGGTTCATTAAGCAATTAACAATTAACAATTAACAATTAACAATTGGCATTCAGTAATTTTAATACGACCATGCCATATGTTAGTCTATTGGTGCTTATATTTTTAAGTATCCAGGATTTTGCGTTCAATACCCTATCATAGCTTAAAATAGTTGATATAGGTCTGCAAATCCTTATCTCCCCTGCCGGACAGGTTCACGACAACGATATCCTCTGGCCGGAATTTTCTATGTTCGAATATGGCAAAGGCATGGGCACTTTCGATGGCTGGGATTATACCTTCCAATTGTGAGATCATCAGGCCTGCGGACATGGCCTTGTCGTCGGTAATTGAAATGAATTCGGCCCGACCCGATTTGAACAAGTGGGCATGCATTGGCCCGACCCCTGGATAATCTAAGCCAGCAGAAATCGAGTAAGGTTCGGTTATCTGACCATCCTTGGTCTGCATCAAAAGCGTTTTACTACCATGGATGATACCTACTTTTCCCAAGGCCGAAGTTGCAGCGCTTTCCCCTGAATCTATTCCTTTGCCGGCGGCTTCCACGGCGATGATGCCCACCTCGGGATTGTCCAAATAGTGGTAATACGCCCCTGCCGCATTGCTGCCCCCGCCCACGCAGGCCACCACGTAGTCCGGATCTTCACGGCCTTCTTTTTCGAGCAGTTGCCATTTGATCTCTTCAGATATGACCGACTGAAATCGCGCCACCATATCGGGGTAGGGATGTGGCCCTACCACAGAGCCAATAATATAATGGGTATTCACGGGATTGTTGATCCAATCACGGATGGCTTCATTGGTGGCATCTTTTAAGGTCCGACTTCCGGAGCGGGCCGGACGTACTTCGGCCCCTAGCATTTTCATTCGGGCCACGTTCGGCGCTTGTCGGGCAATGTCGATCTCTCCCATATAAACAATGCATTCGATGCCCATCAAAGCACATACGGTAGCGGTCGCAACGCCGTGTTGACCAGCACCGGTTTCGGCGATAATGCGTGTTTTCCCCAATTTTTTGGCCATCAAGATCTGTCCTATGGTATTGTTCACCTTATGTGCCCCGGTATGGCAGAGGTCTTCCCTTTTGAGATAAATATTGGTGTTGAATTTTTTCGATAAACGTTCTGCAAAATAAAGTGGAGTAGGTCGGCCCACATAGTCTTTTAACAGTTGGTCGAACTCCTTTTTAAAGGAAGGCTCTTCCATAATGTGGATATAGTTTTGCCTCAATTCTTCGGTGTTGGGATATAACATTTCAGGGATAAAGGCACCGCCAAATTCCCCGTAATATCCTTTATCGTCAGCGTGATATGTTGTCATCGTAAAACTATGGTTAAGGCTTAAATTGTAGCCGTTCTTTAAATGTTGTTAGTTTTTCGGTATCCTTCAATCCCGGTTGCAATTCAAATCTACTGTTCACATCAATAGCATGACAAAATCGCGATTCGGGCTGCTTCATAAATTCATTGATCGATTCGATCTGTTCCAATCCAATGCCCCCGCTTAGGAAGAAAGGTTTGGTGGAAGGGTAATTTGCCAAATTTTTCCAATCGAACAGGTATCCATTACCGCCGGGCAGCTTTCCTTTGGTGTCGAACAAATAGAAATCACATACATCTTCATAATATTTCAATGCCACAAAATCGAAATCCTTATCCACGGAAAATACTTTGATGATCTTTATGTGTTTTATGTTTTTTTTTAATGCATCGCAAAAAGCTGGACTTTCGCTTCCATGCAATTGTACCAGTAAAAGGTTGTGGTCAGCAACCTTTTCAGCAACCAACTTTAAACTGGCATCCACAAAAACACCCACCTTTTTAATATTATGGGGTAATGGGGGTATGGCACCTTCAAAATAACGTTTAGAGGGTTCCCAAAAAATAAAGCCTAGATAATCGGGATTCAATTTGGCCACCTCCACTGGGTTGAGGTTCATACCACAAACTTTTAGACGTAGTGGCCTGCCCATCCCGGCAGTGGGTGAATTATTGTTGGGATAATGGTAATCGCCCATAGTTATGATTTGCTGGCAACCAAATTTTTGAGACTTGCAATAAATTTATTGGCACTTTCCCCTGGATCTTCCGTTTTCATAAAATGCTCACCGATCAAAAAACCTTCATAGCCATAGGATCTTAATTCATGGATCGCTTGTATTTCGGATAGGCCACTCTCAGAAATTTTGACAAAATCGTTTGGGATCATTGGCGCCAATTGCTTGCTAGTTTCCAAACTTACACCGAATGTCTTTAAATTTCTGTTGTTGACGCCGATCATATCCAGACTTGGCATCATCGATTTTCTTAATTCTTCTTCGTTGTGGACTTCCAGTAACACATCCATTTGCAAACTTTTGACAAGTTCGGAAAAAGTCTTGATTTCTTTCTTTGTCAAGATGCTGGCGATCAATAAAATAACATCTGCCCCATGGGCCCTGGCTTCGATAATCTGGTATTCGTCAATGATGAACTCCTTGCGCAACAGAGGAATTTCAACCACTGTACGTGCGTCGACCATATCCGCTAACGAACCTCCAAAATACGGCTGATCTGTCAAGATCGATATACCGCACACGCCAGCTTGCTGGTAACCGATCACAATTTCCTTGACATTGGAGCCTAGATTGATCGCTGCTTTGGAGGGAGACCGCCTTTTATGTTCCGCAATGATGCCGGTATCACTGTTGCGCAAGGCACTCGACAAAGATTTTGTTTCCCTATGGAACAACTTTGATTTTTCTAGTATTGCGGTTGGTACACTCCGTTTTATCAAATCGACTTGCTTTCGTTTGTCCGCTACAATTTTATCTAATATGGTCATTATTAATATCTTTAACTGACCCCCGTAAAAGGAGGTACTTCCTCTTACTCTGGTGCCAAAACAAATTCCCTTTTATTGAAGGGTAGGTTATGCACTTAATTCCTGCAATTTTTTCAAAGCCTTCAACCCCTTACCTCCCAATAGCGATTCTTTCGCCTGTTCAAAGCCTTCTTTAGGAGTTATATTTTTTACCGTGGCGATGGCGATTCCAGCGTTGGCGCAGACCACGTTGTTTTGGGCTTCGGTACCTTTTCCCATTAAAATATCCATAAATATAAGGGCAGATTTCTTTATACTATCACCACCCACAATGTCGTTCTGTGAAATGGCCTTGACCCCAAAATCTTCAGGGCGAAGTATCCCCTCGCTCTTATTCGAAATGGTCTTGGTATTTCCGGTCAAGGATATTTCATCATAGCCGTCCAAGGCGTGCAATACGGTGAATTTTTTGTCTGTATTCTGATAGAGGTAACCGTACATTCGGGCAAGCTCCAAATTGAAGACCCCCACCATTTGGTTCTTCGGAAAGGCTGGGTTTACCATCGGACCTAGCATATTGAAAAAGGTTTTTACGCCAAGTTCCCTGCGAATTGGAGCCACATTTTTCATGGCCGGATGGAACAAAGGTGCGTGCAATACGCAGATGCCCGCTTCAGCAATTGATTTTTCCAGAAAATTCGCCTCATTACTGAACTTAATGCCAAGGAACTCCATGACATTGCTGCTGCCGCATGTCGAGGAAACCCCATAATTACCATGTTTGGTCACTTTTACATCAGCCCCAGCGGTCACAAAAGAGGCCAAGGTAGAAATGTTGAAGGTATCTTTCCCGTCCCCACCAGTACCGCATAGATCTATAGGGTCGTAGGACGCAAGATCGATAGCCAGGCACAGCTCTAGAAGGGCATCACGAAAGCCTTCCAATTCTTCAATGGTGACGCTACGCATCATATATACCGTCAAAAATGCGGCGATTTGACTCGTATTGTAATCGCCTTTGGCAATATTGACCAAAATCTGTTTAGCATCCTCTTTGGAAAGTTTATCGTGATTGATCAGTCTGTTCAGTGTTTCTTTCATTTTTTTAACCAATTTTCTAGTATCTTTTTTCCATAGGGGGTGAGCACCGATTCTGGATGGAATTGTACGGCACAAACATCCAGTTGTTTATGGCGCAGCGACATAACTTGTCCGTTATCATCGAATGATGTGGCCTTCAACACTTCGGGCAATTTAGGGTTGACCACCCATGAATGGTAGCGGCCCACTTCTATTTCTTTTGGTATTCCATCGAACAGGGGATCATCCGCAACAATTTTTATGGTTGTGGCAACCCCGTGATACACCTGATCCAAATTGATCAAAGTACCACCAAAAACTTCTGCAATGGCCTGTTGGCCCAAACACACCCCAAAAATGCTCTTCGTTGGGGCATAGGCAGCAATGATCGCTTTCAACAATCCCGCCTCATCGGGTATACCAGGGCCGGGGGACAGAACAATTTTGTCGAAGGCTTCTACTTCATCGAGTGACAACTTATCATTTCGTTTTACGGTTACCATGCCGCCCAAATCCTCCAAGTAGTGCACTAGGTTGTAGGTAAAACTATCGTAATTATCGATTACAAGAATCTTTCCTAGTGCCTCTCGTGCTGACGTCGGGCCAGCGGCTTCCTGTGAGCGGATAGTTGGAAGTTTATTTTTGGTATTATTATCGTTCATTTGTATATTCCTAATGTGAACGCCCTATTTAGAAGGCGGTTGGGGTGGTCTACTTAAATCGTTTCCGCGATCTCGAGTGCTTTTGTCAAAGCACCCAATTTGTTATAGGTTTCCTGTAATTCATTCTCTGGATCTGATGCCGCCACCAAACCAGCACCGGCCTGAAAGTGCAATTGATGGTTCTTGCTCAAAAAAGTACGTATCATGATGGCATGATTGAAGTTTCCGTTAAAGTCCATAAATCCTATGGCTCCCCCATAGTAACCACGACTTGACTTCTCGTATTTTTCGATGAGTTGCATCGCCATGTGTTTGGGTGCGCCACTAAGCGTACCCGCAGGAAAGGTATCGGCAACCACCTTCATGGTCGGAATGTCTTTTTTCTTTTGTCCGGTTACCTTGGATACCAAATGGATCACATGGGAGAAAAATTGGACTTCCTTATAATTGTCGACCTTAACCATGTTACCATTACGGCTAAGATCGTTCCTGGCCAGATCTACCAGCATTACGTGTTCGCTATTTTCCTTGCTATCTTCTGTGAGTTCTTTGGCCAAAATCGCATCCTGTTCGTCGTTGCCCGTTCGTTTGAAGGTTCCTGCGATGGGATGGATTTCCGCTTTGCCATTTTTTACGATCAACTGGGCTTCTGGGGAGCTACCGAAAATTTTGAAATCCCCATAATCGAAATAGAACAGATAGGGTGAGGGGTTTACCGATCGCAAAGCCCTGTATACGTTAAATTCATCGCCCTTGAAACTTTGGGAAAACCTTCTTGAAAGTACAAGTTGAAAAACATCCCCGCGCTGGCAATGTTTTTTTGCCAATCGCACATGTTCCTTATATTCCTCATCCTTCAAATTGGAAGTTGCCTTACCTTGTTTTTTAAAATTGAAAGAGGCAAAGTTCTTTACATTCAATATTTGCTCAAGTTCAGGAATGTTGTTTTCTGTTCCACTGCAGTGGGCAAAAATATAAGCTTCGTTTTTAAAATGATTGATGGCGATCACATTCTGGTACACGGCATAGTAAATATCCGGAATGTTGATAGAGTCTTTCTTTTTACCGATGTGCACGTTTTCAAAATAACGTACCGCATCATAGGCCATATACCCAAACAACCCGTTATCGATAAATTTAAAATTGTTTTTATCTGCGCTAAATCTTTGGCTGAATTCATGAATTATGTCGACCACATTGGTATTGCTGTCAATATTTGTTTCCCGACCACTGCCATCCGGGTACCTTTCCGTAACCACCTCATTTTCCACTTTTATGGATGCAATGGGATTACAACAGATGAAAGAAAAACTATTGTCGTTGGCATGGTAATCACTGCTCTCCAATAACAGGCTATTCGGAAAGCGGTCCCTGATCTTCAGGTATACGCTAACGGGCGTAATAGTGTCCGCCAAAATTTTTTTAAAGTGGGTAGTAAGTTGGAAGTTCATCTTTTGATCATCTTTTTGGTCTGGGCCCATCGGAAATTATAAATGCCCAAATAAATTAAAAAAGGCCTGTCGTGATGACAGGCCTTTGTATGGTTAAACTACAAATGATGCTCAGCTCACGATTCTGTTCGTAAGTTATTCCACCACCAAGTATTAATCTTATTGCGCTTCATTGGTTCAAATATAGAAACCTTTTTTTAAACCACAAGGATAGTTCATTAAAAAAAAAGAACCCTACTTTCCCGTTGTAATTGGAGTAGGGTTCATCTTTGACTTTCGTTTTAATTAGAATTCCAGGTCAACGACCATATCAAATTCATCATAAATGGTCTTGTCCCCAAGGTTATCAAAGAAACTCCCGGAACCATATTTTACATCGTAGTGTGAACGATCTATTTTCATGGTTGCGGTTGCTTTACTACCGTAAATTGAAACATCGAAGCTCACGGGTTTGGTAATGTCCTTGATGGTAAGGTCGCCGGTTACATTATAGGAGTTTTTTCCGGAGGCCTTAACGTCGGTAAATACCAACTTTGATAAAGGGTGATTTGCCACACCAAAAAAATCATCAGATTTAAGATGTCCTTCCAATTTGCCCTTGTATTCACCTTGAAGATCGGTAGAAATTAGGGAGCCCATAACTACTTCAAACTCACCACCTATTAATTTGCCTTCATCAAAAATCAAAGTTCCCGAATTCAAGCCCACAGTACCTGTGTGTGAACCGGTTACTTTATATGCCTTCCAAGTAACCTTGCTGCTTTCTTTATTTACTTCTTTTTTTACACCATCGATGGGATCGGTAGCCGTTGCTACGTTTCCTACGAATATTGCCAAAACTAAACCTAAAACTGTTTTCTTCATGATTTTAATAATTGAATTGTGTTAATGAATTAATTTAATATTTAAAATTTATCGAACAAATTGTTCAGTTGTTCCAATTGTTTTTGCGAAAGGTTACTTACGATTTCCGTCTCTGCCGTATCCATGGCAACATCCATTTTCTTAAGCATCCTTTCCCCTTCCTCGGTTATGGTAATTTCAATTTTTCGTCTGTTGGAAGGGCATGTGATGCGATTTACATATCCCTTTGAAATTAATTTATCTACCAACCGGGTGGTGTTGCTCATTTTTGAAATCATGCGTTCATTTAAGGTCGACAGGTTGGCGGGCTTTCCATTTTGCCCCCTTAAAATTCGCAATACATTAAATTGTTGGAGCGATACATCGTACGGTTTCAAATAGGTTGCAATACATTCTTGTATTTTATGGCTGACCAATACTAGATGTATTATAGTCCTACTGTGGAGCGGAATATTTTTATCTGTTTTTAAGAGTGCTTCTACATTCATGTTCGTACAACAATTGTATATACAAATATAATGTGGAAATTTTATCTTTACCAATATTTGATTCCCAAACTATTGTTAAAAATATCAAGGACATTTTTGCAACGAAATTCTTACTTTTGATTTCCAGTCATAAATTAATTAATACCGTCACCATGGATTTATCCCAAGAAGAGTGGGCCGCAAAGGTTGTGCAAGATGATAATGCCATTATTTTGGATGTTCGAACTCCCGACGAAGTCGAGGATGGTTATATACCCAATGCATCAAATATTGATTTTTATTTGGGTCAGACCTTTATTGATGAGCTCGCAAAACTCGATAAAAACAAAAATTATTACCTCTACTGCCGCAGTGGCAATAGAAGTGGGCAGGCTTGCGCCATCATGAACAGTCTTGGGTTTGAGAATGCCTTCAATTTAGAGGGCGGTTTTATGGGCTGGGAGGGGGAAGTAATTACATAATTTTCTACCACGATACCTACCTCAATTTGATTGACAACCCGTCAATTTAGCGGTAATTAAGATTAAACTGCATCATTTTTTCAGGGTTGGAGAATAACTTTACGCAGAGTTGCCATTCCTTAATTTATGCGTGAAGACCTTTTACATTTTATCTGGCAGTATAAAAAGCTACCACTCCATAATCTTTCAACAACCAAAAATGAAAAATTGGTCATAATGGATGTGGGCAGCCACAACCATATGGCCGGCCCCGACTTCTTTAACGCCAAAATTGAAATTGCCGGTCAATTATGGGCCGGTAATGTTGAACTGCACCTAAAGGCATCTGACTGGTATGCCCATCACCACGAATCTGATCCCAATTATGACAATGTGATCTTGCATGTGGTGTGGGAAGATGATGGGGCAATATTCAGCAAGAATGGTTCCGAAATCCCGACATTGGAACTTAAGAACTACATTACCAACAGCTTGTTGAAGGCATACCATGATCTTTTTGATAACAAGAAAAAAACATTTATCAATTGCGAAAGGGATATTATGAAGGTAGATGCTTTCCTCATGAACAAATGGTGGGAAAGCTTATATTTTGAAAGATTGGAGAGTAAATCCGCTTTTATTTTTACATGTTTGAAGCACTCTAACAATGACTGGGAACAGGTTTTTTTTACTTTGCTCCTCAAGAATTTTGGATCTAAGGTCAACGGAGATGCCTTCCTGAGTTTGGCCAATACGATAAATTTTTCAGTCATTAGAAAATTGAGCCCTTATCCGATCCCCTTGGAAGGCCTATTTTTAGGAATGGCCCATTTGCTGGATGATGATGGGGTATATGACGAATACCATGGACATTTAAAAAAAGAGTATCTGCATCTGGCAAAAAAGTTTGATTTAAACGGGGAAACAGTTCAAAAACCCGAATTCTTCAAATTGAGGCCCCACAATTTTCCTACTATACGACTATCACAGTTGGCCAATCTTTACCACAGAGATCAACACCTATTCGATAATATGCTTCAAGCCGCTACGCTCCATGAATTGTATTCGCTATTTGGAGTTTCTGCCAGTGCCTATTGGAACGACCATTTTACATTTGGGAAATCCAGCGGGAATAGCACAAAAAATGTATCTCGGGCATTTATAGATCTGTTGGTCCTCAATTCGGTCCTTCCCATTAAATTCTGTCATGCAAAGCATTTGGGAACAGACAATAACAAACAAATTGGAGCAATTCTATCGGAAATTGGCCCAGAACAAAATGGGATTGTACATAAGTTTGGGGCACTCGACATTTCGATCAAGAGCGCACGGGAAAGTCAGGCGGTCTTGCAATTGTATAACGAATTCTGTACCAAAAAATAAATGCCTTCAATGTGCGGTTGGGAATAGCCTGCTTCGATCCACATGATTGAGGGATAGGTATCATAATTTATTTATTTATATCGATTTATAGTTTTCCCTGTCGTGCACTTTTTTCTAGTTTTTATTCCATGACCCGTTTTCATTATTCTGTTTTCTTTTCCTAATTTTAGGCCATGAATCTTTTCTATACCGTACTTTATTATTTCCAAAAACGCGGTTTCGAGGTTTGCAGGCGAATTGCGGAGCGTTTGGGTATACGTGCGAGGGTGGTTAGGACCTCCTTTATTTACCTTACATTCGTGACGCTTGGCTTTGGATTCGCCCTGTATCTGTTCGTCGCCTTTTGGCTTAGAATAAAGGATCTCGTATATACCAAAAGAACATCTGTTTTCGACCTATAAGTATGCTGAAACTATTCCGCTCTAGAATGTATCTGGCCTTGACATTGATGACGGCGGTATTGCTGTTTGGCGTGGTTGGATATCGCCTTATTTTGGATTACAGTTGGATCAATGCCTTCTATATGACCATCATTACGGTTACCACGGTGGGATTTTCCGAAGTGCGGCCGTTGGGTCCGGAAGGCAAGGTTTTTACCATCGTATTAATCATTACCAGTGTCTTTATATTCGCTTTTGCCATTTCGGTGATTACAGAATATATACTGGGGCGAAACTCCCTTCAAATCCTTAAAAAGAAAAAAATCAAGACTATGATCAATAATCTATCCAATCATGTGGTGGTCTGTGGCTATGGCCGAAATGGGATGCAGGCCGCAGAAAGGTTGAAAGCATATAAACGGCCCTTCTTGGTAATCGAAAAGAACAAGGAAATTATTGCCCGATACGAAAGTGAGGTGCTTTTTGTAGAGGGCGACGCCAATGATGATGAGGTATTGACGGAAGCGGGGATCGAACGTGCACAGTACCTTATAGCCGCTATGCCCGATGATGCCGCCAATCTATTTGTGGTACTCTCGGCCCGTCAAATGAACCCAGGGCTGTTCATCATCAGCCGAGCGTCTTTAGCGAATTCCCAGAAAAAACTAATTCTGGCCGGTGCCAACAAAGTAATCATGCCCGATAAGATCGGGGGTGACCATATGGCTTCACTCGTGGTAATGCCCGACCTCATTACTTTTATGGACAAACTATCCACAGAGGGTGGCCACACCACAAACCTCGAAGAAGTGGCGATTGAGGATTTTAAAGACCAAATGGAGTGTAATTCGCTAAGGGATCTTGATCTACGAAATAAGACCGGGTGTACCATCATCGGTTACATAAAACCCGATGGAACATATATTATCAATCCAGAGGCCGATTTGCAACTGCTTCCAAAAAGTAAGGTAATCGTTCTGGGAAGGCCCGAGCAGATTAGAACGTTGAACGAAATGTTCCATATCGATTGAGTTAATTCAACAATTATATTTGATTGCATTGATTATTTTTAGGATATTGCTGCTCAACAAACCAAACTCAAAACCAATCCCTCCATTATGAAGTACCGGATACTTTCACTTATCGTCCTTCTTTTGCCTTTTTTATCTTTTTCACAAGAAACCGCGGAAATGGGGTTGGATCAACGCATAAATGCTTGGTTCGAACCGATTACGGCTGTTTGGGAAAGTATCGTTTTTTGGGTGGTGCCAGGTACAGGTGTGCCATTAATTGTTATGATCCTAGTGGCTGGAGCCAGCTTCTTTACCATCTACTTTGGTTTCGTGAACATTCGAAAATTTCCGCTTGCCATAAATGTAGTCAGGGGTAAATACGATTCGGTTGAAGCACCAGAAGGACATGGGGTTGAAAAGTCCGATGTAAATATAGTTGATGGAGATCTGGTGGACACCATAAGGGACGAAAGTGCCCAAGGTGAGGTAAGCCATTTTCAGGCCTTGACCACCGCAGTATCCGGAACAGTAGGACTAGGGAACATAGCAGGTGTGGCCTTGGCCATAGCCATCGGTGGCCCAGGGGCAACCTTTTGGATGATTGTTTGTGGGCTACTAAGTATGTCGACCAAATTCGTGGAATGTACCCTTGGTGTGAAATACCGGGATGTTGATGAGAATGGCGTCGTTTATGGCGGACCCATGTACTATCTATCCAGGGGATTGGCGCAAAAGGGATATACCGGCTTGGGAAAAGCCCTTGCCGTAATATTTGCCGTACTATGTGTTGGTGCTTCCTTTGGGGGAGGTAATGCGGTGCAGGCGAACCAGGCTGCGGAACAACTGATCGCAATGACTGGCATGGAAGGTGGTTCTTCCGGCTTTATCATTGGTGTGATACTAGCAGTTATTGTGGGAATTGTAATCATTGGCGGTATCAAACGAATCGCATCGGTGACCGAGAAGGTCGTTCCATTTATGGCCATAATATATGCTACGGCCTGTTTGGTCGTTATTTTTGCAAATTTCTCCTATATCGATGATGCCTTCGTACTAATATTTGATGGAGCATTCACTCCTGAGGCAGGACTGGGAGGACTTTTCGGCGTATTGATTGTCGGATTTAGAAGAGCTGTTTTTTCTAACGAGGCCGGGGCAGGATCTGCCGCAATTGCCCATTCTGCCGTTAAAACCAAGTACCCTGCCAGTGAGGGTATTGTGGCACTTTTAGAGCCATTTATCGATACTGTGGTCATTTGTACCATGACCGCTCTGGTCATAATTTTTTACAATAGTGGCGGAATATTTGACTATGGTGGTGACGGAGCAGGACAGGTTTTGGTAGAAGGCGTCAATGTCGGAGGGGTGACCCTTACCTCGCTGGCCTTTCAATCGGTCATTCCTTGGTTCCCTTATATACTTACCCTAGCGGTGGTGCT
>JBBKWR010000412.1:0-4188 GCA_037969055.1 Flavobacteriaceae bacterium | reverse complement strand
CTTACCGCACAGAGTACCTGGAAGGCCGATAAGGCCCACTCGGGCATCAACTTTGCCATAACCCACTTATTGATCTCCGAGGTCACGGGCAACTTTACCGAATTTGAAATCGAGGCCACAGCAGACGATGCCTTTAGCAATCCTTCTTTTACGGTGACCATCCCGACCACAAGCATCAATACCGGAAATTCCAGAAGGGACGATGATTTGCGCAGCGATCGTTTTTTTGCCGTTGAACAACACCCGACCATGACCTTTAAAACTACTGGGTATGAGAAAACTGGGGAGAAAACCTTCAAATTGACCGGGGACCTCACCATGCATGGGGTCACTAAGTCTGTAACGCTCGATGGTAAGCTCATTGGGGTGATTACCGACCAACGTAGCCAAAAATTGAAGGCGGGCCTTAAACTTTCCGGAACACTAAAAAGAAAAGATTTTAATGTTGGCGGGGATTTGGCGCCCGTTAGTGATGAAGTGGAAATGACCATTAATTTGGAAATGGCACAGCAATAGTGTCTGTGCTACAATAAACAATATCCCTGCCAAAGCTACTCTTTATTAAATGTTTTGGCAGGGTTTTGTACGCCCAAGTTTTTTGCTTTGACATACACTACTATCATTATTTCGAACGACCAGTATGGGAATAACGATATGGCATTAAGATAAAACTTCTTTAGGGGCGAAGATAATTTCCAATCCTAAAGTATTCTTAAAGGAAAATTACAGCACATTATGTATTAGGTTCGCAATTAGCGCGGTCCAGCCTGTCTGATGCGATGCCCCGACGCCCCGACCATTGTCCCCGTGAAAATATTCATAAAACAAAATGAGGTCTTCAAAGTCGTCCTGCCTGTATGTTTTGGAATTAAGTCCGTGAACTGGTCTGTTGCCCTGGTTGTCTTTCTCAAATATTTTGATCAAACGCCTGCTCAGGTCATCGCTTATTTTCTTAAGGTTCATCGCTTCTTTACCTCCAGTGGGATAATTAAATTTAAGGTAGTTACCACTATAATTGTAGTATTCCCTTAAGGCCTGAATAAACAAGTAGTTCAATGGCATCCAAACGGGTCCGCGCCAATTTGAATTCCCGCCGAACAGCATTACGGAAGATTCGGCCGGTTCATAGTCGATACAATAATCAATTTCATCAATCTGCATGTGATAGGTATTTTCATGTTTTTTGGACATGGAGCGAATCCCATACGGACTTAAGAATTCATTTTCATCCAAAAGCACCTTCATTAAAACTACCATCCTGTCTTTAGGTACCAAAGAGAGTAGGAGGTCATCTCCTTCCATAAATTCCTGTATCACAGGATATTTAAGGGTATCCTTACGGTATGTTCTGAACCAGAGTACACTTTTTCTAAACTTTGGAAGCTTTTCAAGGATTTCTTTTTTGATACAAAATACGGCCACCATTGACAGGAGTCCGGCTATGGAACGGACTTTAATCGGTGCGAATCGCCCGTCCGGCAGAATAAGTTTATCGTAGAAAAACCCTTCCTGCTCGTCCCAGGTACCTGCAAAATCGATACTTATTTTATTTAAGGCCTCGGCGATAAAAATGAAATGTCCAAAATATTTGACCGCCATGTCTTCATAGGTTTCATCTTCCATGGCGATTTCCAAACTCATTTCCAACATGTTCAGACAGTACAGGGCCATCCAGGAAGTACCATCGACCTGTTCCAAATGTCCACCTCCGGGGACCCCATTGCTCCGATCAAAAATCCCGATATTATCGAGCCCTAAAAATCCCCCTTCAAAAACATTATTTTCCTTTCTGTCCAATCGATTGACCCACCAGGTAAAATTTAGGGCCAGTTTATTGAACATTCGTTTTAAAAACTTGATGTCGCCCAGACCTGTCCTCTTTCTTTCAATTTGATAAATATTAAGCGCTGCCCATGCCTGTACGGGAGGATTTACGTCGCTAAAAGACCATTCGTAAGCAGGAATTTGACCGCTTGGGGACATATACCATTCTTTGGTGAACAACATCAATTGTTCTTTGGCGAAATGCGGGTCGATGATAGCTAAAGTGGTGCAATGAAAGGCCGAGTCCCAGGCCGCATACCACGGGTATTCCCAACTATCGGGCATGGAGAGTATATCGTGGTTTCGTAAGGTTTTCCAATGGCTATTCCTTCCAGCGAGCCTTTCTTTTGGAGGGACAGATGCCTTGGCGTCACCATTCAACCAAACTTCCACATCGTAATTGTAATATTGTTTTGTCCATAGCAATCCTGCGAAAGCCTGTCTTTGAATCGTTTGGTGTTCTTTGCTGAGTTTGCCCAAATTCGTATAGAATGCATCACATTCTAATTTCCTTTTTTCAAGAATGTTATCAAATTTGCTGTCGAAGGGTTGCGTTAATTTGTGGTCGGACAGCCGAAGTTTAATAGTTCTTGATTCGCCTCCCTTAAGATCGAGGACGAACAAGGGTGCAAATTTAGTGCCTTCTTTTTTTAGTTCCGCCAAGGTAAAGTCATTGCCAATAACCGAATGGTGGAAGAGGTCTTTTTTGAACGGATGGTCGTTGGCGCTTTCGTAAACCGATTTCATGTTGGTCTCATTTTCGGTAAACATCATTTTGGACGCCGTATCAAAGTAGAGATAGTAATCCCCAACATAACAATGCTTGATGGCAGCATAAGGCATTCCTTTTTGCTTCTGGAGCTTGATGATTGGTTTTTCGGGCATTTCCTTAAAACTCCAATAATTACGGATCCATAACGTCGGCAATAGATGCAATCTTGCTACTTTGTTATTTCTGTTCTTAACGGTAATATTGATCAGGATGTCTTCTGCATCCGCTTTGGCGTATTCCGTGACAACATCGAAATAGGCATTTTTGTCCATCACCCCGGTATCCAGCAATTCAAATTCAAGCTGGTCCTGGCCCCTTTTTGCATTTTCCTCCAACAACTGCAGATATGGGAATTCATTTTGGGGATATTTGTAAAGATGCTTCATGTACGAGTGGGTGGGGGTATTTTCCAAATAATAGTAAAGTTCTTTTACATCCTCCCCGTGGTTGCCCTGCGGTCCGGTCAGGCCAAATAGCCTTTCCTTTAATATGTGGTCTTTCCCGTTCCACATACTTACCCCGAAGCAAATATTGCAGTATTGGTCAGCTATTCCAGCGATCCCATCCTCTCCCCATCTATAAGCCCTACTTCGGGCTTGTTCGTGGGTAAAATAGCCCCAGGCATCACCTTCTGGACTATAATCTTCGCGCACGGTACCCCATTGGCGCTCGCTTAGGTAAGGGCCCCAGTGCAACCAATCCTTTTTACCCTTATCTTTTTCCTGAATTCTTTTAGATTCTTCTGTTTGACTATCCATATATGGTCAAAGAAATTTAATTTTATTAAAATTCCCCAAGGCCCGATTTCGCATAAGTACCAAACGCATCATTAATGGTGCCCTTGGTTTTATTGCGGGTTTTGACAGCATACAAATTTGACATATCGTCAAAGGTGCTCGATGCTGCAAAACGATAAAATACGTCGATGGCAACTTGGTCAGTACTAAATTAAGCTTTGGTAGGCAAAAAAAGTAACTTACTTTTTGAAAAGTCGAAAGACTGGTCAAATCCTAAACCTTGGAGATGCACCATTGCCTATAAAATATGGAGGTACTGATTGTCCATGGTCACTGAACGCATTTGGCCATCTTTATGAAATGAAGGTGCTATTCAGCGAAACCATGCCGCTGTTTTGGATGTTTCTTGCTAAGAAAATTGTATATCTCCTGCTTTAAATGTCTAAAATCCTTTTCCAATGCCAAGACCTTTTCGGAGATTAACCTATGCTTTTCCCTGTATTTATTTTCATCGGTTTTTTTGCCAGCTGAGAATAATTTCCCAAGATATCGTTCCACCAACATAGGGGCTTTACTTTTATCATCCATCAGGAGATCGGTAAGGTACTTTTCATGTTGCTCGAGTTCTACTATAATACTATTTGACACCCGCTCCATCATGGTATTAATTCGCAGATCTATATCTTGACGCACTTGGAATTCAATGCGATTTTGATTGTTTTTACGACCCACCAATTCTTGTAGTATGCTTAGTTCATCGCAATAAAATTGGGACTGTACGATCCATTCCATGGTTTCAAAATGTAGCACGCCTAGGTCCGCTTCCAACATGTATTTTGCCTTAATATTCACCTT